>JANYGC010000045.1 GCA_025359425.1 Sphingomonadaceae bacterium
CACTTACGGGCCGCACAAGACGATCTACAACCGCTTCATCCGCTGGAGCCGCCTTGGCGTGTTTAACCGCATCTTTGTCGAGCTGGCGGGACAGGCCGGGGAGCCTGACCGGATCATGATCGATGCGACCCACCTCAAGGCCCATCGCACGGCGGCAAGCCTCTTAAAAGGGGGGCTCTTCCCCGATGTATCGGGCGCACCAAGGGCGGCTTGAACTCAAAGCTGCATGCGGTCTGCGATGGCCTCGGCCGCCTCATCGCGATGCTGCTCACCGAAGGCCAGATGAGCGACCATAAAGGCGCAGTTCTGCTGTTCGACGCGTTACCCAACGCCAAGGAACTGTTGGGCGACAAGGGCTATGATAGCGATTGGTTCCGCGCCGCGCTGACCGCGCGCGGCATCACCCCCTGCATCCCGCCGAAATCCAACCGCAAGGTCCAATATCACTACGACAAGGCGGTCTACAAAAAGCGCCACCTGGTCGAGAACCTGTTCGCCAAAATCAAGGACTGGCGCCGCATCCACACCCGTTACGACCGCTGCGCTCACACCTTCATGTCCGCTATCGCAATCGCTGCAACCGTCATCTTCTGGTTGTGATCAATGAGTCCTGACCCTAGCAGCCGGGAGTTGCCGAATTGTTAAGCCAGCCGGGCCAGCAAGCCGCACGCAAATAGCGCCAAAGTATCGTCGCGGGCGCCCATGATCACCACGCGGTCGCCGGGGCGGGCAAGTTCGCCAATGCGCGCGGCGCAGTCGTCGCGCGCGGGGATATGTTCGGCCGTAGCGGAAGTGACGGCCCTGTGCGGGATTCGTTGCAGTTGCAAGCTTGAACCGGTCGCGGAGGTAGCGCATTAGCTCGGCGAACCTCGCTTGAAAGACCATCCACGATGCCCACCGGCCTAGTCGCCCTGCTTGATGACATTTCGGTAATCGCCAAGGCGGCGGCAGCAACGATCGATGATGTCGGCGTGGCGGCAGCCAAGGCCGGATCGAAGGCCGCGGGCGTGGTGATCGATGATGCTGCGGTGACGCCCAGCTATGTCACCGAATTCACGCCTGAACGCGAGCTGCCGATCATCTTGAAGATCACCAAGGGCAGCCTGATAAACAAGTTGGCGATCCTGCTGCCGGCCGCGCTGCTGCTCAGCCAATTCCTGCCCTCGGCGATTACCCCGCTGTTAATGCTGGGGGGCATGTATCTGTGCTATGAAGGCGCGGAAAAGGTGATCGAAAAGCTGGGCGGCGAGCACCACGGCGAAACGCTGGCCGATCCGATCAGCGATGTGGCCGAATTCGAACGCGAACGGGTCAGCGGCGCGGTGCGCACCGATTTCATCCTTTCGGCCGAAATCATGGCGATTGCCTTGGCCGAAGTGACTGGCGAGCCGTTGCTCAGCCGCGCGCTGATCCTGGCGCTGGTGGCGGTGGTGATCACGCTGGCGGTCTATGGCACCGTCGCGCTGATCGTGAAGATGGATGATATCGGTCTGCATATGATGGAGAACCGACGGAGCAATGCGGCGAAGGCGCTGGGCCGGGGGCTGCTGCATGCGATGCCGCGGATCCTTGCGGTTCTTTCGGTTGTCGGCACGGTCGCGATGTTGTGGGTCGGCGGGCAGATCGTGGTCCACGGTGCGCACGTATTGGGCCTGCATGGCCCGTCGGATGTAATCCACGCGGTCGAGCATGCTGTGCATGATGCCACCGGCACGCTTGGCGGGGTGCTCGGCTGGATGACCAACGCCGCCTTGTCAGGAGTGGTCGGCCTGATCCTTGGCGCGATCATCGCGTTCGTGCTGCACAATGTGCTGAAGAAGAAGGTCGGGGCAGAGGCTTGAAACCTCCTCCCCATTTTGTGTTGAGCAAAAATGGGAAGGATCATGGGGTTCACATAGCCCGCCTCAACCAAGCCTGCCCAGCAGCTCGCGTGCAAACATACTCAGCGTATCATCGCGCGCGCCCATGATGACGATGCGGTCGCCGGGCCGGGCGAGTTCGATGATGCGCGTGGCGCAGTCTTCTCGCGACGGGCTGTATTCCGCTTTGCCTCCGGCCTCGCTGATCAGCCGGACAATCCGCTCGCTGCCTTCGCTCTGGTCAACCGTGCCGCCGAAGTAAACCGGGTCGCACAGCAGGGTCAGGTCGCCTGGGCCAAGCTCGCGGGCGAAGGTCTGCGCGAGTTCGGCGCCCATCTGGCGGAGAGGACCGTAACCGTGCGGCTGGAACAAGGCGATGACCCGGCCAGGGTGGGTTTTGAGCGTTTTGAGGGTTGCGGCGACTTTGTCAGGGTTATGGCCGAAATCGTCGATTACCGTGATATTTGAACGACTTGTTCCGACAACATCAAAGCGCCGGGCCAACCCCACAAAAGAACCTAAAGCATGTACCGCAGTGCTGAGCGGGATCGAGGCCGCGCAACAGGCGGACAAGGCAGCCAACGAATTGGCAAGATTGTGACGACCGGGAACCAGCAGGGCAAGCAGATGGTGAGAACCATCACGGCGATCCTCAATGGTTGCCGAGAGGCTGGTCGGGCCTTCGATGATCGAGCCTGGCACGACCCCGATCATGGCTTCGGCGCTCTCAATCCCGAAACTGACCACCGCCTTCGCGCGCGGCGCAAGCGCGGCGACCTCGGGATCGTCGAGGTTGATCGCCGCAACGTCGGCGCGGCCAAGGAAATCGCCGAACAGGTCGCGCAGCTCTGCCATGCTTTTGTGATCGAGGCTGACGTTGCCGAGCACCGCAACCGTGGGGCGGTAGAGCGCGATCGAGCCGTCGCTTTCATCGACTTCGGAAACGAACACGCCGCCAGTGCCAACCCGCGCGCTGGCGAAGGGTGCATCGGGCGCGGCATAATTCTTCATCACCGCGCCGTTCATGATCGTGGGATCGCGTCCGGCCTGGTCCATGATCCAGCCAGCCATCCCGGTGACCGTGCTCTTGCCACTGGTTCCGCCGATCGCAATGCGGCTGCCCGCGGCGTTGAACAGCGTGGCGAGCAATTCCGCACGCGACATCCGCGGACAATCCAGTGCCTTGGCGCGGACCATTTCGGGCACGGTGTCCTCTACCGCTGCGGAGGCGACCAGCGTCTGATCCGCCGAGACAATGCCGCTGCCGTCCTGCGGATGGAGCGCGAAGCCCAGACTCTCCAGCCAGACGAACTTTTCGGGCGTGCGGCCCTGATCGCGGCTGCGGTCCGATCCCGCCACCTCAGCTCCGGCACCGCGCAGGATCAGCGCCAGCGGCAGCATGCCCGAGCCGCCGATGCCGCAGAAGAACCAGGGGTGTGAAGTGAGGTCGGTCATGTGACATTCCGGTATGCGGCCTTGTCTGTGAGCGCAACCTTGCAGCTTTGGCTTGTCAGGCAGGCCGGGCGGGTTAGGAAGAACCATGCCCGCTATCGCCATCTGTGCGCCTTCGCGATCACTGACCCGCGACGATGCGGCCCGCGTCAGGGCTCTCGCGGCAGATTACCCCGACCTCGAACTGCATTTCCACGAGCAGTGCTTCCTGAGCGACGGCCACTTTGCCGGGAGCGACGTGCAGCGGCTCGCCGCTTTGCTCGACTGCGCCAACGATCCGGCGTTCGATGCGGTGTGGTTCGCACGCGGCGGCTATGGCGCGGCGCGGATTGCCGGAGACGCCATCGCGCAGATGGACGGCGCGGCGGGGGACAAGACCTACCTTGGTTATTCGGACGGCGGGATGCTGCTCGGCGGGCTCTATGCGGCGGGCATTGGCAAACAGGTCCACGCCCCCATGCCCACCGATATCCGCCGCGAAGGCGGGGACGAGGCGGTGCAGCGGACGTTGGGCTGGCTGGCGGGCGATGCTTCCGGGCTCGAGCCGGGACTGGATAAGCAACCGCATGTCGCCTTCAACCTGATGACCCTGGCGATGCTGTGTGGCACGCGACTGATGCCCGACCTCAATGGTCACGTTGTACTGGTCGAAGAAGTCGCCGAATACGACTATGCGGTTGATCGGCTGTTTTTCCACATCACTGCGATGCTGCCGGGAATCGCCGGACTGCGCCTCGGCCGGGTCAGCGGCACGCCCGAAAACGACGTGGCCTTCGGCATCTCCGCAGAGCAGATTGCGCGGCATTGGTGCGGCCGCGCCGGCATCCCCTACCTCGGCCGCGCCGACATCGGGCACGATGTGGCCAACAAGATTGTCCCGTTCGGGGGTTGAGGACGGCCGCGTCAACTATTAGGCGCGCTGGCCAAGAGGAGACCAAGATGAGAGCATTCGTTTTTCCCGGGCAAGGCAGCCAGAAGGTCGGCATGGGCGCGGACCTTGCCGCCGCCAGCCCGGCTGCGCGCGCGGTGTTCGAAGAAGTCGACGATGCACTCGGGCAGAAGCTGTCGCTGATCATGCGCGAAGGGCCGGAAGAGGCGCTGACCCTCACCGAAAACGCCCAGCCCGCGATCATGGCCAATGCCATCGCGGTGCTGCGAGTGCTCGAGCTGGAGGGCGGGATTGCGCTGGCCGACAAGGCCGAGTTTGTCGCCGGGCATAGCCTCGGCGAATACACTGCCTTGTGCGCGGCGGGCGCGTTCAGCCTGGCGGATACCGCGCGGCTGCTCAAGCTGCGCGGACAGGCGATGCAGGCGGCGGTGCCGGTCGGTGTGGGAGCAATGTGCGCGCTGCTTGGCGCAGATCTGGCAAAGGCGCAGGCGCTTGCCGATGCGGCAGCTGAAGAAGAAGTTTGCACCGTCGCCAACGACAACGATCCCGGCCAGGTCGTGCTGTCGGGGCACAGGGCCGCGATCGAGCGGGCGATTGCGATGGTCAAGGAGTTCGAGATCAAGCGCGGCGTGCTGCTCCCGGTCTCGGCCCCGTTCCACTGTCCGCTGATGCAGCCCGCTGCGGACGCGATGGCGCAGGCGCTGGCCGCAACGCCGCCGGGCGCGCTTACCGTCCCGCTCTACGCCAACATTACCGCCAGCATGGTCAGCGACCCGGCCGAAATTCAACGCCTGCTGGTAGAACAAGTCACCGGCCGCGTCCGCTGGCGCGAAAGCGTAATCGCGATGCACGCCGCCGGGGTGGAGCAGTTCACCGAACTTGGCGGCAAGGTGCTAGGCCCGATGATCGGCCGCTGTGTGAGCGATGTTTCGGTGACCAGCGTGGTAACGATGGCCGACATCGAGGCGCTTCTGGCAGGTCTTTGATTGGTTTCGCGCAAAGAACGCAAAGAGCGCAAAGAGGATTTCGATGAAGGATGTCGATGCGATCAGTTCCGATGTGATTGGCGAAGCGATCAAGATTCATCGCGAGCTTGGACCGGGGCTCTTGGAAAGCGTCTATGAAATCGTACTTTCGGCGGCCTTGGTTCGAATGGGATACAAGGTCAGCCGACAAGTGCCGATTGACATTGAATATGATGGTTTGAAGATTGGCGCTGCATTCCGTGTGGACATTCTTGTGGAAGGCATTCTCGTTGTAGAGATTAAGGCTGTTGAGCAGCTTGGGAAAGTGCATGCTAAGCAGCTGCTGACCTATCTCCGCTTGATGAAGCAGCCCCTTGGGCTGATTTTGAATTTTTCCGGGTTGACCATGAAGGAGGGCATCCGTCGTTTGGTCAACGATCACCGTGCTGGCGCTTAATTCTTTGCGCTCTTTGCGGCCTTTGCGCGAACAAATCTGGAGTTTGATTGATGGAACACCGCATGTTCGACCTGACCGGCATGACCGCACTCGTCACCGGCGCAGCCGGGGGGATTGGGTCGGCGATCAGCCATGCCTTGGCCCGGCAGGGCGCGCGGCTGGCGCTGTCGGGGACCAATCCGGGCAAGTTGCGCGCGTTTCGCGAGGAATTGAATGACGTTTACGGTCACGACCATGTCGAGATCACCTGCGATCTGTCCAACACCGAGCAGGTCGAACATCTGATCCCGGCGACGGTCGATACGCTGGGGAAGATCGATATCCTCGTCAACAACGCCGGGATTACCCGCGATAACCTCGCGATGCGGATGAAGGACGAGGAGTGGGACGCGGTGATCCGGGTAAATCTGGAAGCGGCGTTCCGGCTGATGCGCGCGGCGTGCAAGCCGATGATGAAGGCGCGGCACGGGCGGATCGTGTCGATCACCAGCGTCGTCGGGGCGACCGGCAATCCCGGACAGGTGAACTATGCGGCGGCCAAGGCGGGCCTGGTCGGCATGTCCAAATCGCTCGGGCAGGAAGTGGCCAGCCGGGGCATTACCGTCAACTGCGTGGCGCCCGGGTTCATCCGCACCGCGATGACCGACGGGCTGCCCGATGCGCAGAAGGATGCGCTCAATGCGCGGATCCCGATGGGCCGGATGGGCGAGGGCGCAGACATCGGCGCGGCGGTGGCCTATCTCGCCAGCAAGGAAGCGGGCTATATAACCGGCCAGACATTGCACGTTAATGGCGGCATGGCGATGATGAGTTGATATGACAAAAGGGGCATTTTGAATGCGTATTTTGGTTGCTGCGGCGCTGCTTACCGCTGGCATTTCCGGCCAGTCAGCCGCGGCGATGACCCCAGGGCAGGCATCCTGCCCAGTCCAGTTGGCACCCAAGACCCTGGGGCCGGCGCTGGTTCAGGAGATGTTGACCTACAAAGAGGGTCAGCCGGGAAATCCCGAATCTGCCAAAGCGCTTTCAACGGTTGTCGACGTTTGCATCAAGCGCGAAAAAGTCGCGTCCGAACAGGAAGATGCTTACACAAAGTATGTCATCGCGCGGGTCAGCCACGATGAGCTGGCGCGTCAGTTCGGGACGATGACTATTCCCACCGCAGTCCTTGACCGGGTGTTCGGGCTGGGGCCAGGGCTGGCAAATCCGACCCCCGACCAGATCACCGAAGACCAGTTCAATGTCTTGGTGAGCGAGTTGACCAAGGCAGGGGTGAAAATCGATACCTTGCCCAAAGTCACGATGACGATGATGGGTTCGTATGTCGCGGTGACCGGGGAAATGTACCGCGACATGGCGGCTGTCAGGTAAGCCGCCGCCCGAGCGGACAATTGCGCTGATTTATCCCCAGTTAGTGCCGCCTTAACGCCGACAAACCTTGCCGCGACGGGACCCGGCGTTAAGGAAGGTAGTCCGCAAATTGACGGCGCAGGGCCGATTCCAGACCTGCGCATTTGGCGACTAGGGGACTAGACCGACCATGAAGGCCACCATCGAACGCGCGACGCTGCTGAAGTGCCTGTCGCACGTCCAGTCTGTTGTCGAACGCCGAAACACCATCCCGATTCTGTCGAACGTGCTGATCGAAGCCGCCGCCGATGGCACGCTCAAGGTCATGGCAACCGACCTTGACCTGCAAGTGGTGGAAAGCCTGAGCGCGGTCTCGGTCGAAGTGCCCGGCGCGATTACCGTTTCGGCGCACCTGCTGTTCGATATCGCACGCAAGCTGCCCGATGGCAGCCAGGTCAGCCTTGAAACCGCCGACAACCGGATGGCAGTCAAGGCTGGGCGCAGCCGCTTCTCGCTGCCGACGCTGCCGCGCGACGATTTCCCGATGATTGTCGAGGGCGATCTGCCGACCAGCTTCGAGCTGGGCGCAGCGCTGCTCGCGCAGATGATCGACCGCACCAAATTTGCGATCAGCACCGAGGAAACCCGCTACTACCTCAACGGCATCTTCCTTCATGTCACCGACGACGATCTGCGCGCCGCGGCGACCGATGGCCACCGGCTGGCGCGCTTCACGATTGCCAAACCCGACGGTGCCGAGGGCATGCCCGACGTGATCGTGCCCCGCAAATGCGTGGCGGAGCTGCGCAAGCTGCTTGAGGAAGCGCCAGCGTCAAACGTGCTGATCGATCTGTCTGCCAGCAAGGTTCGCTTTACGCTGGGCGGGGAAAACGGTGTGGTGTTGACCAGCAAGCTGATCGACGGCACCTTCCCCGATTACAGCCGCGTCATCCCGACCGGCAATGACAAGCTGCTCAAGCTCGATCCCAAGAGCTTCTGGGAAGGCGTTGACCGCGTTGCGACGATCGCCACCGAAAAGACCCGCGCGGTCAAGATGGCGCTGGAGAACGACAAGGTGACGCTGTCGGTCACCTCGCCCGATAACGGCACTGCGGCCGAAGAAGTCCCCGCCGATTACAAGAGCGCCGGGTTCGAAATCGGGTTCAACGCCAATTACCTCAAGGACATCCTCGCCCAGATCGATGGCGACACGGTCGAGCTGCATCTGGCCGATGCCGGCGCGCCGACGCTGATCCGGCAGGACGAGAAGAGCCCGGCGCTTTATGTACTGATGCCGATGCGGGTGTGAGCACGGACGCCGCAGCCACGGTCAACGGCCGCGCCTGCGGTTCGTGCACGCTGTGCTGCAAGGTTCTCAAGATCCCCGAGACCGATAGCGCCAAGGGCCAGTGGTGCCGCCATTGCGCGGTCGGGCAGGGCTGCGAGATCTACGAGGAACGTCCGCAGCGCTGCCGTGAGTTCATGTGCGGGTACCTGGTCTGGGACAAGGTGCCCGATCACTGGCATCCCGCCAGATCGCGTATCGTCGTGGTCAGCGAGCTGGGCTTCCGGGTCAACTTCACCGTCGATCCGGGCGCACCGGGGCGTTGGCGCGAGGCGCCGTGGTACGGCGATATCAAAGCGCTCGCAGTGATGGCCTTCGTCGAGAATCGTCAGGTGCTGGTCACGGTGGGCAACAAGGTCATCGCCATGCTGCCCGACCGCGAGGTCGAGCTGGGCCTGGTCGGCGAGGATGAGGTGGTGATCACCGGTCGGCGCCCCGACGGCACCTGGGGCGCGGCGAAGGTCCACAAGGACGATCCGCGGATGGCCGACGGCGGCCTGATGGTGCCACTGTTGTAAGATTGACCGCTCTGCGGCTTCGCCTAGTCTGGTCCCCAGTTCCACAACAGGTGATCCGAGCATGAGCAGAACTGTCCAGGTGAATCGCAGCGACTTGTCGCAGGCGCGAATCGTCGATTCTCCCGCTCTGTCGCTCGGCGATGGCGAAGTTCGGTTGAAGATCGAGAGCTTCTCGGTAACCGCCAACAATGTGACTTATGCGGTAGTGGGCGATGCGTTCGGCTATTGGAACTTCTTTCCCGGCGAGGGCGAGTGGGGCGTGGTGCCGATGTGGGGGCATGCCGTGGTGGTGGAATCCAGGCATCCCGACATCGCGGTGGGCGAGCGCGTCTATGGCTACCTGCCGATGGCGAGCCACCTCGATGTGCTGCCCGACAAGTTGAGCCCAAGCGGTTTCATTGATGCCGCCGCGCACCGCCAGCCGATGAGCCCGATCTACAATCAATATTCGCGCCTCTCCGACGATCCCGAGCACGATCCGGCGCGCGAGGCCGAGCGGATGATCTTCGGCCCGCTGTTCAAGACCGGGTTTCTGATCGAGAGCATGATGCGCAGGGAAGGCTGGTTCGGCGCGGGGGCGCTGATCTGCACCAGTGCCTCGTCGAAAACCGCGATGGCCACGGCCAGCGTTGCCCGCGACAAATCGCCGCAGGTCAAGCGGATCGGGCTCACTTCGGCGGGCAATGTCGAGTTCGTGCGTAGCGGCGGGTTCTATGACGACGTGCTGTCCTACGATCAGATCGCCGAGCTCGCGCAAGTTCCATCAGTGCTGGTCGATTTTGCTGGCAATGCCGCATTGATCCACGCGGTGCATTCCGCGCTCGATGCCCAGCTGAAATACTCCTGCACCGTCGGCGCGACGCATGTCGGGGCCGGGTTCGGGCAGGCCAGCGGCGAACTGCCTGGCCCCACGCCGGTACTGTTCTTCGCCCCCGACCATGCGATAGCGGCGATCAAGGAACTTGGCCCCAAGGCTTTCGGCGAGGCGGTCGCGGCGAGCTGGCGCAAGTTTATCGGCGAAGCCGGCAGCACTGTGGCCGTGGACGAGCGCAGCGGTCTCGAAGCGGCGCGCATGGCCTTCGCCGATACGCTTGCGGGAACAGCCGATCCCGCCGTCGGCATCGTCATCCGGCCGTGAGCTGCAGCCGATGAACGAGAACGCATTTCTCGCGATCTTCCCGTTCCTGTTCATCGGGCTGTGGCTCCTGGCGACTACCATGGTTTGGTTGCTGTCAGGCTGGCGCAACTTGCAGGCGCGTTTTCCCGACCGCGATGAGGAGCCGCTTGAGCGCTTGCGGTTTCAATCAGCCGTTTTCGGTGGAAGCTTTTTCGGGGCAAATTACGGCAGTTGCCTGCGCTTCGACGTGTGCCGAACCGGGCTGCGCGTAGCAGTCTGGCGCATTTTCGCACCTTGGTCGCGACCATTTTTCGTCCCGTGACCCGAGATCACGGCAGAGAAGAAGCGGTATCTAGGGCTGCCGCACTCCGTCATCGGATTCTATCGCCTGCGCTGCGGCAAACCCGAGGTTCAGAGCCTGATCTTGAGCAGCCGAGCGGCCCGGCGGATAGCCGAATCCAGCCAGCGCGGATTGCACCTGCCTCTTCCGGGCGCCGCCTAAATATCGACCGCGATCTTGCCGAAGTGCATGTTCGCGGCCTGATGGCGGAAGGCGTCGGCGAGGCTGGCGAGCGGGAAATGATCGCTGATCACCGGCTTGATCCCGGTAGCCTCGATCCCGGCGATCATCGCCAGTTGCTGCGCGCGGCTGCCCACCGTCAGCCCCTGGACGCGCAGGTTCTTGGCCATCAGCAGCGCGGTCTGGACCGGACCAGCAAAGCCCGCCAGCACCCCGATCAGCGCGACGTGGCCGCCGACCCGGGTCGCCATCATCGACTGGTCGAGCGTGCCCGCGCCGCCGATCTCGACCACGCAGTCCACCCCCGCACCGCCGGTCAGTTCGAGCACTTTTGCGCCCCATGCGGGAACTTCGTTGTAGTTGATCAGGTGGTCCGCCCCGAGCGCTTGCAGCCGCTCTAGCTTTGCGTCCGACGAGCTGGTCGCGATCACGGTAGCTCCTGCTGCCTTGGCGAACTGCAGCGCAAAGATCGACACCCCGCCGCTACCCTGGATCAGCACGGTCGATCCGGGCCGGATCGCATTATCGACAAACAGCGCGCGCCAGGCGGTGAGCCCGGCGCAGGTCAGCGTGGCGGCTTCGGCGGCGGTGTAGCCTGCGGGAACGCGGGTGAACCAGTGTTCGGGCGTGACCACCGCTTCGCGTGCGTAGCCATCGATCCCGTCCCCCGGCACGCCGCGAAACGCGGTGGCTGGCGGCGTGCCGTCAAGCCAGTCGGGGAAAAAGGTCGACACCACCAGATCGCCGACTTTGAACTGGGTGACCCCGTCACCCACCGCCTCGACCGTGCCCGCGCCATCCGACATCGGGATGCGCCCGGCGGCGGCGGGGATCATGCCCGTCACCACCGCGAAATCGTGGTAGTTGAGCGACGAGGCGGCCAGCTTGACGCGGATCTCGCCGGGGCCGGGCTGGCCGGGATCCTCGGTGGTAGTCTGCAGCAGATTGTCGAGATTGGCGGGTGAACCCGTGCGGACGGCAGCGATGGTCATATGAATTCCTTCAAATCAAAACCCGTTCGTCCTGAGCGAAGTCGAGGGATTTCTTCGTCGAGCGAAGCCGAGACGGCCAGCGTTTGAAGTTCTCGGCTTCGCTCGAACCAGTCCCTCGACTTCGCTCGGGACGAACGGGTTGGGATGATGTAGTTCTACTCCGCCGCTTCCAGCATCGCGGCGCGCTGGGGTCCGCGGATCAGGCCGCCGGGGGTGGCGCCGGTCCAGGTGCCGTCCTTGAACGTGACCACGCCGGTCTTGATCGTGCAGACGTAGCCATCGGCCTTTTGCAACAGACGCTTGCCGCCGGCGGGCAGATCGAAGGCGAGCCATGGCTTGCCCAGCTTGATCGCATCCATATCGATCACGTTGAGATCGGCGAGATAACCCGTCGCGATGATCCCGCGATCGTCGAGGCCGTAGAGCCGCGCGGTGTCATGGCACTGGCGCTTGACCGCATTCTCGAGCGTGATTTTGCCGCCACGCTTGCGGTCGCGGACCCAGTGCTGGAGCATGAAAGTCGGGCTCGCCGCATCGCAGATCGTGCCGCAATGCGCGCCGCCGTCCGACAGCGAATTGACGCAGTCGTCGCTGGTCTGCAGCGCCTCGAGGAAATCGAGATTGCCGTCGGCGTAATTGAGGATCGGCAAGTAGATGAACCCGGTGCCATCGCCTTCACACAGCAGATCATAGGCGTATTCATCCGCCGACTTGCCCGCCGCCGCGGCGCGCGCGGCGATGCTGGCTTCGGCTTGCGGTTCGTAGTCGAAATCGTCATCCATCTCGAACTGCATGGACCAGCCGGCGCTGACCACCATGACCAGCCCGACGATGTCCTGCGGGACCTGGCTGTAATCTGGCGCTTCACTGAGCAACTGCGCCTTGAACGCCGGATCGAACAGCTTGGCCTGCTGTTCGGCCCACGGCAGCTCCATGATCGCAGTCCAGCTCGGGCGCAGGCGGAACGGATGGACCGTGCCTTGCCAAGCCATGACGATGCCGTTGCCGCGCAAAGCAATCTGCGCGACTATATTGGCACCGTTGTCGTTTTCGGCGCGCATCAGGGCGATCTGTTCGTCGAGCGGTAGTTCCTTGGCGATGGATTGCAGCGCGGCAAAAGTGCAGGGCAGCCCGGTCTCACGGCTGAGTTGCCCCATCCAGCCAAATTCGTCCCATTCGCGGCGCATATCGCTGGCCATTTCGAACACCCCATGACCGGCGCGGCCCATTGCCCGGCCGATCCCGATCAGCTCTTCCTTGGTCGCGGTGGTGCCGGGCACCACTTCGCCATCGATCGAGCGGTGGAGCACGGTGCGGCTGGTCGAGAAACCCAGAGCGCCGGCGCGCACGCCCTCTTCGACAATCGCTGACATCTTGGCGATGTCGTCATCGGTCGGGACCGCGCCGGGCCGTTCACGGTCACCCAGCACATAAGCGCGCACCGCGCCGTGCGGAACGTGCGTGCCGACATCGACCGTGCGCGGCAGTTCCTCCAGCGCGTCGAGATATTCGGGGAAGGTCTCCCAGTTCCATTTCATCCCTTCGGCCAGCGCCGTGCCCGGGATATCCTCGACCCCTTCCATCAGGGCGATCAGCCATTGATGCCGGTCGGGCGCAGCGGGGGCGAAGCCGACCCCGCAATTGCCCATCACCACGGTGGTCACCCCGTGCCAGCTCGACGGCGCCATTTCCTGATCCCAGGTGGCCTGGCCATCGTAGTGGGTGTGGACATCGACGAAGCCGGGAGCCACGATTTTGCCCGCCGCATCGATCTCGCTGGTGGCATCGCCATGAACCGTTCCGACCGCCGCAATCAGCCCGTGTTTGACTGCAACATCGCCGGTAAAGCGCGGGTTTCCGGTGCCATCGACGATAGTGCCGTTGCGGATGATCAGGTCATAGGTGGCCATGTCAGTCTCCCGTGAGGCCGAGTCCCATCGGCTCTTAACCGGGCGATTAAATCACGGATGGCGGGGGAGGGCAAGTCATCTGATCCTCTCCGTTTTTGCGCAGCACAAACGGGGAGGTGGCGCGCCCGCAGGGCGTGACGGAGGGGTATCTGCCCCGTCCCATTACCCCTCCGTCAGCCGCTACGCGTCTGCCACCTCCCCATTTGGCTTCGCAAAATGGAGAGGACCTCGGTTGGGTCAGTCCTCCCGCGCCCGGATCATCTCGCCCACATCGACAAATTTCTCGCGCGGGGCACCGACGCGGGCGCGGCTTTCTTCCTGGGCTTCGATCTTTTTCCAGTCGCGGAAGGTGACCACGTCGAGGCTGCGCGCGGCCGCCAGCTCATCGAAGCCCGCGCGGCCGCGCTTGCCGGTGCCAGCACCGATATCGGCGACGATCTTTTCGACCACGCTGAACCCGTCCGGACGGTTGGTACCGATGGTGCCCGAGGGCCCGCGCCGGGCCCAGCCGACGCAGTACAGTCCGGGAAGGATACGGCCCTCGTCGTTGGCGAACTTGCCCGCGCGCTCGTCGAACGGCACGTCGGGGATCGGCGAGGTCTGGTAGCCGATGCAGCTGACCACCAGGCTGGCAGGGACGGTGTAAAATTCGCCCGTGCCGATCGCGCGGCCGGCCTGGACTGCGGTGCGTTCGAGCTCGATCGCTTCGACCGCACCATCGCCGGTGAGCGCGTGCGGAGCGGCGAAGAAATCGAACTCAACCTCGACCTCCACATCGGCGAAGTGGCTTTCGGGGATCGCAGCGAAACTGCGGATGTGGGTGACCGACTTGCGCAAACCCGGTTCGAGCAGCGCGTCATCGCCGAGCTCGGGCAGGTCGGCGGGATCGACCCTGGGCGCGGCGCGGGCGAGGTGGCCCAGTTCGCCCAGTTCCTTGGGGGTCATCATGATCTGGTGCGGTCCGCGCCGGCCGACGATCACGACCCGGCGGATTTTGGACGCCATCAATGCATAGAGCGCGTGGCCGACGATATCGCTGCCGGTGAACTCGCCTTCGGTCTTGGACAGGATCCGCGCGACATCGAGCGCGACGTTGCCCATGCCGATCACCACTGCGGTGTGCCCCGACAGGTCGGGCGCAAGGCCTGCGAACTGCGGGTGGCCATTGTACCAGCCAACGAACGCCGCGCTGCCGAACACGTTGGCGAGATCGCTGCCGGGGATATCGAGCGGACGGTCGTTGGGCGCGCCGGTGGCGAGCACGACGGCATCGTACAGCCCCTGCAGCTCGGGCACGGTGACGTCGCTGCCGATATGGACATTGCCGACAAACCGGACATTGTCCGACAAGGCGGTGCCTTCATAGCGTTTCGATACGCCCTTGATCGACTGGTGATCGGGCGCGACCCCGGTGCGGATCAAGCCGTAGGGCACCGGCAGCATGTCGAACACGTCGACCTTGACCTCATCGCCCCATTGCTTCTGCGCGGCCTCGGCGGTGTAGTACCCGGCCGGGCCCGAACCGATGATCGCGATGTGGCGCATGTCGTTATGCCGCCCTCTGCTTTTGTTGGTCGGGCGCGTCGAGGAAGCCGCGCATTGACGACAGTGTCTGCTCACGATGAGTGAGCATGAACAGGTGCCCGCCTTGTTCGAAAATCTCGAGCCGGCTGTCGGGAATCAGCATCTCGAGGAATTTGCCATTGGCGAGCGGGACGATGTTGTCATCCTCGCCCATCATGATCAGCACTGGCTTCTTGAGGAATGGCAGCGCCGGAACGCTGGTCCAGCCCATCATCGCGAGCAATTGATAGACGTAGCCGCGCGGAGTGGGCGGGGTCAGCCGGCCGATATGTTCGCTCTTGCCCCCGGTCAGTCCGCCGTACAGCGTGGTGAAATGCTTCTCCATGAAGGCTGCATCGACATAACGGCGCGGATTGGCCATTTTGGATAGTGCCGCGGGGCTCCCCGGCAGCATCACCATGCCCGCAGTGGTCGCCGCCAGGATCAGCCGGCGCACGTGGCTGCCGTGCTGCAAGGTGAAGTGCTGCGCCATTGCGCCGCCCCACGATACGCCCATCACATCGACCACGCCCGCATCGAACCGCATGAGCAGCTCTTTGGCGATCCAGCTCATCGTGAAGGGGTTGTACGGCACCAGTGGTTCGGGCGATCCGCCCACGCCGGGCATGTCGAACATGATGAAGCGGCGTTCGGTCAGGGCTTCGGCCAAGGGCGCGACCGCCTCGATATTGGCGCCGATGCCATTGAAAAACAGGATTGGCGGATGGTCGCTGACCATGCTCCAGCGCCACCGCGCTACGCGCAAGGTCCGTCCGCCGACTACTTCCATCGAGAATTCGGCGGTCAATTGCTTTTTCACCAAGTGCGTTCCTTCAAGCCTGCTCTAGCACGTATAGACCCGGAGCGGCTTCGAGCGGCGGATATTTCTTGTTGCCCGCCGCTTTGGGCGCAGCGACCTGCTTGCCCGAACGCTGCTGCACCCAATCCATCCACAGCGGCCACCAGCTTCCGGGTACTTCCTCGGTCCCCTTGAGCCAGTCGTCAACGTCGGCGGGCGGATGTCCGGCCTTTTTCGACATAAAATATTTGGCCTTGGGATTGCCCGGCGGGTTGAGGATAGCCTGCATGTGCCCCGCCTGGCTCAGCACAAAGGTGACGTCCTTTGATCCGAACAACTGGGTCGAGCGATAGCAGGCGCGCCACGGAGTGATGTGATCGGTCGTCCCGCCAAGAATGAACAGATCGTTGGTCACCTTCGAGAGGTCGATCTTGTGCCCGGCCATTTCAACTTCACCGTGCTTGGTAAACGCGAGCGTCTCGAACAGCTGGAGGAAGTCGCCCATCAAGGCAGCCGACAGGTTGGTCGCATCGGCGTTCCAGAACAGCACATCGAATGCCGGCGGATCATCGCCCATCAGGTAGTTGTTGATCACGTAGTTCCAAATGAGGTCATTGGGGCGCAACCACGCGAACCCGCGGGCGAGGTCGTTGCCCTTGACGATGCCCTTTTTGGCGGCGCGGCGTTTTGCGAGTTCAAGTCCATTGGCCGACATCAACGCACCAGCTTCGATATCGTTCTGCTTGGGATGCAGCACGGTGACCATGAAGGTCATCGCACCGATCCGCTGGTCGCCCACGCCCGCGAGCTTGCTCGCGAGGATTGCGCCGGTCTGCCCGCCCGAACAGGCCGACGAGACGTTGACGGTGTCCGATCCGCTGACCGCACTGACCACCTCGAGCGCCTTGGCGCAGGAGGCGATATATTCGTCCATCCCCCAATGGCCCTGGTCCTTGGTCGGATTCTTCCAGCTGATCACGAAAGGCTGGATCCCGTTGTCGAGCTGGTACTTGACGACCGACTTCTCGGGGCTGAGGTCGTTGATGTACATCTTGTTGATTTGCGGCGGAATTGTCAGCTGCGGCACGGCGTAGACCTGCTCGGTGGTAGGGGCGTACTGGATCACCTCCATCATCGCGTCGCGATAGACCACACTGCCTTTGGACGCGGCAACATTCTCGCCCAGCTTGAACGGCCGCTTGTCGACCATGCTGACCATGCCGTGGTTGTGGACCATGTCGTTGTAGGCGTTCTTGAGCCCCCTGATCAGGCTCAGCCCGCCGCTGTCGATCAGCCGCTTTTGCGCCGCGGGATTGCCGATCAGGCTGTTGGTCGGGGACAAGCTATCGATGATGATCTGCGAGATGAAATTGGCCCGGTCACGCTCCAGCTCGTCGAGCTTGAGGTCTGCCATCCAGTTCTTCATGCCCTTCTGCACCGCCAGGTAATACTGCGCCCCAGCGCGGAAGAACGGGTTGAACTGCCACGCCGGATCCTTGAAGCGCTTGTCCTTGGGATCGGGCGCAAGTTCGGACTTGCCGGCCAGGATCTGGACCATGTCCTCGCCAAAACCGCGCATGTGTTTGGCGGTGCGGGCGGGGTCGGACGCGGTCTCGCGCAGCAACAGCGCGATCGCCCCGACGAAATCCTCCCGCGCCAGTCCGACCAGCGGCCCCAGCGCGGTGGTCGATTGGGCGGCTTCGTTCTCCAGCGGCGAAGTACTTTTGGTCATGCCCGGTCCCGATATCATTGTTTTTGTTGCGGCAACCATGCCTTGCCGGTGACCGCATTTCAAGCGAGCACTCGCGGGCGGCGCGGCGGCGCAGATTTGTGCGGTTGCGGGTGGTAACTTAACCGTTTTGCAAGCGATTGCATGGCACAAGCCCGGCCATGTCCGCTGAACCCGCGAGACAGGCCGAGGACCTGACCCCAGCGCCGCCCGAGCGCCAGCGGACGCGCGCACCTGCGCCGGGCGCTGGCAATGTCGTGTCGTTGAAGGCTCAGGCCGCGCGCACAGCGGCTCCAGCGCGACGGCGCAACGCCGGCCGCGACGTCTTGCGTGACCTGATCGAACCCAACTGGGCGCTCATGGCCCCGATCATGTTCGCGGCCGCAGTCCTGACCGCGATCATTACCGGCTCGCTGCCGGGCCTCGTCTCCCTCGCCATGCTGGTCCCGGGCATCGCGATTGCCGCGCTGACCCCGCTGGCCGCCCGGATCGAGCGCGAGCGGCTTAACGCAGCGGCACATCGGGATGTGCTGGCCACTTTGCTGGTGGGTGTGCCGATGCTGCTGTTCGGCACCGCGATGGCCCACTGGACCGCTTTCTCCATCTCGAGCTGGCAGAATTCGATGGGCATCCTGGTCATCACCGGCTCGCTCGCGATCATCATCCTCAATCGCCGCGTGTCGAGCATTACCATGGCGATGGTCGGCTTGTGGTCCGGGGTCGCGGCGATTGCCGGGACGCCCGGCGCCTATTTCACGCTGGCCATCGGCGGCACAACCGGGTTGTACACCGCGCGCCGCCAGTCGCTGAGCGATGAGCGCGAAGCTCGTGCCGACCGCGAGCGGCAACGCACCCAGCTACGCGCTGAGGAAATCCTCCACGATTTCGAGCAGACCGGGCAGGGCTGGTTCTGGGAAACCGACCGGCGCGGGCAGCTGGCCTATCTCTCGCCGCCAATCGGAGACCTGCTTGGCTGCGATTGTACCCTGCTTTACGGGCGGCCCTTGTCCGACCTGTTCATTCCCGATCCGCAAGGGCAGGAAAACGAGCGCACCCTGGCATTCCACATGACCACCCGGTCGGCGTTCAGCGAATTGGCGATGCGCGCAGCAACCCGCGGCGAGGAGCGCTGGTGGTCGGTCAATGGCCGTCCGCTCTACGACACCTTCGGCAACTTTGTCGGCTTTCGCGGGTCGGGCAACGACCTGACCGAACGGCGGCGCTCGGCGGCCGACGCGACGCGGCTGGCGCACTACGATTCGCTGACCGGCCTCGCCAACCGTCTGCAGATGGCGCAGACGCTCGAAAAGATCCTCGTCGCGCCCAATCACGATCACCGCACCTGCGCGGTCTTCCTGCTCGATCTCGACCGGTTCAAGCAAGTCAACGATACGATGGGGCACCCGGCGGGCGATTACCTGCTGACGCAGGTCGCCAGCCGGCTCGAACGCACGATTGGCGAAACGGGCCGGGTCGGCCGGCTCGGCGGCGACGAATTCCAGATGGTGCTGCCGGGGCGGCACCGGCGGGATGATCTGGCGCAACTGGCGGTCCGGGTGATCCACGACCTATCTGAACCCTATTCGATCGACGGCCACCGGGTGATGATCGGGGCCTCGATCGGGATCGCTTTTTCGCCTGAAGATGGGGTGACTTCCGAAGCCCTTATCCGCAACGCCGACCTTGCGCTTTACGCTGCCAAGGATGGCGGGCGCGGTCGTCACCATTTCTACGCCGAAGACCTGCATAGCGATGCCGAAGAGCGCCGCCAGCTTGAACAGGACCTGCGCGATGCCATCGCCAGCGGCGGGTTCGAGGTGCACTACCAGCCGGTGGTCCACACCTCGACCGAACGGATCACCGGGTTTGAAGCGCTGCTGCGCTGGAACCACCCGACCCGCGGGCCGCTTTCGCCGGCCAAATTCATCCCGGTGGCCGAGGATTCGGGGCTGATCGCGCAGATCGGCGAATGGGTGTTGCGTCAGGCCTGCCACGATCTGGCCAAATGGCCCGAAAGCGTGCGGGTCGCGGTCAATGTTTCCCCGCTGCAATTTTCCAATCCCGCTTTGCCCGCGATCATCACGCACGCGCTGGCCGCAGCGCAGGTGAATCCGGCACGGCTCGAGCTCGAGATTACCGAAAGCGTGTTCCTCAACGACGACGAGGGCACCGATGCCATGTTCGCCGCGCTCAAGCGCGTCGGGGTGCGGCTCAGTCTTGACGATTTCGGCACCGGCTATTCCTCGCTCGGCTATCTCAAGAAGGCCCCGTTCGACAAAATCAAGATCGACCAGAGCTTCGTCCGCGGTGCCACCATCAATGGCAGCCGCAATGGCGCGATTATCGCCTCGATCGTCAGCCTGGCCGAAGCACTGGGCATGGAAACCACCGCCGAGGGGGTCGAGACCTTCGATGAACTCGATCTGGTGCGGATGCTTGGGTGCAGCCACGTGCAGGGCTATATCTACGATAAGGCGCTCGATCATGCGACCGCGACCGAGCGGCTGCTGTCGGGCATGACCGCCATCGCCAAAGGGCCGCGCGCCGCGCGATCAGCTCGCCACACCATGCTGCGCAAGATCATGCTCGATCACGGCGGCCAGCAATACCATGGCACGATCCGCAACATCTCGGCCACCGGGGCGATGCTCGAAGGGCTGTGGAACGTGCCCCCCGGCACCATCTTCCGGATCATGCTGGCCGAAGGCGGCGTGGTCACCGCCACCGCGCGGTGGTGTCAGGAAGATCGCATCGGAGTCGAATTCGCGGTCCCGCTCGAACTCGATGCCGGGCGGATCGCTCTGCTGGCGCAGGCTGCGCCCGCCAGCACCCGCATCTTGCTGCGCCGCGAGGGTGCGGCGGCGTAAGTCATAGCAAAGCGGGTAGTTGCCGGATTAGGCATTTTTCAACCATGTTTGGCTATGCCCGGGCAATAGGTCGCGTCCCAATTTCCCAACGAGGTTTTTTCCGCCTGTCATGAATGCCGTTTCGCCTTCTGCGTTTGGTCGCTTCCGCAATCTGCTTGGCGGGAATGCTGGGCCTGCGGCATCGCGCCAAGCGGCGCAGCCGAGCGGTGAAGAGCTCAAGCAGGCGATGCTGCTGCTGCACGATTACGAGGCGTCGGGGCTCGGCTGGTTCTGGTCGAGCAATGCCGATGGCGCGATCACCTATATTTCGCAGACGGTCGCCGATGTGATGGGCTGCACCCGCGCCGACTTGCTGGGTCGGCCGATCCAGTCGCTGTTCATTCTGGAACGCGACGAGGAAGATACGCTTGAACGGCCGCTGCCCCTGATCCTGAGCGCGCGCAAGACCTTCGCCGACCTCGCGGTGCGCGCTGCGCTCGACAAGAGCGAAGTGTGGTGGTCGATTTCCGGGCGTCCGCAATTCAGTAGCAACGGCGATTTCATCGGCTATCGCGGCAACGGCGCCGATGTTACCGCGACCCGGCAAAGCCAGAAAGACGCCTCCCGGCTCGCCCAGTTCGATTCGCTCACCGGCCTCGCCAATCGCCACCGGATGGGCAAGCGGTTGCACAGCACGCTGACCGCTTACCAGTCGGCCAAACGCTGCTGCGCGATCATGATGATCGACCTCGACCGGTTCAAACTGGTCAACGATACGCTGGGGCATCCGGCCGGAGACGAACTGCTCAAACAGGTCGGCCAGCGGTTGCAGCGCGTGGTGACCGACAAGAACTGCGAGATCGGCCGGCTCGGCGGCGACGAGTTCCAGATCATGCTGCCCGATATCGACGATCGCGGCCGCCTCGGCGAGATTGCCCGGACGGTGATCACGATGCTGTCGCAGCCTTACCAGATCGACGGCAGCCGCTGCGTGATCGGGGCTTCGATCGGGATCGCAATCGCGCCTTACGACGGGATCACCAGCGAGGAGCTGGTCCGCTCGGCCGATCTGGCGCTTTACGCATCGAAGGGCGGTGGTCGAGGTCAATTCCGGTTCTATTCGAGCGACCTGCACAGCGAGGCCGAACGCCGACGTCAAATCGAGGAAGACTTGCGCGACGCGCTCGGCAGCGACCAGATGCGGGTCGCCTATCAGCCGATCGTCGATACCAAGACCAACAAGGTGGTCAGCCTTGAGGCGTTGGCGCGGTGGGCGCATCCCGAACTCGGCGAAATTTCACCGGGCATCTTCATCCCGATCGCCGAGGATTCCAACCTGATCGGCGCACTGGGCGATTGGGCGTTGAAACAGGCTTGCGCAGATGCAGCCGCAATCCCGGGCAACGTCAAGGTTTCGGTCAACGTCTCGGCCATGCAGTTCAGCAACCCGGGCTTTGCGGCGCTGGTCACACAGGCGCTGGCCCAAGCCGATCTCGCTCCCGAACGGCTTGAGCTTGAGCTAACCGAACCGATCTTCCTCGGAGACCGCGAGGCGACCGAGGCCATGTTCAATGCGCTCAAGCTGCTCGGCGTGCGGCTGGTGCTCGTCGACTTCGGGACCGGGTATTCCTCGCTCGCCTACCTCCAGCATGCGCCGTTCGACAAGATCAAGATCGACAAGAGTTTCATCACCGGCGTCACCCAGGAAGGCAACCGCAACGCCGCGATCATCGCCTCGATCGTCAGCCTCGCCGAAGCGCTGGGGATGGACACCACCGCCGAAGGGATCGAAGCGCACGATGAGCTCAATGCGATGCGCCGACTTGGGGTCGGCCAGATCCAGGGTTATATCTACGCTTCCGCAGTCAGCTTCGGTGACGTCTGCGAAGCTCTGCTCAGCGGCGACTGGGTGATCGAGCCCGACGGCCCGAGCAAGTACCGCCCCGAACGCCGCACCGTGCTGCGCCGGGTCGGGCTGATCCATGAGGACCACCGCTACGAAGCAATGATGCGCAACCTGTCGCGCGGCGGCTGCATGGTCGAAGGCTTGCTCGATGTGCCGATCGGTACCAATTTCGTGGTCGACTTTGGCGAAGGCCAGCTGGCGGTCGCGGTCGCGCGCCGCTCGGCCGGATCGATGCAGGGCCTCGAATTCGAACACCAGTTGGTCGACGATGGTGCGGGCGGCCTGTGCACCCGTCACCGCGTTTCGCCCTATGTCCTGGCCCAGGCCGGCATGCCCCTGGGCGCGCTGCCCACCGGGCAATATCCGATGCACCTGATGCAGCAGCCCGGCGCGGCGTTGCACCTGCCCAAATTCGGGCAGGTGGACGTAAAGATGAAAACCAAGATCGCCTGAGCGGCGAGCAGCGCCGGCTTACTTGACCGCAGTCCCCGGCGCATACTTCTGCATCAGCTTGTAGGCTTTTTCATACCACTTGCTGCCGGGATAGTTGGCCCCCAGCACCGAAGCATACTTGAGCGCTTCTTCCTGCGCGCCCAGCGCAAGATTGGCCTCGACCATCCGGAACAGGGCCTCGGGCGCATGGCTGGTGGTCTGATAGGTCTCCACCACATTGCGGAAGCGCAACGAGGCAGCAAGCCATTTGCCCGACTTCTCGTAATAGCGCCCGATCTGCATTTCCTTGCCCGCAAGGTGATCGTTGACAAGATCGATCTTGATCCGGGCATCGCCCGCATAGCGCGTGCTGGGATAGCGGCGGACGACTTCGTTGAGCGTCTGGAGCGCCTGCATCGTGATCTTCTGGTCGCGGTCGGTGTCGCTGATCTGCTCGTAATAGCATAGCGCGATCAGGTAATAAGCATAAGGCGCATCGCGGTTGCCCGGATGGATCGAGAGGAACCGCTGGGCGGCCTGAACCGACTTGTTATAATCCTTCGCGACGTAATACGAAAACGCGCTCATCAACTGCGCGCGTCGGGCCCACGGCGAATAAGGATGCTGGCGCTCGACCTCGTCGAACAGCGCAGCGGCGACCAGCGTATCGCCGCGGTCGAGCCGGTCCTTGGCGGCGGCGTACAGCGTATCGACATCGCGCGCGACAAACGCCGTATCCTTCGGCCCGCCCCCGCGTCCGCCGCAAGCGGCAGTGGTGAGCAGCGCCGCGCACATGGCGGCGGAAAGGGCGAGCTTCAGCGGGGAACGGCTATGCATGCCGGTGCCTATAGCCAGAGCCAGCCTGAACGCCAAGTGAAGTTGTCCGGTTTTTCCCGCTTGTCACGGTGCATCGTGACAGCTTGCATCGGTCCCGCTAAGGGCGCGGGATGACCGAGCTTAGCCTGATCCGCAATTTCTCCATTATTGCCCACATTGACCACGGGAAAAGCACCCTGGCCGACCGGCTGATCCAGTTCACCGGCGGGCTGACCGACCGCGAGATGAGCGAGCAAGTCCTTGATAACATGGACATCGAGAAAGAGCGCGGGATTACCATCAAGGCCCAGACGGTGCGCCTCAGCTACCCCGCCGACGACGGCAAAGTTTACGAACTCAACCTGATGGACACCCCCGGCCACGTCGACTTCGCTTACGAGGTCAGCCGCAGCCTCGCCGCCTGCGAAGGCGCGCTGCTCGTCGTGGAC
>JANYGC010000060.1 GCA_025359425.1 Sphingomonadaceae bacterium
TTGCAGCACCGCAAGCTCGCCGCCTAAGATCAAACCCCAGACGAGGCCAACCCTCCGCTAATCCGCGCCCCACTTTGAGCCAAATGTTCTGACGACGGACACCGCTTCAGTGGCAATGAGCTTCTGAGGATTGCAGCGCCGGGGCATGAGACGGGTCACCTGACCCCCCGCCTCGCACGGCATAATCGAAGACGTTTGTGGGTAGCTTTGGCCGGGGACTCTAGCCCGCCGCATGTCTGGAGAGGGGCACCCTCGGTCCACCCACTCGAAGCGTCTTGTGATACCCTCCATTAATCAAATGCGCGAAAACTAATATTAGACGCGATACCTGTCCCCCCGTAACTCTTTGAGAAAGTCGGCACATCTCCAAGCCCGGAAATCGGGCGGAGGCCCAGCAAAGGAGTAGGGTATGAACAGCATTCTGAAGGCAACGTTTTTGTGCACCGGGGCGGCCTTGGCCAGTGTCGCCCATGCCCAAACGGGTTCACCCGCCCAACCGGCTTCACCGAGTCGGTTAGCGCCCGCAGTTGCGTCTAACGGAGGCGATCCAACAAAGGCGACTGATGCGCCGCAAGTTGAGGCAGCTGTCGACGAGCCTTCCGAACAGGGGGGCGGGGACATCGTTGTCACAGCCCGGAGGCGTAGCGAAAATTTGCAGGACGTCCCGGCGTCGGTTTCGGTGCTTACCGATCAAAAGCTTGAAGCCACGGGCGCTCGCATGGTTCTGGACTTCGCTAAGCTAACCCCCGGAGTAACGATGCAGGTCGGGGCAACGGAGCCCGGAGACGCCTCTATCAACATCCGCGGCCTGAACGGGGCCCGCGATGCAGAAAACAACGTGGCACTCGTAATCGATGGCGTACTTCGGACCAGTGCTGTTGCCACGACTCAGCCGCAAGGGGACATCACTCAGGTCGAAATAATCAAGGGGCCCCAGGGGGCTCTCTATGGGCGCAACGCCTCTGCTGGCGCGATCGTCATCACGACTCGCAAGCCGACAGAGTATTTGTCTGGCCAGGTCAAGGCGAGCGCCGCCACTGACAATACCTATCTAGTGTCAGGACTTCTCAGTGGGCCAATCACGGAGCAAATTGGGTTCACGGTCAATGCGGAGTACTCAACTTCGGACGGCTTTCACAGAAACAGCTTCCTTGCGTCCTCGGTAAATCAGCTGGTCTATCCCGGGAATAGCCGCAATTCGGCCTCGATCGATAACTACAAAAAATTCTACGCATTTGGCCGTCTGCTCATTTCACCCAATGAAGACACTGAGATAGATATAAAGGCAAACTATGGCTCGCAGACGGCCAGCTCTATCAATTACAACGCGGTGTTTCATCTTCCTGCATTGGCAGCGGCGTTCAACACACCCTTCTTTGATCTCCCAATCAGCGATCACAAGTTTGTTTTTACTAACAACACTGAGGCGCAGAGCTGGCAAAAAAGCTACGGTGGATCGATCCGTATCAATCAGCGCTTGGATTTTGCGTCGCTGATTGCGTTCGCCGCTTACAGCAACATCAGGAGTGACTTTATTGGAGGCGGAACCAGCGGGGCGTTTGGCTTTTTTGCGAACGAGCCGACCTGCATGGCAACCCGCGCTTCTACGGCGCCGCAAGTAAGTGGGATCGCAAATCAAGAACCCTTTACCACCTTCTACGGTGCATTTGGTTTTGCTCAGCCGTACTCCCCAAGCACCTGCGATGGCATTCAGTACAACGATCGTCGGCAGAAGGACGTGGTTACCGAAATCCGCTTAGTTAGTCCCGACAATGGATCATCGCTGTCTTGGCAACTCGGCTCTAGCTACATCTTCATTGACCGTCGGGTCTGCATCAACCTTACGCTCGACACGGGTCACAGTGCATCACGCCAGTGTTACACCACCGATCCACGCTTTCCAACCGAAAGCCTTGTCGATGATAACTTCAAGACGAACGTATACGCGCTTTTTGGTTCCTCTGAATACAAGGCGACGGACAAGCTGACGCTCGGCTTGGCTCTTCGCTACGACATCGAGGCGCGGGATACGTTGAATAATGTGCCTATTAATGCCCGTACACGCTGGGTTGGTAACGCACGCACGGGTTTTCCTACGGGCACGGCTACGACGCCGGCAAATTACTACCTCAATCCGGGTCTGGACCCCGCTTATAACCCGAGCCGCGTCCTCTCGCCCCGCTCGAAGACCTTTAAGCAGCTCCAGTCGAAGCTGACGCTCACCTATCAGGCGAATCGGGATATGACCCTGTTTGCGAACTGGGGCATCGGGTTCAAAGCGGGTGGTTTCAACAATGCGGGCACCGAGGCCATCGTTAATGGCTATTTCAACGCGCCTGTCTCGGCTGGAGGTATCAATGCCGGCCTAACGGTGGGGGACGTCTTCAAGAAAGAAGTGGACAGCGCATACGAAGCTGGAATTAAGGGTCGTGCCTTCAATAACGTTAGATACGAGCTCGTCGGTTATTATACGAATGTGAAGGACATGCAGTTTTTTGAATTCTTCGTTGGAGAATTCGGCTTGCTGCGAAGCGTATCAAACATCGACAAGGTGCGGATCTATGGAGCCGAGGCGTCGCTGAACTACGAGTTTCTCCCCGGCTACAGCGTTTTTGCCTCTGGGAATTATACTAATAGCAGAATCCAAAAGAATACGTCTCGGCCTTACACGGTTGGGAACAAGTCTCCGAATACGCCTGACTACACTCTCAATTTTGGGGCGGAAGCCAATCAGCCTATCTCTGGGTCGATGAATTTCATTGGTCGAGTAGATGCACGGGTTACCGGCCCGACTTCCTACCACACCGTCCAGAATAATGACGTGCCGACCATTTTCGGCCTTACTGGAAACTACAAAAACTCTACCAGTAAGGCGTACACGATCGTGGACGTGCGCGCGGGCGTTCATACCGACCGGTGGAGCATCACGGCCTTCGCCAGCAACCTCTTTAACAAGGCTTATATAAACGACGACGTTGTTGCGCCGGAATTCGGAGGTGATTTTGTCGCTCCCGGTAGTTTGCGCCGGTACGGCATCGAAGCTTTGTTCAAGTTCTGAGGAGCGGGGGAGCGAGCGTTCTATGTTGATGATGTTAGACTTTAACTGATGCTAGCTTCGTTTGAACTCTCTAGCGTTCCAAAGGAGGACGAAGAGCTCAGGCCGCTCGTGCGGGCGTTCTTGGACGAAAGTCTCGCCGAAATGCCGCACGACATTCGTGCGCGGTCATGGATGGGGCACGATCTAAATTTCAGCCGCGAGCTTGCTTCGCAGGGATGGGTCGGCATGACACTGCCGGTTGAGTATGGCGGACAAGGCCGCAGCTTCTTTGCCCGCTTCGTTGTGGCGGAGGAGCTGCTCGCGGCAAGTGTCCCGGTTGGTGCGCATTGGGTCGCGGAGCGCCAGAGTGGGCCGCTGATCCTGCACTATGGTACCGAGGACCAACGGCAGTTCTATCTGCCCCGCATTTGCCGGGGGGAAGCCTTCTTTTGTATCGGCATGAGTGAGCCTGATGCCGGATCGGACTTGGCCAGCGTCAAAACGCGCGCTGAGCGGACCGATAATGGTTGGCTGCTAAACGGAGCAAAAATCTGGACGACGTACGCGCAAGTTGCCCACTACATGATCGCGCTCGTCCGAACGTCTGGATCAGGGTCAGATCGGCAGCAGGGGCTTTCTCAACTCATAATCGACCTCTCGCTCCCCGGGGTGACGGTGACACCCATCGTCGATCTGGCGGGCGACAGTCACTTTTGCGAAGTACACTTCGATAATGTCGAGCTGGCATGCGATGCGTTGGTGGGCGTCGAAGGCCAGGGATGGAAGCAATGCATGGCTGAGTTGAGTCTCGAGCGCAGTGGGCCTGAAAGAATTT
Source organism: Sphingomonadaceae bacterium (assembly GCA_025359425.1). Taxonomy (GTDB): domain Bacteria; phylum Pseudomonadota; class Alphaproteobacteria; order Sphingomonadales; family Sphingomonadaceae; genus Novosphingobium. Next base: position 3,873 of record JANYGC010000060.1, read on the forward strand.
ATTCGAGCATTCTCGTGCTCGACGAATGGCTGGCCCATCTGCGGGAACATGGAGCGCCTGACGATTGCACGATGGCACTCGTTGGCAGTCTCGTGGGCCGCCTTGCCGTGCTTCGCGCCCTTTCGCTTGCACTAACAGCGCAGCTTGTTCGGGGGGAGCGCCCTGAAGCCGCCGCGGCCCTCTATAAGGATTTTGGGACCGCGTTTGAGCAGGAGTTGCCCGCTTTGATTGCGGATGCCATCGCTGCGCAGCCGGATATCGTTCCTCCCGAAGACCTTATGCGGACGCTCGCTTACGCCACGACCATGTCGCCGACTTATTCGCTCCGCGGTGGTACTCGTGAAATCCTAAGGGGCATGATCGCCCGCGGGCTCGGACTTCGATAAGGGACGCGTGGAATGGAAACTCTCGTTGAAGACATGTTCGCGCGCCTGCTCAAACGTTCCTGCTCTGCTGCGTTTGTGCGGGCAGCCGAGCGCGATCCTGGCGAAAAGCAACTCGCACTGGTGTGGGCGGAGATCGAGGAATCCGGCCTTGCCAATGCCCTGGTAGATGAGCAACACGAGGGGTTCGGACTATCCCTTACTCAAATTTTGCCCCTGATCTTTCTGATGGGCGAGCATGCGTTGCCCCTGCCGCTCACTGAGACTATGGTTGCACGGGCGCTTCTTCGCCGTGCCGGAGTGGAGCCGCCGCTCGCACCGATAATCTTGGCGACAGCAGTATCTCGCGAGGGCCAAGGGACAATACAGACCGCGGAGCTTCCGCTCGCCCGTACCGCAGGCTATATGCTGGTCGCTCGCGGCGAGACTTTTGATCTTGTCGAGCTGACCCCGTCGGTCCTATCCTCGTCCTGCAGTCAATTCAGTCTTTCGGCACAAGTCATTGCCAGGCCGGAGCATATTCGGAACTCGATCCCGGCGGGCGCGATGGCGCTGCGAGAAACGGTAGCGTTTCTGCATGCCGCCAAAATGGCTGGTGCCATGCAGTTCGTTCTGCAGATGACAATCGATTATGCCCAGACCCGGACGCAGTTCGGCCGTCCTATCGGAAAGTTTCAAGCGATTCAGCAGCAGATCAGCGTGATGGCCGAATATGTGGCAGCGACTCGAATGGCGGTGGAGCTCGCCGGGGCGACAGGGGCCTTGCTTCCTGATCCACTAGCGGCCGGGGTTGCCAAGGAGTGTGCGAGCTCCGCCGCCCTGATCGTCGCGCAAACTGCGCACTCTGTGCACGGCGCGATTGGAATTAGCCGCGAGCATGATCTTCAGCTCTACACAAGGCGGTTGGCTGAATGGCGCGCTGCAGAGGGCGCTGAAAGCTATTGGGCGATGCAAGTAGGTCGAGAATTTTTCGGGAGCAATACCGAGCGAACGGCTGACTTTGTGCGAGCGCGATTGTCCGTCTGATCCCATCAATCCAGACCGAAAACCGGCTTCATCTGCCACAGCTAAACAAAAATTCAGGAGAGATAACATGATCAGTACGCAAGCGAACGCTCTAACGGACCTGTACAAAAATTGGACTGCGAAGATGGCGACGGGAACGATGGAGCTTCCCGAGATGCGCACCATGTTCGAGGAATGGGGGACCCTGGCTACCGAACCTACGGGTTTTTCTTACACCACCGTCTCACTTGGCGGCGTGCCATGCTTGGAGGCAGCGGAGACCGGCACACCCGATAATGGGCGTGTGTTGCTGTGCTTTCACGGCGGTGGCTTTGTTGGCGGATCGGCTGAATCTCATCGCAAGATGTTTTCGCACATTGCGAAGGCTGTCGGTTGCAAAGCCATCATTGTCGACTACGCGCGGACCCCGGATAACCCCCACCCCGGCATCGTGAAACAGTGCACCACCGTTTACAGTGCCTTGCTCGATCAGGGCTACGAACCCCAGCATATCGCCATGATCGGAGATTCAGCGGGAGGAAACCTGGCCACGGCTGTACCGCTGAACGCTCACAATGAAGGCCTTGCCATTCCAGGCGCTTGCGTTCCTTTATCGCCTTGGTATGACATGGAGCCGACCGGCGAGACATTCGTAACCAACGCGAATGTTGATGCGTTCGTGAGCCCGGATGCAGTGCGACTGATGGCAGGAATGTATCTCGGCGGTGCTGATCCGTGCGATCCAGGGGTCAATCTGTTGCATGCAGACCCGTCAGACCTACCTCCGATGCTGATACAGGTCGGAGGGCATGAGGCGCTTCTGGACGATAGCCGCCGTTTTTACGAGCGGGCGAAGGCGGCTGGCGTCGATGTTACTCTGCAGGTCTTTCCGGAGATGCAGCATGTCTTCCAATTGATGTCAGGCAAGGCTCCAGAAGCCGATGATGCCATCGGCAAAATCGCGCAGTGGCTTCGGCCGAAACTCGGGCTTTGACGACCGGACGGGAAAACGGCTGATGTTGTATGAGCTTCGTATCTACCACTGCGCCCCTGGGCGCCTCGGCGCGCTGAACCGCCGCTTCGAGGAGGTCACGCTCGGGCTATGGGATGAGTTTGACATTCGTCCGGTAGGCTTCTGGACGACTTTGGTCGGGCCAAGCAGCCAGACCCTTACTTACCTGATCCGCTGGGAATCGATGGCCGAGCGCGAGAGTAAGTGGAATGCGTTTATCTCGCACCCTGAATGGATTGCGGCACGTGCAAGCTCTGAGAAGGACGGCATCATCGTCGAGAATGTCGAAAACCAGCTATTGGAACCGACGATTTATTCACCGATGAGATGAGGTTGATCGGTCTCTTGCCTCGAGAAAATCGATCTTTGGCAGAGACCCGCACCTCATCATCAGAAAGTAATCGCTGTCGCGGACGCAATGCGGCAGTGCCCCTCGCCGGATCCTTTTTTCCACTGGCGACCGCACGCAGAAATGAGACTCTTCATGGCCGACCATCCCGCTTGCACCCTCCTCATCGCCGGTCAGGCACTGACCGGCGGCGGTTGCGAGAGCCACGACGTCATCGACCCGGCCACCGGCAAGACGATTGGCAGCGTGCCGCACGCGACGGCGGCC
>JANYGC010000081.1 GCA_025359425.1 Sphingomonadaceae bacterium
AACTGTGTTTTCAGCTCTCGATTTAGCGCGAATTTGAATTTGACTTCAATAGTACTTGAGTTAATTTGACTGTGCCTTTCTGCAACGAGGCTCCAACCTGAACAGTTTGCGTTCTTTGGTGAATGCAAGTTAACAATGGAGTTTACGTATGCAAATGGTAAAGAAAATCCTGATTGCCGCTGCGCCCCTGCTGACTTTGGCCGCTGCCCCCGGCGCTGCGAATGCCACCGGCTATATCCGTATCGGCGACAAGTGCTACATCAACGTTGGGAGCCAGTACGCTGTTCTCATTCAAATTGCTTGCCCCAGTGAAGTCAGCGAGAATCCTTAGTTCGGTAATATTCTTCGCGCTTTTTATTGAAGAAGTTGTCCAAGAATAAAACACTATGTCTTACAACATTTTCTATTGAGAGCGCGGAGTATTTAAAATAATTTGTGCAACAAACGTATTTCGCAAAACGAAATATGATCAATTTCTTTCAAGCCCTGCGAATATAAAAGGGATAGGTTGTGAATCGTTCGATACTCGGCTCATTCGTGCTACTGGTTTTGGGCTCGTCAATCGCAAGCAGTGTTCACGCAAGCTCTGGCGATCCCGCGCCGATCGTCGTTGTCGGAGACCGCGCAAACCAGGCAGAGATCGCTGCAACTCAGGCCAAGTCAATTACTTTGCGTCCAACGGCCGATAACCCGCTGCCGCGCCGTTATGCATCTATTTGCGTGAAACTCTTTGGCATCGATCCCGCGTATGGCGCACTGCTCGCTGAACGTATTCGGGATAACATGAGAACCCTCAAACGACCGGTTGGCGGGCCACAGTGCCAACCCAATGTTTGGATCGGGTTCACTAAAAATAGCCGCACAGAGGTAACTCTGCTGCGCAAGCAGGATCCGGCCATGTTCGCGTCGCTTAAAGCATTCGAAATCGATCGGATTTTTGGCGGAAGCGGTGCTGCGCAAGTTTGGCACGCAACAGAAATTCGCGGAGTAGATGGCCGTCCGATCCCGATCGTCGAACTCAACATACCGGGTCCCGGCGGCGGTCGCAAAATTGAAACAGGTTACAATGCGCAATATCGAGGCGGCCGCCTGGTCTCGACGATCCGCAGCGACATTAACGGCACGATCGTGATCTTCGACCGCGACCGGGCCAATGGGAAGTCGGTTCAGCAACTGGCCGATTACGCGACCTTCCGCATCCTTGCGCCGGTGCAGGACCTTGCGGTGGTGCCCGAAAAGTCCGTGCCTTCGATTCTCCAGCTGTTCAGCGAGGGCGCCGACCCGCCCGACGGCCTGACCGAGTTCGACTGGGCTTACCTCTCGGCCTATTACAAGCTCGATCGCGGCGCGAAAGTGAGCGCGATCCACGATGCCGCCAAGCAGGCAATGCTCGACGGCACCGGCGCGAAATTGCGCGAACGCGCCGCTGCTGGGCAACCCGCCGCGCCGTAAGGGTTGACAAGCCCGCCCGCACGGCCCGTTAGCGGAGCCAATGGCAAAGCGAGCAGATAGCGACACCTCGGGCGCAGTGCGGATCGCCGATCAACGCGCGGTGATCGATCGCCGGGCGCTGGCCGGGGCGATTGCCGATGCGGTGGCGGCTACGGGAGCGGTCAAGGCTCGGCCCGCTGTGGTCGAATTGCTGCGCGGTGCGCTCGCCTCGGGCCGCGCCGAAATCGCGCGGCGGCTGCTCGCGCATCCCTCGGCCGGGCATGACTGCGCCGAGGCGCAGGCCTTCCTGGTCGACCAGCTGGTCCGCACGATCCACGATCACGTCATCACCGACCTTTACCCCTCGCACAACCGCACCAAAGGCGAGCGGCTGACGATCATGGCGGTGGGCGGCTATGGCCGGGGCGAGATGGCGCCGCATTCGGACGTCGACATCGCCTTCGTCACCCCGGGCAAGCAGACCGCGTGGTGCGAGCAGGTGATCGAGGCGATGCTCTATTACCTGTGGGATTTGGGGCTCAAGGTCGGCCAATCGAGCCGCTCGCTCGACGATCTGGTGCGGATGGGCAAAAGCGACCTGACGATCCGCACCGCCCTGCTCGAAGGCCGCTACGTCTGGGGCGACCAGCCGCTGTTCGATGAAGCCCGCGCGCGGTTCTGGGCCGAAGTCGTCGCCGGGACCGAGCGGCAATTCGTCGCCGAAAAGCTCGCCGAACGCAACGAGCGGCACAAGCGGCTGGGGGACAGCCGCTACGTCGTCGAACCCAACGTCAAAGAGGGCAAGGGCGGCCTGCGCGATCTGCATACGCTCTACTGGATCGGCAAATATATCCACCATGTCCGCGACGTGTCTGAGCTGGTCGATGTCGGGCTGCTGACGGGCAGCGAATACCGCGCCTTCCGCCGCGCCGAGAACTTCTTCTGGGCGGTGCGCTGCCACCTCCACACGATCACCGGGCGCGCCGAGGATCGGCTGACTTTCGATCTCCAGCGCGAAGTTGCCGCGCGGATGCAGTTCGCCGACCGCCCGGGCAAGAGCGCGGTCGAGCGGTTCATGCAGTACTTCTTTTTGCAGGCGAAACGCGTCGGCCACCTGACCGGGCTGTTCCTCGCCCAGCTCGACGAGCAATCGGCCAAGAAAACCCCGCGCGGACTGCTCGCGGGGTTCCGCGCGCGCAAACGCGTCCTCAAGGGTTTCGCCGTGTTCGGCGGCAAGATCAACGTGCCCTCGGACACATTTTTCGCCGCAGACCCGGCCCGGCTGCTTGAGATGTTCGTGCTGGCTGACACCAACCACCTCGAAATTCACCCTGAAGCGATGCGGCTCGCACTGCGCGATGCGCGGCTGGTCGATGGCTTGCGCCATGATCCGCGGGCCAACGCGCTGTTCCTCGATCTGCTGACCAGCCGGGGCGACCCCGAAACGGTGCTGCGCTGGCTAAACGAGGCTGGGGTGTTCGGGCGGTTTGTGCCCGATTTCGGCCGCGTCAACGCGCAGATGCAGTTCGACATGTACCACCACTACACGGTCGATGAACACACCATCCGGGCGATCGGGCTGATGGCGCAGATCGAGAAAGGCGAGCTCAAGGCCGACCATCCGCTCGCCTCGGTGATCGTCCACAAGGTCTCCAACCGCCGCGCCCTCTATGTCTCGATCCTGCTCCACGATATCGCCAAGGGCCGGCGTGGCGACCACTCCGAGCTCGGCGCCGAGGTGGCGCTCAAGCTCTGCCCGCGGCTGGGGATGAGCGCAGAAGAGACCCAGCTGGTATCTTGGCTGGTCCGCACACATCTGTTGATGAGCGCGGTCGCGTTCAAGCGCGATCTGGCCGATTACAAGACCATCACCGATTTCGTTGCCTCGGTGCAGACGCTCGAACGGCTGCGGCTGCTCGCGCTGCTGACCATCGTTGATATCCGCGCGGTCGGCCCGGGGGTGTGGAACGGGTGGAAGCGCCAGCTGATCAATGAGCTGTACGATGCCGCCGAGGAACGGCTGCGGCTGGGCCATGTCGAGCACGGCCGTACGCACCGAGTCGCGGCCAAGCAGGCGGCGGTGGCAGCGCGGATGGGCAAGGCGGACGGGCTCCCCGCCAAGACCGCCAAGCTGTTCAACGATGCCTACTGGATCGCCGAGCCCGAGGACATCATCGCGCTGAACCTCGCGCAGCTCGAAACGGCCAAGGGCGTGCCGCTCGACGTCCACACCGAGTATTACGCCGCGCGCGGAGCCACGCTGGTGACCGTAATCGCGGCCGATCATCCGGGGCTGTTCTACCGCATCGCGGGGGGCATCCACCTGGCTGGCGGCAACATCATCGATGCGCGGATTCACACCGCGCGCAACGGCATGGCGGTCGATAATTTCCTCGTCCAGGACCCGCTGGGGCGGCCGTTTTCGGAAGCCAACCAGCTCGCCCGGATCCGCAAGATGATCGAGGACGCGCTCGCGGGCCGGGTCAAACTGGTCGCCCAGCTGACCGCGCGCCCGCATTCGCGCCCGCGCGCCGATGCTTTTGCAGTCAGCCCCGGAGCCGAGTTCGACAACGCCGCCTCGAACCGCTTCACCGTGATTGAGGTCAACGCGCGCGACCGTCCGGCGCTGCTCAGCCGCCTTGCGCGCACGCTGTTCGAGGCCAAGCTGATGGTCCACTCCGCGCACATCGCCACTTACGGCGAACGCGCGATCGATACCTTTTACGTCACCGACCTGTTCGGCGAGAAGGTGGATTCAGTGCAACGGCTGAAAGCGCTCGAGAAGAAGCTGGTCGAGGCGGCGGAGGAGCAGTCGGCGGAGGTTGTGGCGGCCTAGCCGATCAACGCCTCGGCGATCTGCACCGCGTTGAGCGCCGCGCCTTTGCGCAGGTTGTCGCCAACCACGAACAGCGCGAGGCCGTGCGGCACGGTCGGATCGCGGCGCACGCGGCCGACGAAGACGGCGTCCTTGCCGGTCGCTTCGAGCGGGTTGGGGCATGCGCTGAGTTCCACGCCTGACGCGCTGGCCAACAATTCGAGCGCGCGTTCGGGTGAAATCGGCCGCTCGAATTCGACATTGAGCGAGATCGAATGCCCGGTGAACACCGGCACCCGCACGCAAGTGCCCGAGACCGGCAGGCCCGGAATGCCGAGGATCTTGCGGCTTTCGTCGCGCAGCTTGAGCTCTTCCTCGGTGTAGTCGTCCTCGCCCAGCAGGTAATTAAGCGGGACGACATTGTGCGCGATCGGCACCACCCACTTCTCTGCTGCGGGGAGCAGCGCGTCATGCCCGCCTTGGGCCAGTTCGGCCGCACGGTCACCGACATGCGCCAATTGCCGCGCCAGAACGTCGATCCCCTCAAGTCCGCCGCCCGACACCGCCTGGTAAGTCGAAGCGACCATCCGCTTGAGCCCGGCCTCGTCGTGCAGCGGCCCCAGCACCGGCATCACCGCCATCGTGGTGCAATTGGGATTGGCGACAATCCCCTTGGGGATATGCGAAAGCGCAGCGGCGTTTACTTCGGGCACCACCAGCGGCACCTCGGGGTCAGAGCGGAAGGCCGACGAATTGTCGATCACGATCGCGCCTGCTGCGGCGACCTTGGCTGCCAGCGCGCGCGAGGTCGTGCCGCCGGCCGAGAACAGCACCACATCCAGTCCGGCATAGTCGGCGGTGGCCGCATCCTCAACCACCACGCCGCTCAGCACCTTGCCCGCCGACCGCGCCGAGGCGAACAGCCGCAATTGCCCGACCGGAAAATTGCGCTCGGCGAGGATCGAACGGATCATGGAGCCAACCAGCCCGGTCGCGCCGACGATGCCGACATTGAGCTTTTGCCCCCTTTGAAATCGGGGGTGGGCGAAACGATGAACCATGTGATGCTACTCCTTGAAGCGGAGAGCAGCGCGGGGGTTCGTGTGATCCGTGATGGAAAGCCCCGCCTGCTCGTGCGGGGCGGGTTGTCCGGGTGCCTAGCGACAGGGCCCCACAACCGTTCCCGCAATGGCGGCCGGTTTGATGATAATAGTCGGGGAAGTCAGTCTGGACATGCGACGCGGCCCCTAACTGCAGCTTGGCGCAATGTAAATGGGGTTTCTGCGGTGCCAGGTGAAAGATTGGTGCGCGCTCACCCGCTCCGGAACACGTTGGTAATCGGATAGCGCCGGTCCCGCCCGAAGTTCCTGGTTCCGAGCTTGACCCCCGGCGGGGCCTGGCGGCGTTTGTATTCGGCGACGTTGAGCAGGTGTTCGATGCGGATCACGGTGGCGCGCTCGAAGCCTTCCGCCACCAACTGATCGACGCTCTTTTCGTGTTCGACCAGCCCGAGCAGGATCCCGTCGAGCACCGGGTAGGGCGGGAGCGAATCTTCGTCCTTCTGGTCGGGGCGCAGTTCGGCGCTGGGCGGCCGGGTGATGATCGCGTCGGGCATCACCGGGCCGTCCGGGCCGAGCCCGATCTTGGGCTTATGCGCATTGCGCCAGCGCGAGATCGCGAAGACGGTCATCTTGTAAGCGTCTTTCAGCGGGTTGTAGCCGCCCGCCATGTCGCCATAGATCGTCGCGTAGCCAACGCTCATTTCGCTCTTGTTGCCGGTGGTCAGCAACATCGGCCCGAACTTGTTGGAGAGCGCCATCAAGGTTACGCCGCGGATCCGGCTCTGGATATTCTCCTCGGTGATATCGACGGCAACGTCGGCGAAGCTGCCCGACAGCATCGTGTCGAACGCCTCGACCGCCGGGGCGATCGGGATCGTGTCGAGTTTGCAGCCGATCATCTTCGCGCATTCGGCCGCCAGATCGAGGCTGAGCTGGCCGGTGAAGCGGCTCGGCAGCATCATGCACCACACGCGGGTTGGCCCGAGCGCATCGGCGGCAATCGCGGCGCAAATTGCGCTGTCGATCCCGCCCGAAAGGCCGAGCACCACCCCGGGGAAGCGGTTACGGTCGACATAGTCGCGCAGCGCCAGCACCATCGCGCAATAGATATCTTCGGGATGATCGGCGAGCTTGGCCAGTTCGCCCCGGTCGCAGCGCCAGCCGCTCGCAGTGCGGGTCCACCGGGTGGTGACCTCCTGCTCCTCCCAGTCGGTCAGCTGGACCGCGAGGCCGCCATCGCCGTTGACCACAAAGCTCGCGCCGTCGAACACCAGCTCGTCCTGTCCGCCGACGCGGTTGAGGTAAGCGAGCGGCAGCCCGGTATCGACCGCGCGGCGCTTCGCCACCCCATCGATCCGCAGCGTATCCTTGTCGATCTCGTAGGGGCTGCCGTTGATACAGATCAGCAGTTCGGCGCCGCAATCCGCGAGGTGCCGGCAGACGTCGGGGTGCCAGATGTCCTCGCAGATCGGCAGCCCGATCATCACCCCCTTGAACACGATCGGTTCGGGCAAGGGGCCGGGCTGGAACAGCCGCACCTCGTCGAAAGTGCCGTAATTGGGCAGCTCGTGCTTGAGGCGGATCGCGGCGACTTTGCCGCCATCGAGCAGCGCCACCCCGTTGTGCAGCGCGCCGTCGATCACGAAGATCGACCCGACCAGCATCGCCGGGCCGCCGCCCGCGGTGGCCTTGGCCATCGTTTCGAGCTCGACGGCGGCGCGTTCGACCAGTGCGGGTTTGAGCACCAGGTCCTCGGCCGGGTAGCCGATCAACTGCATTTCGGGGAAGACGATCAGGTCCGCGCCTGCCGCGCGCCCCCGCGCGGCGAGCATCGCGGCGGCGTTACCGGCAATATCGCCGACCGATTGGTTGAGCTGGGCCAGCGTGATGGAAAGCGTATCGACCATGGTGACTTCCCTAAGCTGCCCGAACGCGTTAGCCAATGCGGATGATGGAACAAACAATGCTCGATCCGGCACCGTTCGATATGGCTGTTGCCGCCGCTCAATTGCCCGGCGCTGTTGGCATGATCGTTGACCGCGAAGGCGTGCGCTTTGCCCGCGCGGTGGGCGAGGCCGATGCGGTCGGCCACCTGCCGATGCGCGAGGACACGCTGTTCCAGATCGCCTCGATGACCAAGGCGATCACGTCGGTTGCGGCGATGCAATTGGTCGAGCAGGGGCGGCTGAGCCTCGATGGCGATATCGGCCTTGTGCTGACTGATCTCGCCAATCCGCAAGTAATGGTGGGCACCGGGGCAGACGGGAAACCGCAACTCCGGCCGGCCAAGGGCCCGATCACGCTACGCCACCTGCTGACGCATACCGCCGGACTGGGCTACTTCTTCATCCATCCCGAAGTGCTGGGCTATTATGCCGCCACCGGCATGCCCGAACCCGGCTCGCTGGCGTCGATCAAGATGCCGCTGATGTTCGATCCGGGGGAGAGCTGGGAATATTCGGTCGCAACCGACTGGGTCGGGCAAGCGGTCGAGGCGGTCACCGGGCAGACGCTGGGTGATTACCTCGCCGCGCACGTTACCGGCCCGCTCGGCATGACCAGCACCGCGTTCCGCGCCGCGATGCCCGCCGATGCGGCCAAGGTCCACGTCCGCGCCCCCGGCGGCGGGTGGGAGATCAACCCGGCGGTGCTCGGCGGCGGCGAGTTCCACATGGGCGGCGGCGGCTTGTCCTCGACTGCCGCCGATTACGCCCGCTTCGTGCGGATGCTGCTGCGCGGCGGCGAGCTTGACGGGGTGCAGATCCTGCAGGCCGAGACCGTGGCCGAAATGTCCCGCAACCAGGTCGCGCCCTTGCGCGCGGGCAAAATGGGCAGCGCGATGCCCGAACTCGCCGGGCCTTATGATACCTTCCCGGACCAGCACACCGGTTGGGGGCTGGGCTTTCTGATCAACCCCGAACCCGGCCCGCACGGCCGCTCGCCCGGCAGCCTAGCGTGGGCCGGGATCTTCAATTCTTACTACTGGTTCGATCCGGCCAAGGGCGTGGGCGGCGTCTTCATGAGCCAGCTTGCCCCGTTCGGCGATGCGGGGGCTTTGGCGGCGTTCGGGGCGCTGGAGGAACTGGCTTACGCCAGCTAGGCGGGCTTGAGCACCAGCCGCAGAGCAAACGAAACCGCGCCCAGCGCCAGCACGCTCCCGGCCCAGATCGCCGCGAACCAGGCCAGCCGTTTCATCCGGCTGGCCATCAATGGTACCCGGCGGCATCGACCTTGCCGCGAAATACCCAGTAAGCCCAGGCCGTGTAGGCGAGAATCACCGGCACCATGATCACCGCGCCGACCAACATGAAGACCTGGCTGCGATAGGGTGCGGCGGCCTGCCAGATCGTCACCCGCGCCGGAATGACATCGGGCCAGATCGATATGCCGAGCCCGGCGATGCACAAGCCGAACAGCGCCAGCGCGAGGAAAAACGGCTGCGCCTCGCGCCGCTGCTTGATCGCGCGGAAAAACAGCACGCCGATGGCTGCGGTCGCCAGCGGGACCGGCGCGGTCAGCACAATGCCGGGGTAGCGAATCCAGCGCAGGTAATACTGCTGCTCCAGCGTCAAGGTGGCCAGACTGACCGCGGCAATCGCGATCAGCAACGCCGGCCCGAGCCATAAGGCGTAACGAAACGCCTTGTCCTGCAAGCCATGCTCGCTCTTCCAGATCAGCCAGCAGGCGCCCAGCAGCGCATAGCCGATCACCAGACTGAACCCGGTCAGGAGCGAGAACGGCGACAGCCATTCCCACCATCCGCCGCCGTAGGCCCGCCCGGTGACGGTAATCCCTTGCAACAGCGCGCCCAGCGCCACGCCTTGCGCGAATGTGGCGATGGCCGAACCGCCAGCGAAGGCCACGTCCCACGCCGCGCGGTGCGCCGGATCGCGCCAGCGGAATTCGAACGCCACCCCGCGCAACACCAGCCCGAGCATCATCGCGATAATCGGGGCATAGAGCGCGGGCAGCACGATTGCGTAGGCCAGCGGGAAAGCGGCGAGCAAGCCGCCCCCGCCCAGCACTAGCCAGGTCTCGTTGCCATCCCACACCGGCGCGACGCTGTTCATCGCGGTATCGCGCTCGGCCCCGGGCTTCAGCCGCGGAAACAGGATGCCGATGCCCAGATCGAACCCGTCGAGCACCACGTAAGCGACAATTACCACCGCGATGATCCCGGCCCACACGACAGTCAGGTCGATCATGTCTCGGTTCCTCCCAGCAAGGCAGGCGCCGGGGTCACCCCGGCGGTGCGGGTTGGATCGTTGGGCAGGGCCGGTTCATGCGCTTTTGGCGGCTTGGCCATCATTCGCAGCAGATACCAGATGCCAAAGCCGAACACGGTAAAGTAGGTCACTGCAAAAGCGACCAGCGAGGCGGCAACCGCCGGTGCGCCCAGCGGCGACACGCTATCGGCGGTGCGCAGCAAGTGATAGATCGTGAACGGCTGGCGGCCGACTTCGGTCACAGTCCAGCCGGCCAGCACGGCGATGAAGCCTGCGGGCCCCATCACGACCGCCAGGCGCAGCAGCCAGCGGCTGCGGTAAAGCTTGCCGCGCCAGCGCAAAATCAGGCTCAGCAGCCCGAGCCCGGCCATCGCGAAGCCCAGCCCGACCATGATCCGGAAGGCCCAGAACACGATCCCCACCGGCGGTTGATCAGCCAGCGGGATGGTGTCGAGCCCGGCCAGCGGTGCGTTGGGATCGTGGCGCAGGATCAGCGACGAGGCCTTGGGGATCTCCACCGCATAGTCGACCCGCCGCTCCTTGCTGTTTGGAATCCCGAGCAGGATCAGCGGGGCGCCATTCGGATGGCTTTGGTAATGTCCCTCCATCGCCATCACCTTGGCCGGCTGGTACTCAAGCGTGTTGAGGCCATGCAAATCGCCGGCCAGAATCTGCACCGGCGCGACCAGCGCGGCCATCCACATCGCCATGGAAAACATCGTGCGCGCGCCGGGGTTGTCGCGGTCCTTCAGCAGGTGCCAGGCGCCCACACCGCCGATCGCAAAAGCGGTCGTCAGGTAGGCGGCGATCACGGTGTGGACCAGCCGGTAAGGCATCGATGGGTTGAAGATGATCGCGGCCCAGCTCGGCCCAGGCATGAATTGGCCGTTGGCGCCCAGCTCGTAGCCGGTCGGCGTGTGCATCCAGCTGTTGACCGCGATGATCCAGAACGCCGAGATAAATGTGCCCACCGCAACCGCTAGAGTCGCCGCAAAGTGCAGCCGCGGCCCGACCTTGTCGCGCCCGAACAACATCACTCCCAGAAACCCGGCCTCGAGGAAGAACGCGGTCAGCACCTCGTAAGCCATCAGCGGCCCGATCACCGGCCCGGCCTTGTCCGAGAACACCGCCCAATTGGTGCCGAACTGGTAAGACATGACCAGGCCAGAAACCACGCCCATGGCGAAGACTACCGCGAAAATCCGCAGCCAGTAGCGATAGAGGTTGTCATAGACCGGCTTGCCGGTGCGCAGATACAGCAGCTCGAGCATCGCCAGAAAGCTGGCAAGCCCGATCGTGAAAGCGGGGAACAGGAAGTGGAAGCTGATCGTAAACGCAAATTGCGCGCGGGCGAGAAGTAGCGCCGTCATGGCAATGCCTTTCGCGGATCGCCTGCAATGCTCGCCCGCTTGACAAGGTGATAGTACAACGCACCCAAAACCGCGCTTGCAAAACGCGCAACGGCTGTTCTAGGTTTTAACATTGCCACGTCTAATCAGATATATAGGCTGTAATTGCGAAGCCGGAATAAGCGCTATTTGCCACGGCATCGCCTCGGCGCTCGCGCGCTGCCTTGGTGGCAGCGATTTTTCCGGCGAAAAACTGCACGGCTGGTCGCTTGAACCCTTTGCACGGAGCAGAACCCGTCCTATTTGCGCGGCAAATCATGACAACTCATCTGCGTCGCGACGATCCAACCACGCTTGGCCAAACTCTGGGCACCCGTCGCCCCTGGCGGCTGCGGCGGCTGTGCGTTGGCGCGCTTGGTCTGGGTTTGCTCGGCTTTGCCGCACTGGCGCTGACCAACGCGCGTCATGGCCTGGCCGGCAAGCTGCTCCCGGCGATCCCGCAAGCCTATGCCCGGGCCCCCGCGCCGCCGGTTCATTGCGCCCCGCACCCGGCACAATTGCAGCGCGACCTGACCGGTATCGCGCAAGGGTTCGCCGGCAATGTCGGCATCGCGGTTATGCAAGCCGGCTGCGACTGGATGGTGGGTGAGCGCACCGGGCAGTTCTTCCCGCAGCAAAGCGTATCCAAGCTGTGGGTGGCGATCAGCGTGCTCGACGCGGTCGATCGCGGCCAGTTGCAGCTGGGCGAACCGCTCACGCTGCGCCCCGAGGACCAGGTGGTGTTCAACCAGCCGATGCGCTGGACGGTGCTCAAGCAAGGCTCGCTGACCCTGCCGGCGGAGGCGATGATGCGCTCGGCGCTGTCGCTGTCGGACAACATGGCCAACGACAAGCTGCTATGGCGCGTCGGCGGACCCGGTCATGTCCGCGCGGTGCTCGCCGAGCGCGGCATTACCGGGATCCGCTTCGGACCGGGCGAGCGGCTACTGCAAAGCCAGATTGCCGGGCTGCAATGGACCCCCGATCTCGCCACCGGCTACAATTTCGAGCAGGCCCGCGCGCGGCTGCCGATGGCCCAGCGCCAGGCCCTGCTCGGTGCTTACATCGCCGATCCGCTCGACGGCGGGACCCCGGCGGGGATCGCCCACGCGCTCGGACTGCTCGCGCAGGGACAACTGCTCTCAGCCGATTCGACCAATGTGCTGCTTGGTATCATGCAGCATTCAAAAAGCGGCCCGATGCGGCTCAAGGGCGCAGTCCCGCCGGGTTGGACGGTTTTTCACAAGACCGGGACCGGGCAGGAGCTGCAAGGCCTCGCCACCGCCTACAACGATGTGGCGATCTTCCAGGCGCCCGACGGCACCCGCTACGCTGTGGCGGTGCTGATCGGCGAGACCCGGCTGCCGATCAAGCCGCGGATGGCGATGATGCAGGCGGTGAGCCGCGCGGTGGTCGCGGCGCATGAGCGGAACCTGGCGGACCGCTAAAGCGGATAATCCATCGCCACATTGCACCGCGCATAGCGCGCGCCGTACTGCGCCATGATCTGCGCATCGTGGCGGAATCCCGCCTTCTCGTAGAGGTGGATCGCCGCTCTGCACTTGTGGTTGGTCAGCAAGTACAGTTGCTTCGCGTGCATGGCCTTGGCGCGTGCGATCATCGCCGCGAGCAGCGCTTCGCCCGCTTTCAAACCACGAGCCGCTGCGGTCACGCCCATTTTGGTTAGTTCGAACTTGCCCGGCGAAGTCTGTTGCAGCGCGCAAGTCCCGACGATCCCCAGCCCCTCTGCCTCAATGAACAAGATCGTCCCGCCCGCTTCTATGATTTTTGCGCGCGGGTTCTCCAGCACGTCGATGTCGGTCTGCTCGAGCACGAACATGGCGCTGATCCATTCTGCGTTGATCGTGTAAAAGGCCGGCGCGAGTTCGTCGTTGAATTGATGGATGACGAAACCGGGCGCGGGCACGTCGCCGGTGCGCAGCGCGAGCGAACGCTTGGCAAGCGCTGCTTCAAGGCCCGCAATCTGCTCGAGCAGCGGGGCAGGGGTGAGGCTGGCGAGCATCTGTTCGACCGCGATTCCGACGCGCGGCCAGACCAGCTTCCGGACCCGCTTCATCGCGGCTTGGCCTGCCGGGGTCAGCGACGCGAGCCGCTCGCGTTGGTCGGCCCCGGTGACGCGGTTGACCATCCCCAGTTTGACCAGCTGGCTGAGCGTGCGGGTCACGCCGGGCTGGCTTGTGCCGGTTTCCTCGGTGAGGCGCCCGACCGTCTTCACCCCGCTCTCCAGCGCGGTCATGATAGGGATGTGCCCAGGCTGGAGCGGCACCCCGGCCTCGGTCATCAGCATGGCGGCACCACCCTGCAGGCGCTCGGCCAGCCGCTTGAACCGACTGCCCAGCAGTACTGGACCCAATTCGGCTACAACATCGACCATGTTTCGTCACTCCTATAACCAGATATATAACACAGTATGTAAAGTGGAGCAGGCGGTCAGGAGCCAACAAAAAAGCCCCGCCGGATCGCTCCGGCGGGGCCATTTTGTGTCAGCTCGATCAGCGCCTATTCGGCGCCGTCGGCGGCCTCGGGGTTGAGGTAATCGCCCGCGTCAGCGTCGGTGCCATGGGTTTCACCCTCGACCGCCGCCAGCGGATCGTCGCCGATCGCAGCTTCGGGGCCTTGCGCCAGTTCGGCGGCATGCTCTTCGGCTGCGGTTGCGGGTGCGATCAGGCTTTCCTGCAAGCTGCGGTACTGCGCGCGCAGCGCCGCGTCGCGGCTTGAGGCGGCAACCCGCAAGCGGTTCATGCCGGCGCCGGTGCCCGCCGGGATGAGCCGGCCGACGATGACGTTTTCCTTGAGCCCGATCAGGCTGTCCTTCTTGCCCTCGACCGCCGCCTGGGTGAGCACCCGCGTGGTTTCCTGGAACGACGCGGCCGAGATGAACGAGCGCGTCTGGAGCGAGGCCTTGGTAATCCCGAGCAGCACCGGTTTGCCGATGGCGGGCTTCTGACCCGGCTCGAGCTTGGCGTTGTACTCGTCCATTTCCTCACGGTCGACCTGTTCGGCCGCCAGCAGGGTAGTGTCGCCGCCGTCGGTGATCTCAACCTTCTGGAGCATCTGGCGAACGATCACCTCGATGTGCTTGTCGTTGATCTTCACG
>JANYGC010000099.1 GCA_025359425.1 Sphingomonadaceae bacterium
CATGTGCATGGGATGCGGCATGCTTTGTTTGGCGTTGTGCAGTTCCCAGACTTCTGTGGTGTTTCGCTTTGCGTCGATCGGAAAGGCATCCATGCGGAAGCTCTCGCCGTTGATGAGCCAGCGCATATGCCCCATCTCGACCCGAACCTTGCGCTGCGCAGCTCCCTTGATGTCGATCGGCAGGACCTGCGAGAACTGCGCCGGCAGCGGGCGCGGTGCCTGTGCGGGCTTCGTCACCACCAGCTTCAGCAGATTGAACTCAAGCCCGTCGTCGAGCCGCGTGCTGCCGTGGCTGCGATCCATCGAATTATCGCCGGACATGCCGTTTGACGATCCCATCATCGCCATCATACCATCATTTTCCATCGTATCGAATGCGAGGCTTTTCAGGAAAACTGTGTCGCCTTGACGCAACTGACTCGCGTCGAACAGCACATCGAGCCGCTCGCCGGGCGCCAGAAAAGCCTCTTTGACCGGATACGGCCGATCGAGCAGCCCGCCGTCGGTGCCAATCACCTGATACGCCAACTGTTCTTTGCCGCGCATGAAGGCGAGCTTGTAGATGCGCGCGTTGGAGCCATTCAAACAGCGGAACCGATAGATGCGCGGGCCGATGTCGAGATAGGCATTGGGCGTCAGGTTGACCAGCACGATGTCGCCGAGATAGCCCATCATCTTTTCGCCCGGGTCCGGCTGATAGACAAGCTCGCCGGCGGCGTTGAAGCGCTTGTCCTGGATGACCAGCGGCAGATCGGTTTCGCCCAGCTTGAGGTCGAGTGCCTTGGCGAGCCGCAGATCGTCCTCGTCCTCGACGATGAAGAAGCTGGCAAGGCCGCCATAGGCCTGTTTCGCCGTCAAATGATTGGCATGGGTGTGATACCAATAGGTGCCGCCGCGGTTGCTGACCGTGAAATCATAGGAATAACTGGTGCCGGGAGCGATGCTGTCGACTGGGTGGCCGTCCATGCTGGCCGGGATGTGCAGGCCATGCCAATGAATGATCGTCGGCTCGTTCAAGCCGTTCTGCAATGCGGCCGCGAACCGGCCGCCGCGCTTGATCTTGAAAATCGGGTTTTGATAGGTCTTGCCCGCGTAGCTGGTCTCGTACAGCAGAAATGGTGAGGCCCGTCCGCCGAGGATTGGGAACGTCGCTGCGCGGGCCTTGAGCGTCAGCGGTGTGTCGGTCACGTTAAGGACGCCAAATGGCCCCTCGGCACCCGGAATAAACAGCGGGTTTGTAAAATTCTCTGGCCGTACCGGGTCGTTTGGATAGGGAACAAACGCCGCGTCGGCAGTGCCGCTGTCACCGCAGCCAGCAAGCCCCAAACCGGCACCAACGGCGAGTAGCGAGGCACTGCATTGCAAAAACTTGCGACGTTCCATTGCCAGTTACTTTCTTGATTTGGAGTGCGTTCATTACACGTCCGCGCTGGTTTCTTCCACGGTGGTGCTCCCGTGAAGGGTCACATCGACATCGGCGGTTCAAGAGTCCCAAGCCATGCGACCAGGGCAAGGATAGCAAGGGCAGCAGTCGTCTCGTAGATGACGCTCAGGCGGAGCCGGCTTATGGCCGGTACGGTTCCGCCGCGCTCGATTTCCAGGCGAAATGCTGGCGTCAGCCGGAACCGGTTAGCCGCTGCCAGTCCCAGCATAAGTCCGAATAGCGCGAGCTTTGCGATCAGCAGTTGCCCATAGAGCGTCGTCGCCATCGACAACAGATGAGACGGGCCAACCAGCACCCAGCTGTTCACCAGCCCGGAAACCACGACCAGCGCGACAATCACCGTGCCAATGACCGAAAAGCCATCGAGTGCGCGATGGGTGAGCACGAGGTGGGCAGCGGACATCTTGCGGGCGGGCCGAAACAGCAGCGCGCCAAGCGCCACAAGCGCGCCGAACCACGCTCCCGCCGCCCATAAATGCACAATGTCCGCGATCAGATGACGCGTCCCTGCAATCCCGTCGCTTGCTGCGCCGTGCCCGGTCCAGGCCAGCGATGCGAGCGCACCCGCCGCACTTATCGAGACCACGGCCAGCCACAGCGAAGTCCTGCGCCCACCCAGCACCATCGCAATCGTGAACGACATCAACAGGGCCGCGATGCGCGCTGCCCAGGCATTCCCCATCGGCGTTTCGAAGATCATCAGCTCAACCGAGGCGCGATCAACCTCAACCAGCCCAACACCTGCCATCGAGGCGGTCATCGCCAGAATGCTCAGCACTGACAACAGTATGGCGGTTGCCGAAAGCCAGAGGATCAGCATGCGCAACGGCACCACATTTGCTTGCAGGCGTTCCGGGCCCTTCAGGCCGTAGAGCCCGAACAGTGGCAGTCCGAACAACAGCATCAGGTTCACATAGAGCGCGAACCTGATGCCGATTGTCAGGGGATCGATCACCTATCGCACGGTGAAGGAAAGAGTGCCGGTCATGCGGTGCGTGTCTGCGCCGGCCGCGAACCAGTTCAGCTGGTAGGTCCCGGGAGCAAGCGCGCGGCGCATCGTCAGAGAGAGCGTCTTGCCGTCCGGGCTCATTGCCGAAGTAAAGCCGGTGATCGGCATCGGCTGGTGGTTGGCCATGCCCGGCATCGAGGTCATAGCCAGCTTTGCCCCGGTAAACTTGGCAAAGACCCGCTCATTGAAGGTCAGGACAATCCGGCCGGTTTTGCCAATTGTGGCATTGGCCGCAGGAGAAGAGGACACCAGCTTGGTGTGGGCCTGCGCGCTTCCTGCGAAGGCTAGCGCGACCAGCAGGGGGGCGGTCAAAGCAAGGCGGAATCTGGACATGAAGGATCTCCAACTAGGGGTTCATGACAAATACGCAGCGCCGAAGCCCGCCCCTTGAAAAATCCGTACGGGGCAGATCAATCTGGTATTGAGGGATCGCGCCATGCCATGCGTATAACAACGACATTGGAGTTTCTGGCAATGAGCAACCTTGACGAGATGCTGGCACGGCTGGCTAGCGCGCCTCTCCCCTCGCGTCTGGCGACGATGGACCAAGCGGTATTTGCCGGGCTCGCACACTATGACCGATCGAGCGTAACCGGATCGCTCGGCATCGCCGCAGCAGTGGCGCTTGCGGTCGGCGTCGCCAGTACCGGGTTCCCCGGGACTGCAGCGGTAGCCGCGCCGTCGGTCTCGCCGTTTGGGGTGCCGCCTGCGCTGGTGCCGTCTTCGTTGCTGCTGGCCTCGAAGTGACAAACCTCCGCCGCACACTGCTGGTGGCCTCGATTGCATTCGCTGCGGCGATTGCTGGTGTGTGGGTTGGCCGGGCCGTGCTGCCGCCCAAACCTGCCGCTGACAGCGAACTGCATGCCCTGCTCCACGATCAGCTCAATCTCGATACCGCTCAACGCGCCCGGATTGATGCGCTCGAGGGGCAATTCGCAATACGCCGCAAAGCGCTCGAACTCGAGATGCGCGCCGACAATGCCAGACTGGCGGCGGCAATCGAGGCCGAACATGGCTACGGCCCTCAGGTTTCAGCGGCCATCGACCAATCGCATATGGCAATGGGTGAACTGCAAAAAGAAACGCTGGAGCATGTTTTTGCGATGCGCCGGCTCTTACGGCCAGATCAGGCTGCAAAATTCGACGCGGCCGTGGTCAAGGCGCTGACCGCCGATCAGCAATGACGCTGCCGCTGGGCGAGTGCTCGGACGGTGAGCTGGCGGCGCTCGCCTTGGCAGGACGGCAGGCGGCTTTTGGCGAACTCCTGGATCGGTACCGTTCGCCCGTCTTCCGCCTGGTGCGCGGCAATACCGGCGATGACGATGCGGCGCTCGATGTGACGCAGGAAGCATTCATAGCCGCATTCGCTGCACTCAAAAGTTATGATGGCACTCGCCCGTTCAAGACCTGGGTGGCGCGGATTGCGCTCAACAAATGCCGCGACTGGGCGCGGCGCCGAACGGTGCGGCGCTTCTTCTCGTTTGCGATGCCGATCGAGGCGGCGTCGAACATCTCCGACGACAGTATTCCGGCCGATCGACAGCTGGCCGACCGGCAAGAACTTGCCCGTGTGCGCGAACTGATTGCCAAACTCCCAGCGGCGATCCGCGAGCCCCTGATTTTGCGCACTGTCGAAGGACTTTCTCAGACTGAAACAGCAGGGATCCTGGGGATCAGTGAGAAGGCGGTTGAAACGCGAGTCTACCGCGCACGCAAAGCGCTCGAAGCGGGCCGCACATTAAATTTTTGAGGGCTAGCCTCACGCGATGCGTATGGCCCATCAGCGTTCACCGAGATTCACCGAAGAGGACTGTGGCCATGGCAGGAGAGCATCAGCAGCCCGGTCCTGGGCATGACGGCACGCATGGTGCGCCGACCCATGCTCGTGAAGCAATGAAGAGTGACGCAAAGGGACGCATTGCCGACACCGGCCATGGCGTGCATCCGTATCGAAAGCTGTTTGCCGAACTCGTGATTGATTTCGTGATCATGTTTTTCGTGATGTACGCGATGATCGCAAGCGCAGAGCATCTCTATTTCAATATCGGCAACGTCTACATGACCCTGATGATGGTCGCTCCGATGCTGGCGCTGATGATTGTCTTCATGGGCAAGATGTACCCCTCGCCCAAGGCCAATATGATGCTGATCGGTCTGGCTGCGTTTATCTTCGCGGTCGGCTGGTTTGGCATGCGTGAACAGCTGGGCGTCGGCGATGCCCAGTTCCTGCGTTCGATGATTCCGCACCACAGCGGCGCGATCCTGATGTGTGAGAAGGCAAAGCTGTCAGACCCGGAAACGGTGCGACTTTGTCAAAATATCATTGCAGCGCAGGAACGCGAAATCGCACAAATGCAGACAATTTTGGCACGAGTTGGAAGATAATTTGATGATGTCATATTTAAGCCGCCGCCAGCTTCTCCAGGGTGCGACCATCGCGGGTAGCTCGCTGGCGATGGGTTCGCTGTTCCCGGCATGGGCAGCAAGCGGGTCCGCCGGACTCAGTCCGGCGATGGGCTCCGTTTCTGGAACCGATATCGCACTTTCGATCGGCCATGCGCCATTTCGCGTGGGCGGGAGAACCGGCCACGCGGTAACGGTCAACGGAACACTGCCCGGGCCGATCATCCGGTTGAAGGAGGGCCAGAAGGTCCGTCTGGCGGTCACCAACACGCTGCATGAAGATTCCTCGATCCACTGGCACGGCATCCTGTTGCCATTCCAGATGGACGGCGTTCCCGGTGTCAGCTTCCCTGGGATCAAGCCGGGCGAGACTTACAATTACGAGTTCGAGGTCAAGCAGTCGGGCACCTACTGGTATCACAGCCACTCGGGGATGCAGGAAGCGATGGGCCAGTATGGGGCCATCGTGATCGACCCGGCAGGTAACGATCCGGTTGCCTATGACCGCGAGCATGTGATTGTGCTGTCCGACTGGAGCTTCATGCATCCGATGGAGCAACTTCGGAAGCTTAAGGCCATGGGCGGCTATTTCAACCACAACAGGCAGACGCTGGCTGGGTTGATCCAGGGCAAGGATCAATCGCAGTCAGACCGAGCGATGTGGGGCAAGATGCGAATGGATCCGACCGACATCACCGACGTCAACGTTTCGACCTACACCTATTTGATCAATGGGCATGGCCCACAGGAAAACTGGACAGGACTGTTCACCCCCGGTGAGCGGGTACGGCTCAGGATCATCAATGCTTCGGCCATGACCAACTTTAACGTGCGGTTGCCCGGACTGCCGATGATGGTGGTGGCGGCGGACGGCCAGCATGTCCAGCCGGTCGAGACCGACGAGTTCCAGATCGCGATCGCCGAAACCTATGATGTCATTGTCCAGCCCAAGGACGACCAGGCTTACGGCCTGATCGCCGAAGCCATCGATCGCTCGGGCCAATGCCGCGCCACGCTTGCCCCGCGCATGGGCATGGTGGCTGCCATTCCGGCTATCCGCGAACGGCCTCTGCTTACGATGAAAGATATGGGCATGGGCGACATGGATATGTCTGGCGGTGGAGATCATTCCGCACACGGTCCCGCTGCGCCCGCGCCGGATGCAATGGCTGGAATGGAAATGAGTGGCGGCTCGATGAAAATGCGCGATCCCTCAGTCGCGCCGCAGGTCAAAATGGGGCCGGGCGTGGCCACGCTTGCCCCCATGCCGATGGATCGCACCGGAGAGCGGCCAACCGGGCTTGAGAAGGTGGATCACCGCGTCCTGACCTACAAGGACCTCAAATCGCTCGATCCCAATGCTGACACCCGCAAGCCAGCGCGCGAGCTGGACTTGCACCTGACCGCGAACATGGAACGATATATGTGGTCGTTCGACGGGGTGAAGTTCAGCGAGGGCGCGCAGCCGATCGCGTTCCGACACAACGAGCGGGTGCGGGTCAATCTGATCAATGACACGATGATGCCGCATCCGATCCACTTGCACGGCCATTTCTTCGAGGTCGTGACCGGCAATCCCGGTCACCATCCGGTCAAGCATACCGTCAATGTGCTTCCCGGCGGTAAGGTCTCGTTCGACCTGACCGCCGATGCGCTGGGTGATTGGGCGTTCCACTGCCACATGATGCTCCACATGATGACGGGGATGTTCCGCGTCGTCACGGTGCGCCAGGACGAGGACGCGGCATGAAGCTTTTGCTCGCCAGCGCAATCGCCATCGCGAATGCCACGCCTGCCGCCGCGCAGATGGATATGAACATGCCGGGGATGAACATGCCGGCCAAACCGGCGGCAAAGCCCAAGCCCGTTGCAAAACCCAAACCCGCAGTGAAGCCCAGACCCGCGCCGAAGGCACGAGCCGCCGTGCCGCAACGGGCCAGACCGACTGCGCCACCGTCGGCACCAAGGCCTGCACCCAGGCCGGCTGCCAGCATGATTACTATGCCGGGGATGGACATGACCCCGCCAGCACCGGCTCCGGCAACTGCATCGCCTGCGCCCGAACACGATATGTCAACCATGCAAGGCATGGAAATGGGACAGCCCGAAGCCCCTGCTACGGCTGACCCCCATGCGGGCCATGACATGGCTGGAATGCCGGGCATGGAACCGCCAGATACCGAGATCGGCGATACGCCGGCTCCGGCTCCGCCCGCCGATCATGCCGCCGACGCGGTGTTTGGTGCAGACCAAATGGAGCAATCGCGCACCATGCTCCGCCATGAAAATGGCGGAACGCCTGCTTACAGCATCGTCTTCAATCTCGCCGAGTATCGCGTTCAAAAAGGTGCGGATGCTTACCGATGGGACGGCGAGGGCTGGTTCGGCGGTGACATCGACCGCTTTGTCGTCAAAACCGAAGGTGAAGGTGCTGTTCGCGGAGGCGTCGAAAGCGCCGAGGTCCAGGCGCTTTATTCCCGCGCAATCGGCCCTTGGTTCAATCTGCAAGCCGGTGTCCGGCACGATTTCAAGCCGGGGCCTCAACGCACCTATGCGACCATCGGCTTTGAAGGCGTCACGCCTTACTGGTTTGAGGTCGAAGGTGCGCTGTTCCTTTCGGACAAGGGCGACGTCCTGGGCCGGCTAGAGGGATATTACGATCAGCGCATCACTCAGAAACTGGTCCTGCAACCGCGGGTCGAGCTGAATTTTGCGGCGCAGGATGTGCCAGCGAACGGCATTGGATCGGGATTGTCCGACGCCGAACTGGGCCTGCGTCTGCGCTATGAGATCAAGCGCGAGTTTGCGCCGTATATTGGCGTGTCATGGGAGCGAAAGATTGGCGACAGCGCCCGCTTCGCCCGCGCTGCAGGAGAGCGGGTGCAAGCCACTAGTTTCGTTGTCGGCATCCGGACATGGTTCTGAGTTGCATTGGAGCCTTCCCGGTTGAAGTGGTTGGGTCCGCCAGTTGGTGAGCAAGAGCCTGACGAACGGTATCATCGGCATCGACGAGGGGCGCGGTACGGACCGTCCGCACGTTAAACTTCGTCGGCTCGCGGTCCGTCTTTACCTGTTGGGAGGGTAGCCTAACCCTGTCAAAGGGGACCGCCGCAAACTGTTCCGCCTTTCGGATGACATCGAGATAATCGAAGGAGGCGGCAATGGCAGCTAACCTGATCTGCCGAGGGCTGCGATCATCCGGCGCACACCTCTACCGCCGTCTAGTCGTTTGGAACACTGGGGCGTTCCCCCGGATGCCCCCTATGGCGATCCTCCCCGACACTTTGGAGAGGGGAGGGGGTATGACTGACCGCCTACTTACAACAACCGAGGCTGCCGAACGGCTGGGCACAACAAGGCGAACACTCGAAGCATGGAGGTTGACCGGAGAAGGCCCTACCTTTCGGAAGCTGGGCGCGCGTATGGTGCGCGATTCCCCAGAAGACTTGACCGCCTTCGTTGAAGCTGGAGCACGGCTAAACACCGCTGGCGGGACCCCGCAACGGCTGTGGCAGGTGTGGGCGGAAAGTGCTCCAAACGGCGCTCAACGCTTACACCATGCTCACACGGCCGGCCGGGTAGCAGTTGCTACAGCCTCCTGACATATTGAAAGAATGGTGGACACACTTGGGTTCGAACCAAGGACCCGCTGATTAAGAGTCAGCTGCTCTACCAACTGAGCTATGCGTCCATTCCTGGCCCCGAAGAAATGAGGCCGCTGGAACCCCGATTCGGCGGGGAGCGCCCCCTATAGCCATTGCTGCGAGCGATGGAAGGGGTTTTATCCCCGTTTCGATCACCCCAGCGAGCGGCCGTGTTTGCTCCACCGGTCGACCGCCATGATCGTGCCGATGCAGATCATGTTGGTCATCATCGAAGAGCCGCCGTGGCTGATCCATGGCAGCGGGATGCCGACCACCGGGGCCAGGCCCATGACCATCATCATGTTGATCGCCATGTAAAAGAAAATCGTAAAGGTCATCCCCGCGGCGAGCAGGCTGGAGAACCGGTCGGGCGCGCGGCGCGAGACGCCCATGCCCCAGCGCAGCACCCACAGGAATACGGCAAGCACGAACAGGCCGCCCAGGATGCCCCATTCCTCAGCCATGGTGGCAAAAGCAAAGTCGGTGTGCGCTTCGGGCAGGTATTCAAGGTGGCTTTGGCTGCCGTTGCCGAAACCCTTGCCCCAGAATCCGCCCGAACCGATCGCGATCTTCGATTGGGTGATGTGATAGCCCTTGCCCAGCGGATCGCTCTCGGGGTCGAGGAAGATCGCGACGCGGGCCTGCTGGTACGGCTTGAGCAGCAGATTGAAGGCTACCGGCACGGCAACCGCAACCGCTGCGCCTATTCCGATGAACCAGGCAAGCGGAAGCCCGGCGAGGAAAATCACCACCGCTGCCCCGAAGGTAATCGCCAGCCCCGTACCAAGGTCTGGCTGAGCCATCACCAGCAAAGCCGGAACGCCGACCAGCGCGCCCGCTGGAAGGAAGGCGCGCCAGCTTTTGGTCAACGCCGGGGGCAGGCCGTCATAGAACTTGGCCAGCGCCAGCACGATGCCCGGCTTCATCAATTCGCTGGGCTGAAGCTGCATGAATCCCAGGTTGAGCCAGCGCTGACTGCCGCCGCTGACTTTGCCGAGCACTTCGACCAGGATCAGCAGCACCACCAGCGTGCCGAAGACCGGGAAAGCAACCTGCTTGAAAAAATCGCGCGGGAAGCGGGAGATGACGAAGGCCATCATCAGGAACACCGCGAAGTGGAGCTCGTGGAGCAGGGCCCACGGCTGCAAATGGCCGCCTGCTGCCGAATAGAGCACGACCGACCCGAAGGTGTTGAGCGCCAGCAGCGGGACGAGCACGTGCCACGGTTCACGCGAGATCGCTTCGGGGACGATTCGGCGGCTCATTGCGGCATGGCCGAGGGCGCAGGCGATGCTGACGGTTCGGGCGAGGGCGCTGCTTCAGGCGCGGGCGATGGTTCCTCGGGCCACGAGGTCGCAGCCGACTTGTCGGTCGGGGCTTCGGTATTCGCGGCCCGGCCGATTGCCTTGTCGACCGTATCATCGTCGCTGACCTTGGGCGCGGTGGTCCCGTACTGGTTGACGTAGGAGCTGTATTTCGCAGCCACGCGCTCGCTCGGGGTGCCGCCCCAACCTTGCTCGAGCGCGGCCAAGGTGGCCATCGCCTTCTCGGGTTCGAACAGGAAGGTCATCACGTCCCTGGCGATCGGGGCAGCGGCGCGGGCTCCAAAGGTGCCGTGCTCGACTACGACCGACATGGCATAGCGCGGTGCATCGGTTGGCGCATAGCAGACGAACAGCGCGTGATCGCGCGTTTTCCAGGCGCCAACAGTTCCGCGTGCAGTCAGCGCGCGGACTTGCGCGGTACCGGTCTTGCCGGCCATCTGGATGCCGGGCAGGTCGAGCTTGCTGCCGACCCCGGTGCCCGATCCATTGACCACCCGGAACATCCCGTCATGCGCCACGGCGAACTGTTCAGGGGTGAAGGGCAAGGCAGGACCAGCGAGCTTTTCCTGGCCGAAAATCAGCGAGGGGATGAGGTTGCGGCCCGACGCGATCCGCGCGGTCATCACTGCGAGCTGCAACGGCGATACCGAGACATAGCCTTGGCCGATCGAGGCGTTAAGCGAATCCGCCGCGCTCCATTCCTGCTTGTAACGCCGCATCTTCCACGCCGCGTCGGGCACGGTGCCATAGCGCTGGGATGAGCCCGGCAGTTCGAACTGCTGGCCCAGGCCGAGCAGCTTGGCCACCGGCGCGATCGCATCGTAGCCCACCCGGTGCGCCATCGACCAGAAATAGGTGTTGCAGCTGTGTTCGATCGCGCTGCGCATATCCATGGCTCCATGCACAGCGTCGCAGCGGAAGAACCGATTGCCCAGCTGGTAGCCGCCCGGGCAATTGATCCGCTCGTCCGGTTCGACCCCGTGGCTCTGCAAGGCCAGACTGGCCATCGGCTTCATCGTCGAGCCCGGAGGATAAAGGCCGCGCAGTGCCTTGTTGAGCAGCGGAATATGGTCGTCCTCGTTGAGCATCTTCCACTGCAAGCGGCTGATTCCGCCGGCAAAGGTGTTGGGATCGAACGAAGGCATCGAAACCACCGCCAGAATGGCGCCGGTAATGCAGTCGATCACCACCACGGCTGCGGATTCGAGTCCGATGCGCCGCGCCGCGAAATCCTGCAGTGCGGCGTCGATGGTCAACTTGATCGGCTTGCCCGGCACATCGTCGCGCTTTTCGAGGTCGCGCACGAACCGCCCGCTGGCGGTGACCTCGACCCGTTGCGCCCCGGGCACGCCGCGCAGGTCCTGCTCGAACTGCTTTTCCAGCCCGTCCTTGCCGATCTTGAAGCCCGGCGTGACCAGCAGCGGATTGTGTTCGGCTTCGTAATCCTTGGCCGAGGCCGGACCGACATAGCCGATCAAGTGGCCCACCGAAGGCCCGGTCGGGTACCACCGGGTAAAGCCCTGCTGCGCGATCACTCCGGGCATGTCGGGCAGCCGCACCAGCACCTTGTCGTATTGCTCGGGATCGAGGCCCGAGGTCACTTCGATCGGCTGATAGCCGTGCGCCTTGTCGAGCTTGTCCTCAAGATCCTGCAACTGCACCGGGGTAAAGGCGAGCAATCGGGCCAGTTCGGCAACGGTGGCGTCGCTGTCGACCAGCCGCTCGGGGATGATGTCGATGCGGAATTCGATGCGGTTGCTGGCGAGCTGGGTGTTGTTGCGATCGAGGATCGCCCCGCGCCGCGGTGGAACCAGCGTCAGGTTGACCCGGTTGCTTTCGGCCAGCGTTTCATATTTGGCGTTCTGGACCAGCCCGATCCAGCCGAGCCGCGCCGCGAGCAGCACCCCAAGCCCGGTCTGCAAGCCGCCGATCAGTACCGAGCGGCGGTCAAAACTGTTGCTCAGTGTGCCCGAGCTGGTGTGCTGCGGCTTGCCGAACACGTTACACAGACCGGATCGGGATCAGCCGGAACTTGTCGGCCAGGCCCACCAGCCGTGCGGTGACCGGATAGGCGAGGACCGCGACGGCGATCTGCGGCAGCAGGACCACGGCGCTCGCCGCGCCGCCGGCCATGTTGGCGATCTGCAGCGCAAGGAACAGGTAGCCAGTGATGAAAGCACTGGCGACCAGCCAATTGAGCACGAACCCGCGCCAAGGGAAGCGGTGATCGAGGAAATCGAGCGCGAGCATCGCGACCGACCACAGCACCACCGCCGAACCAATTGGCTGACCGCTGAACAGATCGTCGAACATGCCGAGCGGCCAACCGGCCCAGACCGGGAACAGCCCGGGGCGCAATTGCTGCCAACCGACCAGCAGCAGGAACCCGAACGGCGGGAGCACCGGCGCCGAAGCGATGACCGGCCAGGTTGGCGAGAGACTGCCGAGCATCACCAGCAACCACGGCGTCGCCAGCGCCAGCACCGGGGATGCGATGCGGTTGATCCGCGGTTTGCCGAACTGGCGCAGGGCGGAAGGCAGCGGGTTCGGCATCAAGGTTTCCCGGACGGAACAGGCCGGGGCTGCGGCTCTGGTGCGGGAAGCTCCTCGAACAGCGGCTCGACCGCGACGAATTCGGTCTGGCCGGGATCGCTCAGCGGCCGGGCGATTGCGCCGTCGGGGGTCAGCGATACGATCACCGCGACAGCTTCGCCCGGACGGTAAATCCCGCCCGAGCCCGAGGTAACGATCGCATCGCCGGGGTGCAACGGATTGATCCCGGTTGTGCTGAGACGGATTTGCACGGTG
Source organism: Sphingomonadaceae bacterium (assembly GCA_025359425.1). GTDB lineage: Bacteria > Pseudomonadota > Alphaproteobacteria > Sphingomonadales > Sphingomonadaceae > Novosphingobium. Next base: position 12,634 of record JANYGC010000099.1, read on the forward strand.
CCGTTGCCAAGCCCGTTGGCATAACCCTGGATCCCGTCGCTGGCGCGGCGCACCGGGATCGAACTGTCCGCATCGGTGACCAGCAGAAGCCGCGCGCTGCTGCTGCCGACCTCGATCACCCGGCCAATCAATCCGAGCGGCGAGCGCACCCCCATGCCGACCCGCACGCCCTGATTGGCACCCGCGCCAATCGTCGCAAAACGGCGGCTTGAGGACGAGGTCGAGCCAATCATGCGGGTCACCACGACCGGGCGCTGATCGCCTTGCGTCAAAACGAGCATGGCTTTGAGGCGGCCGTTCTCTTCGATCAGAGCAGCCTGTTCAGCAAGCTTGACCCGGCCCTCGGCAACTTCGCGTTCAAGCCGCGCGACCCGCGCGCCCGACGTGAAATAGCCCGCCAGGACCTGCCACAAATTCTGGCTGCCAGTCCGGGCTCCGGCGGCGACCCTGGCAGCGGGCGCAGTACTATCGGCGGCAACCGTGCGCAGGCCGGTGAAAGCGCCCGCGTTGCCGGTCGACACAACCAACAGGATCACCCCGACCACCAGCCCGGCGACTGCGGTTATGTAACCGAAGAAATTGCCATATTGCGCCCGGCGGGAATACCCCGGGCGGCGATTGTTCGGCGCCGCCATCGGGGGTTACTCCTGGGGGAAGGCCGCGCGCGTCATCCGTCCTGAACTCAGGCCGTCATCAGCACGCCGCGGAACATCGGGTCTTCCATCGCGCGGCCGGTGCCCAGCGCAACGCAGGATAGCGGATCTTCGGCGACGCTTACCGGCAGTCCGGTTTCTTCACGCAGGTATTCATCCAGCCCCTTGATCAACGCGCCGCCGCCGGTCAGGACAATGCCCTGGTCAACGATGTCGGCGGCCAGTTCGGGTGCGGTGTTCTCCAATGCAATACGCACACCTTCGATGATCTGGCCAATCGGTTCGCTCAGAGCCTCGGCCAGGTTGGCCTGCGTGATCGTGATTTCCTTGGGCACCCCGTTGACCAGGTCGCGGCCCTTGATCTGGATCGATTCGCCCACACCGTCGGCCGGCATCATGGCAACGCCGTAGTCCTTTTTGATCCGCTCGGCGGTGGCTTCGCCGATCAGCAGGTTGTGATGGCGGCGCACGTAAGAGACGATGGCTTCGTCCATTTTGTCTCCGCCGACGCGGACCGAGGTGGTGTAAGCGAGGCCGCGCAGCGACAGCACGGCGACTTCGGTGGTGCCCCCGCCGATATCCACGACCATCGAGCCGACCGGTTCGGTCACCGGCATATCGGCACCGATGGCGGCCGCCATCGGCTCAAGGATAAGATAGACTTGGCTGGCCCCGGCGTTCGACGCCGCATCGCGGATCGCGCGGCGCTCGACCGAGGTCGATCCCGATGGCACGCAAATCACGATCTCGGGATAGCGGAAAAACGAACGCTTGCCGCCGTGCACTTTGCGGATGAAATACTTGATCATCTCTTCGGCGACTTCGATGTCGGCAATCACCCCGTCGCGCAGCGGGCGGATCGCCTCGATGCTGTCCGGTGTCTTGCCCATCATCATCTTGGCGTCATCGCCCACGGCCTTGACCCGTTTGACCCCGTTGATGGTTTCGATGGCAACCACCGAAGGTTCATTCAGCACGATTCCGCGGTCCTGGACGTAGACCAGCGTGTTGGCGGTCCCAAGGTCGATCGCCATATTCTGGGAGCCGAATTTCAAGAATCGCGAAAGGAACGAAGCCATTAAAAAATCCGTATGTTTACCAGCGCTTACCACAGCTACTGCGGCAGCGACGGGCCTGCGTTTTGGCATGGGAGCGGACCCATTAGCGCAGCGGCAGTTGAAAGGCCAAAAAATTGTGTCAATTGGACTGATAACCCGCGCGGTCTGTCTCGAATTTCCAGCGCTTCACCGCTAGGGTAACGGCGTGCCGATAATCCGCCGCCTGCCTGACGCATTGGTCAACCGCATCGCTGCGGGTGAGGTGGTCGAACGTCCGGCCTCGGCGCTTAAGGAACTGATCGAAAACGCGCTTGACGCCGATGCCCGGAATGTCGCCGTTCGCCTGAGCGCGGGCGGGCTCGACGGGATCGAAGTCACCGATGATGGCTGCGGGATGGCCCCAGCGGAGATCGCGCTGGCGCTCGAACGCCATGCCACTTCGAAACTGCCTGACGACGCGATCGAACTGGTCAGCACCTTGGGCTTTCGCGGTGAGGCGCTGCCCTCGATTGCCAGCGTGGCGCGGCTGACGATCGAGAGCCGGGTGCCCGGATCGGACGAAGGCTGGCGGATGGTGGTCGATCACGGCGCGCTGGTCGAGCAAGGCCCTGCCGCGCTGCCGCCGGGGACCCGGATCCGGGTCGAAGACCTGTTCGGCAAGGTCCCCGCTCGGCGCAAATTCCTGCGTTCGGCGCGTAGCGAATATGCCGCTTGCCTCGATGTCGTACGCCGTCTCGCGATGGCGCGCAGCGAGGTCGGGTTGGTGCTTGAGCATGATGGGCGGCAGATCCTGCGGCTGCAGGGCGGGGATACCCTGCCGAGCCGGGTCGCGCAGATCGTCGCGCGCGAACTGGCCAGCGACGGGGTGCTGATCGATCTGCAACGCGGTGCGGCACGGCTCACCGGAGTTGCCGGGCTACCGACTTTCAACCGCGGGGTGGCGGATCACCAGTACCTGTTCGTCAACGGCCGCCCGGTGAAGGACCGGCTGCTGATCGGCGCAGTGCGCGGCGCCTATGCCGACATGCTCGCGCGTGACCGGCACGCGGTGCTCGCATTGTTTCTCGACATTCCGCCCGAGGAGGTCGACGTCAACGTCCACCCGGCCAAGACCGAAGTGCGGTTTCGCGATCCGGCCTTTGTGCGCGGGTTCATCGTTGCGGGACTGCGCCATTCGCTCGAAGCCGAAGGCCAGCGCAGCGCACAGGGCCCCGCCGCGCCCGCGATGGGGAATTGGCAAAGCGCGCCGCTCACGGCACCGACACCGGCGCTCGCCTCGCTGTTTGCGCGCGACTATGGCTCGTCCGGGGTGCGTGAGGCAGCACGGCCGTGGCGCTCGTATGAAGGGGACACGCTGGCTCCCGCCGCCCGCGCCGAAGTGGCCGAGGAAGCGCCGACCCCGCAGCACCCGCTCGGAGTGGCGCGCGGGCAGGTGGCGCTGACCTATATCGTGGCCGAGGCCGAGGACGGGCTGGTGATCGTCGATCAGCACGCTGCGCACGAACGGCTGGTGCTCGAACGGCTCAAAGCCGCCGGGGCGCAGGGCAAGCTGGCAACGAGCCAGGCGCTGTTGATCCCCGAAGTGGTCGAACTGGATGAGCCCGATTGCGACCGGCTCGAGGAAGCGAGCGATGCGTTTGCTGCGCTGGGGCTGGTGATCGAACGGTTCGGTCCCGGCGCAATGCTGGTCCGCGCGGTTCCGGCGCTGCTCGCCGCGGGCAGCCCGCAAGCGCTGCTGCGCGACCTCGCCGACGATCTTGCCGCCAATGGCGCAGCGCTGCTGCTCGGCGAACGGCTTGATCTCGTCCTCGCGACGATGGCCTGCCACGGGAGCGTTCGGGCCGGTCGTGCGTTATCGGTAGCAGAGATGAACGCCCTGCTGCGCGAGATGGAAGTCACCCCGCGCTCAGGCCAGTGCAATCACGGCCGCCCGACCTGGGTCAAACTGGCGCACGGCGATATCGAGAAACTGTTCGGGAGACGATGATGTTACGCCTGTTTGGTCTGGCCGCTGTGGTGATGCTGAGCGGCTGCGGCCCATCAGCGCCATCGGAAGAACAGAAGCGCCGCGATGCTGCCGATGTCGCCGCAGTCGAGGCAATCCAGAAGGTCGCACCGCCGATCAAGCCGATCGCCTTGCAGCCGATCACGCTTGAGGAAATCCAGGCCAAGAACCTGAGCGGGGCGGGGTGCAGTTTCAGCACCACTTCCCCGGCTGAACCGCTGGTGCTGGCGTTGGTCGGGCGCGCGCTGATCAAGCTCGACGATCATATCGACATGCTGGTGTCGGACAACGGCGGGACCAAGCTCGAAGCCGGGGCGTGGGAGCACTACATGGGCAAGGAATACACGCTGACGCTCAAGCGCGTGCCGGGGGCGGGCAAGCCGGCGGTGGCCAAAAGCACGCAATATGCCGGCGAGCTGGTGGTCCGCGATGCGTGGGACCGGGTGGTCTATTCGGTGCAGGGCACGCTCAACTGCGGAGTTTAGGGGCGGGTCCGGATCAGGCCGATCGACTTCATGGTCGCGACCAGCACATGGTCCTGGTTGAACACCTTAACTTCGGAGCGGAAGCTGCCCATTTCTGGGCGTGAGCGGCTTGGCGTCTTGTCGATCAGCCGGGTTTCGACCCGCAGCGTATCGCCGGGATAGACCGGTTTCAACCAGCGCAACTCGTCGAGCCCGGGCGAGCCGAGTCCAGCCTGCTTCCGCTCGCTGATGTTGTCGACCATCATCCGCATCACCATCGCGCAGGTGTGCCAGCCACTGGCAGAGATCCGGCCGAAGTGCGTTTGTGCGGCAGCCTCGTCGGACAAGTGGAACGGCTGCGGATCGTACTTTTCGGCAAATTCGACGACCTCTTCGAGGGTCACTTGGTAGCGCCCGAACGCGGCTGTTGCGCCGGGCTCGAGATCCTCGAAGAAGGTCATCTCGTCACTCATCTCGTCTTCTCAGGCTTAAACATTGAACTTGAAGTGCAGCACATCGCCGTCGGCGATGACGTATTCCTTGCCTTCCTGCCGCAGCTTGCCCGCGTCCTTGGCCCCGCCTTCGCCGCCGAGCGACACGTAATCGTCGTAGGCAATCGTTTCGGCGCGGATGAAGCCGCGTTGCATGTCCGAATGGATTTCCCCGGCCGCATCGGGCGCCTTGGCCCCGGCATGAACGGTCCAGGCGCGGGCTTCCTTGGGGCCGACGGTGAAGAAGGTCAGCAGGTGAAGCAGGTCGTAGCCCGAGCGGATGATCCGCGCGAGCCCGGTTTCGTGCAGCCCCATCTCCTCCAGGAAGACCAACCGGTCGTCCATCTCCATCGAGACCAGCTCGCTTTCGATCGCCGCAGAGACGATCACCGCGTTGGCGCCTTCGGCCTTGGCCTTGGCGAAGACCTTTTCGCTGAACGCATTGCCGCTGGCCGCGCTGTCTTCCTCGACATTGCAGACGTAAAGCACCGGCTTGGCGGTGAGCAATTGCGCGGAGTTGAACACTTGCAACTCTTCCGGGTCGCTCGGCCGGGCGAGCCGGGCGGGCTTGCCTTCGCGCAGCAGTTCGAGCGCGGGCAGCAGCACCGAGGCCAGCAGCCTGGCATCCTTGTCGCCCTGCGCGGCCTTTTTCTGCGCGGCGGGGACGCGCTTTTCCAGGCTCTCCAGGTCGGACAGCATCAGTTCGGTTTCGACCGTGTCGGCGTCCGAGACCGGATCGATCTTGTTGTCGACGTGCTGAATATCGTCATTCTCGAAGCAGCGCAGCACGTGGACGATCGCGTCGACTTCGCGGATGTTGCCGAGGAACTGGTTGCCCAGTCCTTCGCCCTTCGACGCCCCGCGCACGAGGCCAGCGATATCGACGAAGCCAAGCTGGGTCGGGATAATCTTCGCGCTACCAGCGATGGCCGCAAGTTTATCCAGCCGCAGGTCGGGCACGCCAACCTGGCCGACATTGGGCTCGATCGTGCAGAACGGATAGTTCGCCGCCTGCGCCGCCTGCGTCTCGGTCAGCGCATTGAACAGGGTGGACTTGCCCACGTTGGGCAGCCCGACGATACCGCATTTGAAACCCATTATTGACTCCGCTGAGACGTGCGCGCCTCTTATGGACAAGCGGCGACAAATGCTAGGCGGGAGTCCGGATCATGGGCGTGACTGGAATTGGCGGGGTGTTTTTCCGGGCGCAAGACCCCGATGCGCTCAACGAATGGTACCGGACGCACCTCCATGTCGGGGCAGGGTGCAACGCCGATGCAACCGGCCCGGTGGATGAGTGGAGCTGGACCGCGCTGGGCGGCCCCACCGTATTCGCGCCGTTCAAGGCCAACACCGATTATTTCCCGGCGGACAAGCAATACATGCTCAACTTCCGGGTCGAGGGGATCGATGCTTTGTTGGCATCCTTGAAGGACGCCGGTGTCGAGGTGATTACCAAGCCCGAGTGGAACGATCCGCAGACCGGCAGGTTTGCGCGGATTCATGACCCTGAGGGCAACCCGATCGAGCTGTGGGAACCGCCGACCGATTGAATGGGCAAACCCAAGACACGTTCGTCCTGAGCGAAGTCGAAGGACCTGCCGAGCGCAGCCGAGGCGGCCAAGCTCTCGTTTGGCGGAACCGTTGAAGGTTCTCGGCTTCGCTCGAACCACCCTTCGACTTCGCTCAGGGCGAACGGTGTCGAGTTAAGTGGTAGCGTTACTCCGCCAACCGCAACGCCACATCGTTCATAAACCGAACGTCATCGCCCTTGGCCAGCCACTCCGCCTCGCCTGAAATTGCGCCGAGCAGATCCGCCAGCGGGTCCATCTCGGCCTTGGCGTAATTGCCCAGCACATAGCCAGTGACCCGGTCCTTGTGCCCGGGGTGCCCGATCCCGATCCGCACCCGCTTGAAATCAGGCCCGATATGCTGGTCGATCGAGCGCAGCCCATTGTGCCCCGCAGTGCCGCCGCCCTGCTTCACCTTGACCTTGAACGGCGCGAGATCGAGTTCGTCGTGGAACACGGTCAGCGCATCGGGCTCCAGCTTGTAGAACCGCAGCGCCTCACTCACCGCGCGGCCGCTTTCGTTCATGAAGGTCGCGGGTTTGAGCAGCAGCACCCGCGCGCCGCCGATCCGGCCTTCCTGCAGCCAGCCGGAAAACTTCTTCTGCACCGCGCCGAAGCCATGCACCTCGGCAATCGTGTCCACCGCCATGAAGCCGACGTTGTGCCGGTGCAGCGCATACTGCGCGCCCGGATTGCCAAGGCCGACCCACAGCTGCAACTGTGCGTCAGGCCTTCGACTTCATCGACTTAAGCACTTCGACCTGGTGATCGCGCGACCATTTTGAGCAGGTCAGCGTTTTGCTGGTCTGTTGGTCCGCGGGTTCAGCTTTGTAATCTTTGAACATCTTGCCGGTCATCGTGCGCCGCTGATCACCGGCAGGCTGCATGCTGAGTCGGCCAAGATAGTACGATTCTTCTTCGAGCGTGCTGGTCACCATGTCGCGCGCTTGCTCGCGCTCCTGCTCCGATTTGGAAGCGTCGTTGGCGATAGTCTTCGAAGCCGACAGCTGCAGGGCCAGACGCACCACGCAACCCAAATCGCCGCCCGGAACCGGCGCCTCGCCCACTGCGGGCTGGTTTGCGGCAAGCGCCGGCGCGGCCATCAGCGAAAATGCGACTGCGGCGCTCGCCATACGATAGTGCATGAATCGGTCCCCCCAAATGCAAAGCCGGACCGCGTTGCCACGGCCGGGCTGAACATTGGCTTACATTTCGAACTGGTCAACCACCGGGCCGACCAGCTCAGACCTTATTCCTCGGGGGCAGCTTCGGTCGTGGCGTTGTCGCCGGTTTCGCTGCGCAGGCCCGACGGTGCGATGATCGTGGCGATGGTGAAATCGCGGTCGGTGATCGCCGAGACCGAACCCGTGGGCAGGGTCACGTTGCTGATGTGGATCGAATCGCCGATATCGAGCCCGGTGACATCGATCTGGATGTCTTCGGGCATCTTGTCGGCATCACAGATCAGTTCGAGCTCGTGGCGGACAATGTTGAGCACGCCGCCGCGCTTCAGGCCGGGCGAGTCCTCTTCGTTGATGAACAGCACCGGCACGTTGACGTGGACAGTCGAATCCTTCGAGAGGCGGAGGAAATCGGCGTGGAGCGGACGGTCGGTGACCGGGTGGAAGGCAACGTCCTTGGGGAGCGTACGCAGTTTCTTGCCGCCCACTTCGATCTCGACGATCGAGTTCAGGAAGTGGCCGGTGCCCAGCTGCTTGATCAGCAACTTTTCCTCGACGTGGATCGCCAGGGGCTCTTCTTTGCCGCCGTATACAACGGCAGGAACGCGGCCTTCACGACGCAATGCACGGGAGGCTCCCTTGCCAGCCCGTTCACGCGTCTCGGCCGGCAGGTTCAGCGTATCGCTCATGGTACTTGCCTTTCAAAACTCTGGATTGATAAAATTCACCGTCATGCCTCCAGGGATGACCATATACGGGAAGCGCGCGCCGTTAGCGGCAATGGCGCTGGATTGCAACACTGTTGGGCCGGGCTACTGCAGCCGGGTGACCTTGTAACCGCGCGCGGTGAGCAGCGCAGGCAGACCGTCCTGCCCGACCAGATGCGCCAGGCCGACCGCAACGAACGGGTGCTTGCCGCGCGCCAGATCGGTGCCAAGCCGCGCCGACCAGGCGTGGTTGCGCCGCAACAGCAGGGCATTGCGCAGCTCCGGATTGTTCAGGAATTCCGCATTGGTTTCGGTGTCGACCACGGCGAGGTCGCCTTGCGCCCAGGCTTGCTCGAGCTTGCGCATTTCGCTCTGCTCATCGGGGGCTTCGCGCAATGCGGCCGCGAGCAATGCGCGCTGGGCCGGTTCGGGCAGCTGGTCGAAGATCGCGAGTTGCGCTGCCGCACCTTCGAATTCCTCGACCGGCTTGGAATAGCCGCGAACCAAGGCGCGGTCGATCCCATTGCCGCTATCCGATTGCCCCGCTGCCATCGCCGCGTTCTGCAGCATCAAGGCGGCGGCCCAGCTTTCATAGCGGTCAAGCTCGCCCGGTTTGAACCCGTCCTGCTTGAAGGCAGTGTCCAGCTCGTCGTGCAGGTCATTTGGGATGCGCTCGGCGAGGGGCGGCAAGCCGGGACTGGTCGCGAGCGCGGCAAAGGCCTTCGCCGTGCCTGCATCGTCCTCGATATTGGCAACTTCGAGCAGCAAGCGGTCCGATGCCGCCAAGGCCGCGTCGACCTTCGCCGAATGCCAGTTCACCGGCTGCGGCAGCGCGTGGATCGTGCCGAACAGCCAGGCCTTCTGCCCGTTCGGCCCCTCGACCAGCCACAGCGCCGGGCGGACCTCGGCGGGTTTGCTGCAAGCGGCCAGCGCCAGTGCAGCCAGCCCGGTCAGGACCAGTCCGCGCAGCTTACTGGACACGAACCGCCTTGATGCCGTGCTGGGACAGCACGTCCTGCACGCTGCCCTTGCCGCCCAGATGCCCTGCGCCGACCGCGATGAACACCGTCCCGGGCTGCTTCATCCGGTGCTCGATCCAGCCCGCCCAGTTGCGGTTGCGGCTGAAGATCAGCGCCTCGGCCAGCACCGGGCTGTCGCTGTCGGCGTTAAGCTGCGCCGCCAATGCGGCGGCATCACCGCGCGACCAGCTGCCGACCATCGCCGCAATCTCGGCATTGATCTGCGGCAAAGCCTCGAGCACGCTGCCGAGATACTCAAGCTGCTGCGCGTCATTCAGCACATCGAACTGGCCGAACTGGAAGTCCGCCGTCTCCAGCCCGCCGCGCGCACGGCCAAGCTGGGTGGCGCGTTTGGTCAGCGAGTTTTCCGCGCCCGATTCGATATTGTAGCCCGCCCGCTGCAATTGCAGGATCGGCAAGGTTGCCGCCGTCACCCACGGCTTCTTGCGGTCGAACAGCGCGACCGGCAGCCCGAGCGAGGTCAGCGCTGCCTCCAGCTGGCCGCGCTCTTTCTCGCCCATCATCCGGCGCAGGTTCTTGTCCGCGGGCAGGGTGCCGTGGCGCAGCAAGGCCGCCGCGATGTCGCCCGGAGGCAGATCGGGCAGCTCGGTCATCAGGGTGTCAGAATGATCGAGCGCATCGGCCAGCGGGCCGTTGAGCCAGTCGATCCCGGGCGGGAGCAGGTGGATCGTGCCGAACAGGTAAATCGTGGTGTCGTGGTCCGACACCTTCCACAGCGCCGGATGGGCTTGGGCATCTGGCGCAGCAGCGACCGGCGCAGTGACGACCGGTGCAGCGACGACCGGTGCGGCTTGCTCGGCGGGGGCACTCACACTCCCGGTGAGCGCGATCAGGGCCGCCATGGGCGTCAGCAGGCGTTTGAGAAGGTTCATGGGCGGGTCCTAACCGCCCAAATCCTCACAGTCGATGAACGAATGCGCATATTGACCGGGTGGGGCCCATCCGCCAAAGCCCCGCACGATGAGTGAGACTGTCGGCCCGCTGAGTTTCCAGGACATGATCCTGCGGCTCCACGCCTTCTGGAGCGAACAGGGCTGCCTGATCCTCCAGCCCTATGACATGCGCATGGGCGCGGGGACTTTCCACCCGGCGACCACGCTGCGCGCGCTCGGCCCGGAACCGTGGAAGGCCGCTTACGTCCAGCCGAGCCGGCGGCCCACCGATGGCCGCTATGGCGAGAACCCCAACCGGCTGCAGCATTATTACCAGTACCAGGTGATCCTCAAGCCCAACCCCGCGAACCTGCAGGAGCTGTACCTCGCCAGCCTCGCCGCGATCGGGGTCGATCCGCTGGCGCACGATATCCGCTTTGTCGAGGACGATTGGGAAAGCCCAACTTTAGGCGCCTGGGGGCTGGGCTGGGAAGTCTGGTGTGACGGGATGGAAGTCAGCCAGTTCACCTATTTCCAGCAGGTCGGCGGGTTCGATTGCAAGCCGGTTGCAGGCGAGCTCACCTATGGTCTCGAACGCCTCGCGATGTACATCCAGGGCGTCGACAACGTCTATGACTTGCGCTTCAACGACGCGGGGGTCAGCTACGGCGACGTCTTCCTCAAGAACGAGCAGGAGATGTCGAAGTACAACTTCGAGGTCGCCGACACCGCCAGCCTGTTCGACGGCTTTGCCAAGGCCGAGGCCGAATGCCAGCGCTGCCTCGATGCGCAAATCCCGCTCGCCGCCTACGAACAGGCGATCGAGGCGAGCCACCTGTTCAACCTGCTCCAGGCGCGCGGCGTGATCTCGGTCCAGGAACGCGCCAGCTACATCGGCCGCGTGCGCGATCTCGCCAAGGGCAGCTGCCAGGCGTGGATCGGCAAGAACGAAGCGCAGTGGCAGGCGGATTACCCGGAGTGGGTGTTGTGAGCGGCTACCCTAAGATCCTCCCCCACTGGGGGAGGTGCCCCGCAGGGGCGGCGGGGGCAAGCCGCGCGACCTCACGGCCCCCCACCGTCAGCGCTGCGCGCTGCCACCTCCCCCAAAAGGGGAGGATCTAGGATGCCTGACTTCCTCCTTGAACTGCGCTCCGAAGAAATCCCCGCGCGGATGCAGGACGATGCTCGTCAAAATTTGAAGCGCTTGTTTGAAGCCGAACTCGCAAATGCAGGGATCAAACCGGATAACATCGCAACGTACGCCACGCCTAGACGTCTGACTTTGATCGCGTACGGCCTGCCGCTCGAAACGCTGGCAGCTAGTGAAGAACTGAAAGGGCCTAAGACTTCGGCTCCGCCTCAAGCGTTGGAGGGGTTTCTCCGTAAGAATGGCTTGACGCAAAGCCAGCTCGTTGATTGCGACGGGGTTTATTTCGCGACGATCGATGAACCTGGACGTCGAACCGCAGACATTCTCGCCGAAGCAATCCCGGCGATCATCCGTGCGTTTCCTTGGCCCAAATCAATGCGTTGGGGCGGCGCATCCGCATCAACCGAAATGACACGTTGGGTTAGGCCGTTGCAAGGTATCGTTGCCCTTCTTGGTGACAATATCGTCCGTTTTGAAGTCGCTGGTGTGCTAAGCGATTGTCAGACAATTGGACATCGCTTCCTCCATTCCGGCCCAATCACAATCACGAGTGCCAATTCGGATGAGTATGAGGACAAACTGCGTAACGCCTTTGTCATCGTCAATCAGGAAGAACGGCGCGCTATCATCTACGAAGGTGCGCAGAGAGCTGCCGCCGATGCTGGTCTAATATTGGTTCAAGACCCGAGCCTCGTGGATGAAAACGCCGGCCTCACCGAATGGCCAGTGCCTCTGCTCGGGCGCTTTGACGAAGCCTTCCTCGATGTGCCGCCCGAAGTGATCCAGCTGACCGCGCGGACCAACCAGAAGTACTTCATCTGCCGCGAACGCACGCCTGAGGGTGCAGAGCAGGGCAAGCTCGCCAACGCCTTCATCTGCACCGCCAACATCGTCGCTACCGATGGCGGCGCGGCCATCGTCGATGGCAACCGCAAGGTGCTGGCGGCGCGGCTGGCGGATGCGCGGTTCTTCTGGGAACAGGACCGCAAGAAGACGCTGAGCGAACACGCCGAGGGCCTCGCGCGGATTACCTTCCATGAGAAGCTGGGAACGGTCGCCGACAAGGTCGAGCGGGTGGCCAAGCTGGCACGGTGGCTGGTTGAGGAAGGCATTGTCACTGAAACTCCCCTCCCCGGTGGGGAGGGGTTGGGGGTGGGGGTTCCCACCTCGCAGGCGTCGAACACCCATCCCCAACCCCTTCCCTCAAGGGAAGGGGCTTTGCTGGCCGACCAGGCCGAACTCGCCGCACGGCTGTGCAAGGCCGACCTCGTCACCGAAATGGTCGGCGAATTCCCCGAACTGCAAGGCGTGATCGGCGGTTACTACGCCGCGGACGAAGGCTTGCCCCAAGCCGTCGCGGAGGCGATCCGCGATCACTACAAGCCGGTCGGGCAGGGCGACGATGTGCCCACCGCGCCGGTGACGGTGGCGGTGAGTCTGGCGGATAAACTGGATACGCTTTGCCAGTTTTTCCTAATTGATGAGGCTCCTACAGGTTCAAAAGATCCGTTTGCGCTGCGACGTGCTTCGCTGAGCATCATATCCCTCATCCTCAGTAACAACTTGCGCTTCCGTCTACAGGATGTGCTGATCAAGGCCGTCGAAGATGATTTGGCGAAGTTTGAAGTAGTTTGGTTCGGCAATCTCGAAACGAAGCTTGCCTCGTTCCTCGCCGACCGCCTCAAAGTCCAGCAACGCGAAGCCGGCGTGCGGCACGACCTGATCGACGCGGTGTTCGCGCTCGGCGGGGAGGACGATCTGGTCCGCCTGCTCGCCCGGGTCCATGCGCTGCAGGCGTTCATCGGCACCGAGGATGGCACCAACCTGCTCGCGGGGTACAAGCGCGCGGCCAATATCCTCAAGAAGGAGGGCTTCACTGCCCCCCTCCCCGGTGGGGAGGGGCTGGGGGTGGGGGTTCCACCGCTGGCGTCGAACCCCCATCCCAACCCTTCCCCAACGGGGAAGGGCTTTAAAGAAACGCTTTCCTACACCCCCGAACCTGCGGAAAAGGCGCTGATGGATGCGCTTTCAACTGCCGGGCCGCAGGCCGCCGCTGCCGTTGTGGCCGAGGACTTCGCCGGGGCGATGGCTGCGCTGGCCACCTTGCGCTCGGCCGTTGATGCGTTCTTCGATGCCGTGACGGTCAACGATCCCGAGCCTGCGAAGCGCGAAGCCCGGCTCGGCTTGCTGGCGCGGTTCCGTGACGCGGTTCACGGAGTCGCCGATTTCTCGAAGATCGAGGGGTAACAGGTCCCTGGTCCGGAGTGTCATCCGTTCAAGAATATGTTTGTTTTCAAATGATTGAATCGCATAAACAGGGTGACACCGTGTCACTTGTGTCACCCTAGCCGACGGGAAACTGCGCAAAATGAGTGCCAACGTCTACACCTTCGGCGGCGGTGTCACCCATGACGATCCGCGCACCCGCGACAAGACGATTGTCGGCGGCAAAGGCGCAAACCTTGCGGAAATGGCCGGGATTGGACTGCCGGTACCGCCGGGGTTCACGATTACTACCGAAGAATGCGTGCGCTACCTCGCCGAGGGGGCCCTTCGACAGGCTCAGGGTGATCGGGAGTTTTCATCAGAACTGCACGCCGAAGTCGCCAAGGCGCTGGGCCATATCGAGCAAACCGTCGGCAAGAAGTTCGGCAATGCAGCCGATCCACTGCTGGTCTCGGTCCGTTCGGGCGCGCGGGTTTCTATGCCGGGAATGATGGACACCGTGCTCAACCTCGGGCTCAACGATGCGACCGTTGCCGGGCTGGCACAGACTTCGGGCGATGCGCGGTTTGCCTGGGATTCATACCGCCGGTTCATCCAGATGTATTCCGACGTGGTGCTCGGCATCGATCACCACCTATTCGAGGATGCGCTGGAAATCATCAAAGAAGACAACGGCTTTTATGCCGATGTTGAGATGGGCGCGCAGGAATGGCAATTGCTGGTCGGCGAATACAAGGCGATCGTTGCCGCCCGGCTCGGCCGCGACTTCCCGCAGGATGTGCACGAACAGCTGTGGGGCGCAATCCGCGCGGTGTTCGATAGCTGGGATTCGGACCGCGCCAAGGTTTACCGCCGCCTCAACGACATTTCCGGCGCGTGGGGGACCGCAGTCAACGTCCAGGCGATGGTGTTCGGCAACATGGGCGATACCAGCGCCACCGGGGTGGCCTTCACCCGCGATCCGGCGACCGGCGAAAAGGCCTATTACGGCGAATGGCTGGTCAATGCGCAGGGCGAGGACGTGGTCGCCGGGATCCGCACCCCGCAGTACCTGACCGAAGCCTCGCGCATCCGCGCCGGGGCCAAGCCGCTGAGCATGGAAGCAGCAATGCCAGTGGCTTACGGGCAACTGGCAGACGTTTTCGAACTGCTCGAAGCGCATTACCACGACATGCAGGACATCGAATTCACCGTCGAACGCGGGCACTTGTGGATGCTCCAGACCCGCAGCGGCAAGCGCACCGCCAAGGCCGCGCTCAAGATGGCGGTGGACATGGTTGGCGAGGGTCTGATCGACGAGAAGACCGCGATCCTGCGGATCGATCCGATGGCGCTCGACCAGTTGCTTCACCCCACGCTCGATCCCACGGCGGCGCGCGATGTGCTCACCAAAGGCCTGCCCGCATCGCCCGGCGCAGCTTCGGGCGCGATCGTGCTCGATGCCGATACCGCCGAGAAAGCCGCCGGGCGCGGTGAGGCGGTGGTCTTGGTGCGGGTCGAGACCAGCCCCGAGGATATTCACGGCATGCACGCCGCCAAGGGCATTCTGACCGCGCGCGGCGGCATGACGTCACACGCCGCAGTGGTAGCGCGCGGGATGGGCCGGCCGTGCGTTTCAGGCGCGGCGGCCGTATCGATTGATCTGGGCACTCGCACGCTGCGGATCGGGAAGCGCGAGATGAAGGAAGGCGATCTGATCACGCTCGACGGCACCACCGGTGAGGTCATGGCCGGGCACGTGCCCACCATCGAGCCCGAACTGGTCGGCGATTTCGGGGTGTTGATGGCCTGGGCCGACCAGCACCGCCGGATGAAAGTCCGCACCAACGCAGAAACCCCGGCCGATTGCCGTACCGCGCGGCAGTTCGGGGCCGAGGGGGTGGGACTGTGCCGCACTGAACATATGTTCTTCGATGCCAGCCGCATCGCTGCGGTGCGCCAGATGATCCTGGCCGAGGACGAGGCCGGACGCCGCAATGCGCTCGCCAAGCTGCTGCCCGAACAGCGCGCCGATTTCCGCGGGATATTCGAGGAAATGGCCGGACTGCCGGTGACGGTGCGGCTGCTCGATCCGCCGCTGCACGAATTTCTGCCGCACGCCGATGCGGAATTTGCCGAACTGTCCGAAGTGATCGGAATCGGGGTCGAAACGCTCAAGCGGCGGGCGGCGGAACTGCATGAATTCAACCCGATGCTGGGGCATCGCGGTTGCCGTCTGGGGATCACTTTCCCGGAAATCTACGAAATGCAGGCGCGGGCGCTGTTCGAAGCGGCCTGCGATGTGGCTGCGGCGGGCGAAGCGCCGGTGCCCGAAGTGATGGTGCCGCTGGTCGCCACGCGCAAGGAACTGGCGATCCTCAAGGACCTGATCGACCGCACTGCGCAGGCGGTGTTTGCCGAGCGGGGCCGCACGTTGGCCTATCATGTCGGCACGATGATCGAATTGCCCCGCGCCGCGCTGATGGCCGGTGAAATCGCCGAGGTGGGCGAGTTCTTCTCGTTTGGAACCAACGATTTGACCCAGACAACTTTGGGCGTTTCGAGGGACGATGCGGCACGGTTTCTGGGGGTTTATGTCGAACAGGGCATCTTCCCGCGCGATCCGTTCGTCAGCCTCGATATCGAAGGTGTCGGCCAACTGGTCAGCCTGGCGGTGGCGCGGGGCAGGGAAACCCGGCCCGATATCAAACTGGGCATCTGCGGCGAGCACGGCGGCGACCCGGCGAGCATTGCATTCTGCGAACTGGTCGGGCTCGATTACGTCAGCGCCTCGCCCTACCGGGTGCCAATTGCCCGGCTGGCAGCGGCGCAGGCGGCCTTGGCCTAACGCTTCCAGCCGGTCAGCGTCAGGATTTCGAAACTCTCGGCGGTTCCGGTGCCGAATGACTGAGTTGCAATGGTAAATTGCGTCTTGTTGAATGGCGGTCCGGGGCGATCTAGGCAGTTGGATAGCCCTTGGGCTCGCAGGTCACCGACCAAGCTGGCCAGGCTTGAAAAGCGCACCGCCAGGCTGCGGCTGTCAACCACCGGGTCGCTCCATCCGGCGCGCTGGAGCAGTTGCCCCCCGGCGCGAACATCGACCGCCGGATGCAGCCGCGGCGCGGGCCGCTCACCGTCCGCCGCCAGCATCGCAGCGCGGACGTTCAGGAGGCTGCCCGCGCCGATGAAGCACGCCAATGCGAGACCGCCGGGGGCGAGGGCATTGCGCAAGTGGATCAGCGCGCCGGGCAAGTCATTGGCGGTATCGAGCGTGCTGAGGCTGATCACGGTATCGAAGCCGGACACAGGGTAGGGGGCCTCCTGGTCGAAGTTCGCCGCGGGATCGAGCCCGGTGACCTCGCACTCCGCCGAAGCGAGCGCCGCGCCGATCGCGCCGAGGTCGCCGATGGCCAGCACCCGGCACGGGGTGTGGCGCAGGAAGGCGATGCGCTCGATCACGTCGGCGACCATGTCGTCGAGCAGATAACGCGGCGCAAAGGGATCGCGCTGTGCCCGCAGCATCCGCCGCCGCAGCGCCAGCCGCCGGGTCGGCGAAAATATGACAGGCGGGGCGGGCTGGGCCATGGGTTCGCCCTGCCTTGCGCCGGCCGCCCACGCAAGCGATACGAAAGGTCCGATGCAAGTCCATCCGCTCCTCGCCCCGGTCATCGACCTGGTGTTCCCGCCGCGCTGTCCGCTGTGCGGTGCGGGGCTGGCGGCGCAAACCGGGCTGTGCGCCGGGTGCTGGGCAGGGCTGGCCGTGCCAGGCGATCCGGCCTGTGCAGCGTGCCAGCGTCCGCTCGAAGCCGGCACTTCCGCCGGGACGCTGTGCGCGCCGTGCCTCGCGCAGAAGCCGCGTCACGATGGGATCGCTGCGGGGACGCTCTACAACGATACCTCGCGGCGGCTGGTGCTCGCGCTCAAGCACGGCCACCGCATCGCGCTGGCTCCGCTGCTGGCGCGGCTGATCGCGGCGCAATTGCCAGAGGAGATCGGACCGGGCTGGCTGGTCGTGCCGGTGCCGCTGCACCGTTGGCGGTTGTGGAGCCGGGGGTTCAACCAATCGGCGCTGCTGGCCCGCGAACTGGCGCTGGCGAGCGGGGCGGAGTTGCTGGTCGATGGTCTGATCCGGACCAAACGGACGCCGCCGCTGGGCGGACTGGGCCGGACGGCCCGGGCCCGGGCCTTGTCGGGCGCTATCCAGCTCAATCCCCGCCAAGCCGGTCACCTAAACGGAGCCAAGGTCCTGCTGGTCGACGATGTCCTGACCAGCGGCGCCACCAGCGACGCTTGCGTCCGGGCGCTCAAGCGTGGCGGTGCGGAACAAGTCGTGCTGGCCTGCTTCGCCCGGGTGCTCGATGAAGCGCTGCATCTTGCTTGAATGCTCGGAAGCCCAAACAAAAACGCCCGGAACCGAAGCTCCGGGCGTCCTCGTGACGAAACTCTCAAGGCGCCACTTGCGTGGTATGGCAGCTCCCCCTTCGGGCTGCCGCGCCCAATCCCTCATGCGGGTGGTTCCCTGAACCTGACCATCGGCCTTACCGCCGCAACTGAATCACCGAATCCTTGTCCGATTGAAAGAGCCAAGCGTGCAACCCGCATTTTTTGATCGACACATGTGGTTATCTTGCAACAAGGGAATGGTATGACCGAAGCCAAGCAACACGATTTCGAGCAAGGGTTCGAGCTTGCGCCCAAGTTCGATGCCAACGGGTTGTTGAGCGCCGTAGTCGTCGATGCCGATAGCCGCGACGTGCTGATGGTCGCGTTCATGGACAGCGAAGCGCTCGCCAAAACGCGCGCGTCGGGGCTGGCGCACTTCCATTCCCGCTCGCGCGGGCGGTTGTGGCTCAAGGGTGAAAGTTCGGGCAACACAATGAAGGTCGAAGAGCTCCGGATCGATTGCGATCAGGATGCGGTGGTGCTGCTGGTGCGCCCGGCTGGGCCGGCTTGCCACACCGGGGAACGCAGCTGCTTCTACCGCCGCCTGGATGGCGACCGGCTCGAACGCCTGCCTGATTGACGCTTACGTAAAGGTAAGCTAATATCTCGTTATGGATAATCTCGCTGCTTCCCCCTCGAGCCATGACGGCGCACACCTCGACACGCCCGATGCGTTGCAGCGCGAGCAGTTCGCCATTTCGGATCTGACTGCCGAATTCGACGTGACCGCGCGCGCGCTGCGGTTCTACGAGGACGAAGGCCTGATCGCCCCGGCGCGGATCGGCTTGACCCGGGTCTATTCAAAGCGCGACCGGGCGCGGCTGGCATGGATCCTGCGCGCCAAGAACGTCGGCTTCAGTCTGACCGAGATCAAGGAAATGATCGATCTCTACGATCTGGGCGATGGCCGGGTCGAGCAGCGCCGGGTAACGCTTGAACGGTGCCGCGCCAAGGCCGAACGGCTGCGCCAGCAGCGCGACGATCTCGATGCGGCGATCACCGAGTTGTCGCAGTTTATCACGCTCGTCGAAAATATTGACCCCGCCGCCGCCAAGGCTTGAGCGGCGCGTCCAAGGAACCTGCCATGCCGATCTACCAAGCGCCAACGCGCGATACCAGGTTCGTGATCAACGAAGTTCTCAAGCTGGAGAGCTACGGCAACCTGCCGGGGTTCGAGGCGGCAACACCGGACTTGGTCGACACCGTGGTCGAGGAATTCGGCAAATTCGTCTCGGAAGTTCTCGCCCCGCTCAATGCGGTGGGTGACCGCGAGGGCTGCACCCGCCATCCCGATGGTTCGGTCACCACGCCGACCGGGTTCAAGGCCGCGTTTGACGAGTTCCGCGCGGCAGGCTGGGGCACCCTGGCTGCGCCGGAAGAATTCGGCGGACAGGGCCTCCCGCATGTGCTCGGTTTCGTAGCGCAGGAATTCATCGCCACCGCCAACCAGGGCTTCGGAATGTATCCGGGGCTGACCGACGGCGCGATCTCGGCGATCATCGCAAAGGGCTCATCCGAACAGCAAGCCAAATATTTGCCCAAGATGATCAGCCACGAATGGCTCGGCACGATGAACCTGACCGAGCCGCAATGCGGCACCGATTTGGGCTTGATCCGCACTCGCGCCGTACCCGCGCTCGACGGGTCCTATGCGATCACCGGGACCAAGATCTTCATTTCGGCGGGCGAACATGACCTGACCGAAAACATTATCCACTTGGTGCTGGCCAAGACCCCCGGTGCTCCAGATAGTTCCAAGGGCATCTCGCTGTTTATCGTCCCCAAGTTTCTGGTGAACGACGATGGCTCGCTCGGCGCACGCAACGCAGTGTCGTGCGGCAGCCTTGAACACAAGATGGGGATCCACGGCAACGCGACTTGCGTGATGAATTACGACGGCGCGGCTGGCTGGCTGGTCGGCGAGGAGAACAAAGGCCTCGCCGCCATGTTCATCATGATGAATGCGGCGCGGCTTGGCGTCGGCGTGCAGGGTCTGGGTCAAGCCGAGGTCGCTTATCAGAACGCCGTCAAATACGCCCATGAGCGCCGCCAGGGCCGCGCGCTGACTGGTCCTGCTGAGCCGGCCGAGGAGGCCGATACATTGTTCGTCCACCCCGACGTGCGGCGCATGCTGATGGATGCCAAGGCCTTCACCGAGGGCATGCGTGCGCTGTGCCTGTGGGGTGCCTTGCAGGTCGACTTGACGCACAAAGCCGCAAGCGAGGACGAACGCGTCCGCGCCGACTTGCTGATCAGCCTGCTAACCCCGGTGATCAAGGGTTACGGCACCGACAAGGGCTTTGAGACTTGCGTCAATATGCAGCAGGTGTTCGGCGGTCACGGCTATATTGAGGAATGGGGGATGAGCCAATTCGTGCGCGATGCCCGCATTACCCAGATCTACGAAGGGGCCAACGGGGTCCAGGCGATGGACCTGGTCGGACGCAAATTGGGGCAGGGCGGCGGAGCAGCGGTTCAGGCGTTGTTCGCGCTGGTCGACAGCGAATGTACCGCTGCCAAGAGCAAGCCCGAGCTGGCCGACCTCGCCGACCGGGTCGAGAAGGCCAATGGCGAACTCAAGGCAGCAACCATGTGGCTGATGCAGAACGGCATGGCCAATCCGAACAATGCCGGGGCCGGTGCACATCACTACATGCACATCATGGGGATCGTCGCGCTGGGTCTGATGTGGTTGCGCATGGGCGAAGTCGCGGTTGCGGCGTTGGCGGGGCCTGCAAGCGACAGGGCATTTTATGAAGCCAAGCTCGTCACCGCGCGGTACTTCGGCGAACGCTTCACGCCGGATGCCGGTTCGCTGCGCCGCAAGATCGAAACCGGTGCGGCGACTATGATGGAACTGCCGATTGAGGCGTTTGCAACTGCTTGACCTCTTCAAAGTGCTTACCTAAGCGCGGGAAATGCAACCAAAAACTCTCGCGCCCGGTTTTCGTGAACGTCATCATGATGCGATCTGGGCTGCGCTGTGGCCGGTGCGCATGTGGTTCACCCGGTTCCCGATCCATCGCGGCAAGGGACTGCTGTTCAGGCACGTGATATTGCCCGCCTTGCCGCCTGAACCGGCAAGCTTTGCTTACGAGCTGCCGCATGGCGAGACCATCGATCTGCGCTACCGCGAAGATCTGGGGACACTCGTGCTGTTTCACGGCGGCTATGAAGACCGCGAGATTGCCGAATTGTGCAAATTCATTGCGCGCGGTGGGACAGCCTTCGACGTCGGCGCAAACATCGGCCTGTCGGCACTCGAATTTTCCAGGACCATCGGCGCCAAAGGCAAGGTCATTGCGTTCGAACCGCACCCTGACACGGCGGCACGCTTGCGCGCCAACCTTGACCGAAACAAGGCTGGGAATGTCGAAATCCTCCAGTCTGCGGTCGGTGCGGCGCCCGGCACGATCACCTTCAACGAAAGCAGCGATGCCACGCTTAGCTCGGCGACCGTCATTCCCCGCAATTTGGTACGTTCCTTCGACGTGCCCTTGACCACTGTCGACCTGGCGTGGGCCGACAAGGGCAGGCCGGTCGTATCGGTGCTCAAGATCGATGTCGAAGGCGGGGAACTGGCAGTGCTGCAAGGCGCGGGCGAACTGCTGGCGCGCGATCATCCGGCGATTTTGCTTGAGGCGTGGGGGGCGGCGCAACTCGATCCGATCCACGCTCTGCTGACATCCGCTGGTTATGCCCGCCATCAGCCGCAAGGGTTCGAACCGCGCAATTACCTCTATCTGGCCGACAACGCTCAGGTTTGAGCAAACACCTCATCGAACAAGCTCAGCATCGCTGCCCAGCTTTGCCGGTCTGCGCTGGCATCGTAGCTGGTCGGGCCGCCCGCCGGCGGCGGGTTGGGGTTGGTGAAGCCGTGGCCAACACCAGAGTAGCTGTGGAAATGCCAGTTGGCTCCGGCGGCATCCATTTCTTCCCAAAACGCGACGACCTGCGCTCGCGAAACCAAAGCATCGGCATCGCCGTGACAGACCAGAATCCGTGGGCCGATCGGACCGCCGAGCGGAGCCTTGCGTCCGGTATCGAGGATCCCGTGGAAACTCGCTACTACTGCCAGATCGGAATTTTCGCGGGCAAGCTCGAGGATTGCCTGTCCGCCCATGCAGAACCCGATCGCAGCGCGCGGCAAACCGGGTGATGTGACCTCGAGCGCAGCCAGACCCGCGCGAAGGCGAGCCCGGTACAATTCGACATCGCCGCGCAGCGCTCCGGCGAGTTTTATTGCACCGGGGAAATCGGCAACCGGTGCGCCATAAAAGTCGGCAACCAACGCAAGATAACCTTGCTCGGCCAGTGCCTGCGCCTTGGCTTCAACAGCGGGCGTGATGTTCATAATCGTCGGGAAAACCAGCACGGCCGCGCGTACTGGCCCCGCCGGCCGCGCCAACCACCCGGTCAGCGCCGTCCCAGCATCGGCGTATTCAATCCGTTCGAGCGCGCTCATTCGGGCAGGAAGTCCGGCACCGACAGATAGCGCTCGCCAGTGTCGTAGTTGAACCCGAGCACACGCGCATTGGCAGGTAGATCGGGAAGCTTCTGCGCGATCGCCGCCAGTGTTGCCCCCGAACTTATCCCAACCAGCATGCCTTCCTCGCGAGCGCAGCGGCGGGCCATTTCCTTGGCGTCGGCGGGATCGACCTGAATCGCTCCGTCAATCACCTGGGTGTGGAGATTGGCGGGAATGAACCCGGCACCAATCCCCTGGATCGGGTGCGGCGCGGGCTGTCCGCCCGAAATAACCGGAGACAGCGTTGGCTCGACCGCCCAGGCCTGCATCCCCGGCCATTTGGCCTTCAGCATTTCGGCGCAGCCGGTCAGGTGCCCGCCAGTGCCAACCCCGGTGATCAGCGCATCAAGCGGGGTGTCGGCGAAATCGGCAAAGATTTCCTGCGCGGTGGTGCGGTGGTGAATGGCGATGTTGGCGGGGTTTTCGAACTGCTGCGGCATCCATGCGCCCGGCGTGCCGGCAACCAGCTCGTGCGCGCGTTCGATTGCACCCTTCATGCCTTTTTCGCGCGGGGTCAGGTCGAAGGTCGCGCCATAGGCGAGCATCAGCCGCCGCCGCTCGATCGACATCGATTCGGGCATGACCAGCACCAGGGTGTAGCCTTTGACCGCTGCTGCCATGGCGAGCCCGATCCCGGTGTTGCCGCTGGTCGGCTCGACAATCGTTCCGCCCGGTTGGAGGCTGCCGTCGGCTTCGGCAGCTTCGATCATCGCCAGGCCAATCCGGTCCTTGATCGACCCGCCGGGGTTCGATCGCTCGCTCTTCACCCATACTTCGTGATCCGGGAACATTCGCGCCAGACGGATGTGCGGGGTGTTGCCGATGGTGGCGAGGACGCTGTCAGCCTTCATTTCACGGTTTCCTTCTTGCGATAGTGCGGGGCGAATGTCTTGGCCCGCTTGAGTTCGGGGAACAGCCCGGTCCAGATTGCGGTGATAACAATAGCCCCCGCGCCGCCCAGTGCAACCGCAGCGACCGGCCCCAGAAACGCGGCGGCCAGCCCCGATTGCATCTCGCCCAACTCGTTCGAGGCGGAAATGGCGAGGCCGGAAATCGAAGACACCCGGCCGCGCATCTCGTCGGGCGTGTTGAGCTGCACCAGCGTGCTGCGGATGAACACCGAAATCGCATCGGCACCGCCGAGCAGGGCCAGAGTGCCGAGCGACAGTACGAAATTGGTCGACAAGCCGAACACCAGCGTGGCGAGCCCGTAGCCCGCAACCGCCCAGAGCATTTTGGCCCCGACATTGCGAGCGATCGGACGGAACCCAAGGTAGATCGCCACCAGCGAAGCACCCAGCGCTGGTGCCGCCCGCATCAGTCCCAGCCCTTCATCCCCGACATGCAGCACGTCATAGGCAAAGGCTGGCATCATTGCGGTCGCACCGCCGAGCAGCACGGCGAACAGATCGAGCGAGACGCAGCCGAGCAGGAACCGGTCGCGCCAGACGAATTTGGCACCATCGCCCATCAGCTTGAGTGGCGGTTCCTTGGCCGCAGCCGGCGGAGCGCGGTGGCGGATCGCGAGCAATGCGCCGATGGCCAGCAGCAGGGTAGCGGCCGAGAACCAATACGGCAGTGCATGGTTGCGCGCGAGCAGGAACCCGCCCAGCGCAGGTCCCAGCACTGCGGCCGATTGCCAAGCGAGCGAGCTGATTGCGATGGCTTTGGGCAACAATTCCGCAGGAACCACATTGGGCACGATCGCGCTGAGCGACGGCCCGATAAAGACTCGCGCCGCCCCGTACAGCGCGGCCAAGGCAAACAGCAGCAGCAAGGTCAGGACACCACGCGCATTGGCGAGGGCCAAGGCAATAGCGATGAGCAGATCGACTGCCGTGGCGACGGCCGCGACATAGCGCCGGTCCATCCGGTCTGCGACAAGGCCTGCAAGCGGGGTCAGGATCAGGAACGGAATGAACTGGGTCAGGCCAAGCACCCCGAGCATGAACGAGGCCTGCTGCTCGTTCATGCCATAGGTCGTACGCGCGATCTGGTAGGTTTGCGCCCCGATCACCACCACCATCGCAGTGGTCGCCGCGACCGAAATGAACCGGGCCAGCCAGATCAGGCGGAAGTCGCGGACTTGCAGGGGATGGGTAGCGGCGCTCACCCCTCAGCCATGGCAGCGCGGGATGGGCTTGCCAAGACAGGTGTTGCTTGGGCGGGTTAAACGGCGGCTTTAGAGCAACCGTCGAAGCTGCTTAACGCAAACGACGCAAGCGCTTAGCGTGAGCGGCGGAGCCGCGGGTTAGGCTGGAGCGCATCGATCATCCGCATGAAATCCTCGAGACGGACAATCCGCTCGAACTGGAACCCGGCGCGGCCCTCGGCCACCCAGATCAGGTGAGCTTCGATCCGGCCCAGTTCGGGCAAGCGGATTATAACGCGTTCGCCGCGGGTCAGATCAAGATCGCCCTCAACCATGAAGCCATGCGCCGAGACGTTGACCACATGCAGATGCACGTCACCAAGCCGGCGGTGCTCGCCGATAACCTTGTAGTCGACCGGATGCCGCGCCGCACGGCGCAGATCGGTAACCGATAGTTGAGCTCCTGCGCCCATGTTCCCGAATGCCTCCCGCTTTTCGAACGTATCGAGCAGGCAATTTGCACGGGAAAGACAAAGATTGCGTAAACTACGGCAAAATTTTGCCGTCAGGTCGGCCGAATTATGCCGTGTTTTTTCTTTCCGGCGGACAAGCGCCGTTCGGTTCCGCCCCTGATATGCGCGGATTCGTCGGTTATCGAAGCGCCATCAAGCCGCGCACCGCCGCCGGCAATGAGGCGCTTGGCTTCACCGCGGCTGGCGGCAAAACCCAATCCGACCAGCGCGTCGACTACGCTGATTCCGTCGGCTGGCATGGCAAGCACAGGGAGATTGCTTGGTGCAGCAGTTCCAATTGACGCCGCGAGCTCAAGCCCAGTAAGTGAAACAGTCACATCATTTTTGCGGAATGTGCTGTTGGCCGTCGCGTTTGCTTCCGCAGCCGCTTCACGGCTTCGGCAAATCGTAGTCACTTCATTGGCAAGCACGATCTTGGCGGCATTTATTTCGCTTCCGCCAAGGGCCTCAAGCCGGGCAATTTCGTCGAGCGGCAGATCGGTGAACAGCCGCAGGAACCGGCCCACGTCGCGGTCATCCGCGTTGCGCCAGTATTGCCAGAAATCGTAGGCGGGCAGGGCGTCGTCATTGAGCCACACTGCCCCCGCCGCAGTCTTGCCCATCTTCGCGCCGTCGGCGGTGGTCAGCAGCGGCGTGGTCAGCCCGAAGACTTCCGTGCTTTCCATCCGCCGGGTGAGTTCGATCCCGTTGACGATATTGCCCCACTGGTCGGACCCGCCCATCTGCAGGCGGCAGCCATGATGCAGCGCCAGTTCGCGGAAATCGTAGGCTTGCAGGATCATGTAGTTGAATTCGAGGAAGGTCAGCGGCTGCTCGCGCTCGAGCCGCAGCTTGACCGAATCGAAGGTCAGCATGCGGTTGATCGTGAAATGCGGCCCGACATCGCGCAGCAATTCGACATAACCAAGCTGGCTGAGCCAGGCATCGTTATCGACCATCACCGCGTCGGTCGGGCCGTCGCCAAAGGTCAGATAGCGTTCGAACACCTGCCGGATCGAGGCAATGTTGGCCTGGATGCCATCGGAAGTGAGGAGTTTGCGACTCTCATCCTTGCCCGATGGATCGCCGACTTTGGTGGTCCCGCCGCCCATCAGCACGATCGGCTTGTGCCCGGCCTGCTGCAAGCGGCGCAGCAACATGATCTGAACCAGTGATCCCACATGCAGCGACGGCGCGGTGGCATCAAAGCCGATATAGCCGGGCACGACCTGCTTGCTCGCAAGCGCATCGAGCGCCGCCGCGTCGGTGGCTTGATGAATGTAGCCGCGTTCGTCGAGCAGGCGGAGCAGGGGTGAAGTGTATGTCATTGCGGGCGGGCCAATAGCAGGACAACGTCCCAAGCCCAAGTCCCGCTTGCCCGGCTCGCGCGCGGCGGGCATGAGGCGGCGATGCATTCACTCGTTCTGCACCCCGATTGCCCGCCCGGCTCGATCACCGCGATCGAAGCTTTGATCGAACCGACTCCGACAGGCTGCCGCGCGGTGTTTGTCGTGCGCGGTGACATGGGCCAAGTTGCTTTGCCAGCGATCGATTCACCCGGCCGGTTCGACAATCTGTGGAAGTCGACCTGCTTCGAGATATTCTGGAGCCACGACGGCACCGCGTACCGCGAGTTCAACCTGTCACCATCGACACGCTGGGCTTGCTATGATTTCGATGCATTCCGCGTCGGCATGCGCAATGCTCCGGCTGAAATCGAAATCACTGTGAGCGCCAGCCCCACCGAGCTGCGACTTGAGGCGCAGATCAGGTCCGACTTGCCGGTCCCAGCGACAGTTGCGCTCAACGGTATCATCGAGGATCACGACGGTGTAAACCGATTTTGGGCGCTGGCTTTCCGCCGCGGAACACCTGAATTTCACGCTACCGAATGCCGCGCGCTGGCGCTCGAGGCGGGATGAGCGTCCAATTCGGCATCGATCGGCTGCTGGCCGACCCGGCCTTGCGCGCGCCTCTCGAAGGCAAGCGCGTGGCATTGGTGGCGCACCCAGCCTCGGTCACCGCTGACCTGACCCATTCGCTTGACGCGTTGATTTCCGCCGGGGTCAACGTCTGCTCGGCATTCGGACCGCAGCACGGCCTCAAGGGCGACAAGCAGGACAATATGGTCGAGAGCCCTGACGAGCTCGATCCGCATTACAATATCCCGATTTTCAGTCTCTACGGCGAGGTGCGTCGGCCCAGTGGCCAGATGATGAGCACCGCCGACGTGTTCCTGTTCGACCTGCAGGACCTTGGCTGCCGGATCTACACCTTCGTCACCACGCTGCTCTACTTGCTAGAGGCGGCGTCGGGATCCGGCAAAACGGTGTGGGTGCTTGATCGGCCCAATCCCGCAGGACGCCCGATCGAGGGCCTGAGCCTGCTACCGGGCCACGAAAGCTTTGTCGGCGCTGGGCCGATGCCGATGCGCCATGGGCTGACTCTGGGCGAAATGGGCCAGTGGTTCATCGAACACTTCAAGCTCGACGTGGATTACCGGGTGATCGCGATGGAGGGCTGGGAGCCGGATGGCGCTGGCTTCGGCTGGCCGGAAAGCCGGATCTGGATCAACCCCAGTCCCAATGCAGCAAACGTCAATATGGCGCGCGCCTATGCCGGGACGGTGATGCTTGAGGGCGCGAACCTGAGCGAAGGGCGCGGCACCACCCGTCCGCTCGAAGTACTGTTCGGGGCGCCCGATCTCGATGCCCGCGCGGTGCTGGGTGAGATGCGCAGGCTGGTGCCTGACTGGCTGGCGGGCGCGGCCTTGCGCGAATGCTGGTTCACCCCGACGTTCCACAAGCACGCGGGCGCGCTGTGCAGCGGATTGATGATCCATGCCGAAGGCGCGTTATATGATCACCACGCGTTCCGCCCGTGGCGGATGCAGGCGTTGGCCTTCAAGGCAATCCGCAACCTGCATCCCGAATACGCGCTGTGGCGAGACTTTGCCTATGAGTACGAGTTTGATCGGCTGGCGATCGACGTGATCAATGGCGGCCCAGGCCTGCGCGAGTGGGTCGACAATGCAGCTGCGTTGCCGGGTGACCTTGAGGCCTTGACCGTGCCCGATGAAGAGGCCTGGCGCGAAACAGTGCGGCCGCTGCTGCTGTACTGACCATGGCAATCGATCGCCCCGATCCGTTGTTCAGCGAGACTGAAGCCGACCGCCGGATTACTGGCGACCGGGGCGATATCCTCGCCACCCTGGCCAAGGCCGACCACCGGATGCTGGCGTGCGACTACCGTGCTGCCTCGGCGTTTTATGGCGCTGTCGGACGGCTTGCAGGGTCGGGCAGACCAATCGAGCGGAGCGAACTGCTTCGCGCCCGCGATGCCGCGCTGTGGCTCGATCAGCGCTTTGGCAACGTATTGCGCGAAGGGCTGGCGGCAGCAGGATTGGACCCGGCGCAGCGTCATCCTCGCTTTCAGAAGTCGCTCGAAATCATGATGGGGCAGCGCCAGCGCGACCCGGTGTTCACCCGCTTTCCACAAATGCCGCAAAGCTATTTCTATCCCGATTTGCCGCAGGTCGAATTTGCTGACCACGCCGCCGACCAGTGGCGCGAGGCGGTCGAGCGTCAGACCGCGACGATCCTGGCCGAAGCGCAGGTCCTGCTGACCGATCCGGCAAGCTTCCTGCCCTATGTCCAGCAGACCAGCGAACGCCCGCAAGGCGATGTGCATGGGCTGCTCGGCAATGCCGATTGGAGTACGTGCTATCTGACCGATCGCGGGCAACCGATCAGCGAACGAGTGGCGCTGGCCCCGGTCAGCTTCGAAACGCTCGACCAAGACGCGCCGCTGTGCCGGATCGGAACGCGCGCGCCATCGATCATGTTCTCGCTGTTGCGCGCTCAGTCGAAAATCCCGCCACACACCGGGATGATCAACACCCGGTTGGTGTGCCACCTTCCGCTGATCGTCCCGCCCAGGTGTGGTTTCCGGGTCGGCGGAACCACGCGCGAATGGCAAGTTGGCGAACTGATGGTGTTCGATGACAGCGTCGAACACGAAGCGTGGAATGACGGCGATGAGGACCGGCTGGTGCTGATCTTCGACGTCTGGCGCCCGGAACTGTCCGCAGACGAACGCGCGCAAGTCACCGCGCTGTTTGCCGTGGTCGACGCCTACTGATCAGCTGTGGTTGGCGATCAGCGCGACCAAGGCCAGCGAGCTTGACGAACTTGCCCGCACAGACGAAGCTGCCTGGCTGGAACAAAGGCGAGTGTTTCTCGACTATTAGGACGAGGTAGAACGATGGGTGCAGCGAGTGATGCGATTGGACGAAATGGCTCGACCCGGGTCATGCTCTGGGTGCTGCTGGTCGTCTACATCTTCAACTTCATCGACCGCCAGATCGTCAATATCCTGGCCGAGCCGATCAGCCGCGAACTCGGTCTCAGCGATACCCAGATCGGGCTGATGACCGGGATCGCCTTCGCGCTGTTCTACACCGTGCTGGGTTTGCCGATCGCTCGCTACGCTGACAAGGTCACGACCCATCGCGGCAAGCTGATCGCTGCCGCGCTGGTGATCTGGTCTGCGATGACGGCGGTCTGCGGACTGGCGCAGAACTTCGTGCAATTGCTGCTCGCGCGGATGGGGGTAGGCATTGGCGAAGCAGGGTGCACCCCTGCTGCCCATTCGCTGATTGCCGACCGCGTCCCGGCCGAGCGGCGCGCGTCTGCGCTCGCCTTTTATGCATTGGGCATTCCGGTTGGATCATTGCTCGGGTTGATGGTCGGGGGCCTGCTGGCCGACACGCTGGGGTGGCGCATGGCCTTCATGGTGGTCGGACTGCCGGGGATTGCGCTCGCCGTCGTGGTGTTACTGGTTCTGAAGGATGGCAATCGCCAGCTGCAAACCGCCGCAAAGCCGGGCGCTGCGCCCGATACGCTGTGGCAATCGCTGACCGCCGTGATGCGCTCGCGCGCCTATGTGCTGCTGCTGGTTGCAGGATCGTCGGCTTCGTTCCTGAGCTATGGCAAAGGCACCTGGACGACGATTTTCTTTCAGCGCAGCCACGGCCTCAGCCCCGGCGAAGTAGGCTTCTATTTTGGCCTGTGGGGCGGCCTTGCCGGGGTCGCGGGCACCCTGCTTGGCGGATGGCTCGCGGACCGCTTTGGCAAGACCAACCGCCAGCACGTGATGACCGCGCCGGCCATCGGCATGGTGATTGCTGCCCCGCTGGCGTTCAGCGCCTATTTCGCGACCGATTGGCGGCTGTCACTGTTGATGCTGATGATCCCGACGGCACTCAATTCGCTCTACTACGGCCCGACCTACTCGAGCGTTCAAGGCCTGGTGCCACTTCGCACCCGGGCGATCGCGAGCGCTGTGCTGCTGTTTTGCCAGAATCTGATCGGTCTTGGCCTTGGGCCGCTGTTTTTCGGCATGGTTTCGGATTTCCTCAAGCCCGAATATGGCGATAACTCGGTGCGCTATGTGCTTTTCGGGGCGGCCTGGCTGGGGTTGATCCCGGCATTTTTCTTCTGGCGGACGAGCCTGCGGCTCAACGCCGAGCTCGACCGTCACACGTAGTTGGCGATCAGCGCGACCAGCCTTGCGGCAGGCAGGAACAGCGCCTGCGCGAGGATCGTACCGACCAGGCGGCTCAGGCTGATCCAGATGATCGTGCGGCGGAACACTGCTTCGCTCACCCGTCCGTCGATCACGTCGTCGGTCATCACCGACAGCTGCGGGTCGATCAGCGCGAACAGCAGAATCGTCGCGAACCCATTGATCACCGCTGAGAGCTGCGATGCCGTGACGCGGAATTCGGGATTGAGGTAGCCCGCATAAAGCGAGGCCAGCACCCCAACCACGATCAGCGCCTGCGCCAGGCAATTGGCCAGCAGCACGCCCCAACCGACCCCGCGATCGAGCATCAAGCCCTTCAGATGCGTCATGCTGGGCGGCTGGATCGCTTCGTGCACGGTGCGCAAGCCGGTCGGGGTGGCGGTGCGCAGGATCATTTTTGCGGTCGAGCGGTGCCGCTGGAAGTACCCGATCGCCCGGGTGAACAGCCGCTGCCCCGTTGGTATCAGCACAATCCCGACCGCCACCGCAAGGCTGGCTGACAGCAGCACCAACTGGAAATCGGCGTACAGCGCGTCACCTCCGCCGCTGGCGATGCGGGTTTCGATCCGCTTGGCAAGGAACGGCCCGAGGAACGAATTGGAGGTGCGGCTGACCAGCACGAGGATGTTGAACAGCGCGAAACTCATCGCGATCCGCCGGGTCCGCACCCCGGCAATGCGCGCGGCATAGGCGAGCGTGCCAATCAGGCTGATCCCGGCGGTCAGCAGGCAGATGATCAGTAATTGTCCGTCCATGCTGCGGCCCTAGCGCTGCCAGCGCGGCCGAGCCAGAGCCAGGGGACCGACTTCAACAATCCTGTTTCGCCATCAGTGCTTCTTGCGGGTCAGCTCGCGCATCGCATCGTCAAGCCCGCCAAGCGTGAGCGGGAACATCGATCCGCCAACCAGCTCCTTGATCATCTTGGTCGATTGCGAATAGTTCCACTGCTTTTCGGGCACCGGGTTGATCCACACCGTTGCTGGGTAAACGTGGGCGACGCGGCGCAGCCACTCGGTCCCGGGTTCCTCGTTGAAATGCTCGACCGAGCCGCCGGGATGCGTGATCTCGTACGGGCTCATCGCCGCATCGCCGACGAACACTGCCTTGTAATCGTGGCCGTATTTGTGGAGGATGTCCCACGTCTGGGTCCGGTCCGACCAGCGCCGCTTGTTGTCCTTCCACACGCCTTCGTACAGGCAGTTGTGGAAATAGAAGAATTGCAGGTTCTTGAATTCGGTGGTGGCGGCGCTGAACAGCTCTTCGACCAGCTTGATGAACGGGTCCATCGATCCGCCAACGTCAAGAAACAGCAGCAGTTTGACCGCATTGTGCCGCTCGGGCCGCATGTGAATATCGAGCCAGCCCTGCCGCGCGGTGCCTTCGATCGTCGCGTCGAGATCCAGCTCGTCGGCGCTGCCTTCGCGCGCAAAGCGGCGCAGGCGGCGCAGCGCGATTTTAATGTTGCGGGTGCCGAGCTCGCGGGTGTTGTCGAGGTTCTGGAACTCGCGCTTTTCCCAGACCTTGAGCGCGCGCTTGTGCTGGCTTTCGCCGCCGATCCGTACGCCTTCGGGATTGTAACCATCGTTGCCGTAGGGTGAGGTGCCGCCGGTGCCCACCCATTTGCTCCCGCCCTCGTGGCGCTTTTGCTGTTCCTCGAGCCGCTTTTTGAGCGTCTCCATGATCTCGTCCCACGACCCGAGCGACTTGATCGCCTCCATTTCCTCGGGGGTGAGGAACTTCTCGGCGACCGCTTTGAGCCATTCCTCGGGGATATCGACCGGGTTCTGACCGTAATTGGTCAACAGCCCTTTGAAGACCTTGTTGAACACCTGATCGAACCGGTCGAGCAGGCCCTCGTCCTTCACGAAGATGGCCCGGCTGAGGTAATAGAACGCCTCGGGGGTCTGCTCGATCACGTCCTTGTCGAGCGCTTCCAGCAGCACCAGGTGCTCCTTGAAGCTGGCCCCGATCCCGGCGCTGCGCAATTCATCGACGAAGTTGAAGAACATCGGCTGCTTCCGGGTCCGGC
This sequence comes from Sphingomonadaceae bacterium, assembly GCA_025359425.1. Lineage (GTDB taxonomy): Bacteria > Pseudomonadota > Alphaproteobacteria > Sphingomonadales > Sphingomonadaceae > Novosphingobium. The sequence goes on from JANYGC010000099.1 coordinate 45,221, forward strand.
CTAGTTCTGCCGCCGCGCCATGAAGGCGAGCTTTTCGAACAGCATCACGTCCTGCTCGTTTTTGAGCAAGGCACCGTGGAGCGGCGGGATCGCCTTGGTCGGGTCTTTGGCCTGCAGCACGTCGAGCGGCATGTCTTCGTTGAGCAGCAGTTTGAGCCAGTCGAGCAGTTCGCTGGTGCTGGGCTTTTTCTTGAGCCCGGGCACGTCGCGCACTTCGTAGAAGATATCCATCGCCTTGCTCACCAGTGTTTTCTGGATGCCGGGGTAGTGGACGTCGATGATCGCCTGCATCGTCTCGCGGTCGGGGAACTTGATGTAGTGGAAGAAGCACCGGCGCAGGAACGCGTCGGGCAGTTCCTTCTCGTTGTTCGAGGTGATGATGATGATCGGCCGCTCTTTGGCGGTGATCGTTTCATGCGTTTCGTAAACGTCGAAGCTCATCCGGTCGAGCTCCTGAAGAAGATCGTTCGGGAATTCGATGTCGGCCTTGTCGATCTCGTCGATCAGCAGGACGGGTAGCTTGGGCGAAGTGAACGCCTCCCACAATTTGCCCTTCTTGATGTAGTTCGAGATGTCATGAACCCGCTCGTCGCCGAGCTGGCCGTCGCGCAGCCGGGCAACCGCATCGTATTCGTAAAGCCCTTGGTGCGCCTTGGTCGTGCTCTTGACGTGCCATTCGATCAGCGGCGCACCCAGCGCCTTGGCGATCTCGTGCGCCAGCACGGTCTTGCCGGTGCCGGGCTCGCCCTTGACCAGCAAAGGCCGGCGCAGCAACACCGCAGCGTTGACCGCAACTTTCAGATCTTCGGTGGCGACGTAGTCTTCAGTGCCTTCAAACCGGGCCATGCGAGCTCCCTCATGCGCTTTAATCGTTCGGTTAAGCGATAAGTGTAGCAGCGGCGACTGGCAAGCGGCTTGTGAATGGGTATCCGGATTATTGCTCGGCAGTCGTGAAATGCAGAGTCACTTTGTCTCCAGCGGGCACCTTGAGGATGAACAGCGGTTGGCCATTCCGCTGCTCGTGTGGGCGGTCCGCGCTGGTCAGCTTCTGACCACCGTACAGCGGCACCTTTAGCTCGAGCACCAGGTCTGCCGGACCGGCGTTGCTGATCGCGACTTCGGCATCCTGTGACTTTGCATCGCGGCGCAGAGTGCGGCGCGCGATCGTCAGATCGCTGGCTATGCCGAGCGACAGCTCGATCTTCTCGTCCTCGGCGGTGTCGGCAAGGGTGGGCTCACCGACCAGCATCGAGCGGCCGAACTGGTCCTGCTGAAACAGCATCGATCCCGCCGGCAGCGGCAAGCCGAGCTGGTGCGCCTTGTCGTTGTGCGTGCGGACCATGCGCATGCCCGATGTCGGTTCTGCCGATCGGTACGACAGGCCATTGACCGTGGCCGCGTAGTAAAACTCGACCGGCACCCCGGGCTGCTCGATCAGCCGGGTCTGCTTCATCTGCATCGCCGCCACCGTGGTGCGCTGCGGGACGGTGTAGAGCTTGAGGTCGCCGAGCTGCTCGGGCGGGGGGGGAGGGGCTGCCACGCTTTCCGCCGAAATTGCCATCACCGGCGAGGGAGCAGGAACGGCATAGCTGCGGCGCTGCGCAGTGACCATGATTTCGCTCGCCTTGTCGTAACTTTCAAAGTTCTGGCCCATGTAAGGCGTTGCCAGACTATAGGGCCGATCCGGGCGCAATGGCACATCGCTGGTGCGCTGCAGCGGCCAGCAGCGTGCGATCACTTGCGGCTGATTGTTGACGAAGCGCTGGACATATTCGCGGTGCAGCCCGCCTGCGACGATCTGGGTGCGGGCGTTGTTGAGCGAAACCGAATTGCCGTTGGCGAGCGTGATCCACCCGCCCAGGTTGACCGTTTTGCCATCGGGGTTGAGGTGCGCGGTGTAGTTGGCGCTCCAGTCGAACTGTTCGGCGATATAGGTCAGCGTTATCGTCGCGGTGATCGGCTTGGATGAGCGGGTCTGAACCGACAGGGTCGGGCGGGCGGAAAGACCTTCGGCGTCGAGGCCATAGCTGAAAGTCTCGGGCATGCCCGAGCAGTGCAGCGCTTCATTTCCCGCCGCAGTGCGGAACACCACGCCCTGATCGCTTGCCAAGACGATCTCGCCCTCGACCAGTTCAGCCTTGCCGGTGACCCGGTTGGTGCGCTTGAGCGTGATCTTCTTGCCTCGAGCGGCGCGCATCAGCGCACTGGGGGAAAGCAGGGCAGCATCGCGGTTCTTCTCGATAACCCCGCCCGGGAGCCCGCTGACTATCGCGCTTTCGGGGATGATCGCATCGACCACCCCGACGAACCGCACCCGGCTGCGACCGGCGGGAATAACCACCTGCCGCGTCTCGGTAATCACCGCAAACCCGCCGAGCGCAACGAGCCGCAACGAGCCGCCGTTGCGCCCCGGATCGCGGTAGATCGTCACTGCTATGTCGCTCGGTTCAGCAGCAGCCACATCACCAGCATAAACGGGCAATGCGGGACCTAGAGCCAGCAGTAAGGCGAAAAGCCAGCGCAAGGCGGTGCTCCTCAGTACCGCGAATCGAAAGTGGCGGTGACCACGGTCTTGCCGTTGGCCGGCACGGCCACGTTCCACGCCACGCTGTCGGCATCGCGGCGATCGCTCTTGATGCTTTCTTCGGCGACTTTGGTATCGCCCCACAGGCCGCCCTGGATCACCTGCACTGTGACCGGCTTTGGCAGCGCGTTGGTCACGGTGTAGCGCATCGTCGTTTTCCAGCGCCGGTCGTTGATCTTGGTGCGGGCTTCGACCACCGGCTGGACCTTGACGTCGAAGGCATCGCCGGTGCTGATCGCCAGCTTCGAACCCATCGGCGTGTGCCCGATCGCGTGCTCGCCGATGAACTGCGCCTGCCCGCGCGCATCCTTGAGGTAGAACCGCACGACCCCGGCGGGGAGCTGGTCACCGAGACCGCCCTGCGCCGAATTGCTGAAGCTGTACATCGTCGCCGCGCTGATCGGGGTTTCCGAAGTTTGTAGCCAGCCAAGCCGCAACTGGTAACCGTGCTGGGCAGGGGCGCCGTGCACGTCGAGAAAACTGACCTGCTTGGTCTGCAGGTTGGCGATCGTCGTGCGCTCGGCGAGCGGATAGAGGTAATAGTCGCCGAGCCGTGCGCGGCTGCCGCTCTCGGTCCCGGCTTCAACCATCGTATCGTCGCCGCCCTGATAGCCGCCGCGCTGGTAGCCCGGGTTGTAGCCCTGATTGAGCATTCGCGGGCTGCCTGCGACGAGCACCGTGCGCGCATTGTTATACGTCGTGCCCGAATTGTTGGTCAGCGTAACCCAGCCCTGGACATCGATCGTGCCTTTGGCTTCATCGTAGAGCGCCACGTAGTCCGCGCGCCAGCCAAGACCGGGGGTGAGGTAACGCAGCGCCGCTTCGCGGCTGCCGGCTTTGCCTTGGACAGTGATCGAAAGCGTCGGATCGGCGCGCATGTTGGGCGGGATATGATCGAAGATCACCCGCACCGGCAGCCCGTCGTCGCGTAGCACCTCGATGCGGTTGCCGATCTGCAGGACCACCCCGCCGTTGGCGGCGAGCACCACCGCTTGTTCGCGCGTTTCGGCGCCGGTGGCGGGATTGGTGCGGACCAGCGTGATCGTCTGCCCGACCGCATTTTCCATGATCTTCGATGGGCTGAGCAGGTCATAGTCGAAGTTCTGCTCGATGATCCCCATGTCGGTGGCGACGAGGCTGGCGGTTTCAGGCCGGATCTGCGCGGAGACGTTCTTGAATTCGATCCGCTGCCGATCGCCGGTGAAGGTGACGTTGCGGACATCCTGCACCAAGGCCTGGTTGTCGGCATAGATCGTGATGTCGATCCCGGTTTCGGCGGAGGCGGCGGCCGAAAGCGCGATCAGCGAAGCGGCAACGAACAGCGGCAAGCGCGGCATGGTGAAGTCCCCTCTCGATTTCGTGATACACTGTAACATCAGTTTCTGTCAGTGCAATGAACGAAATTCGCCTGCCGCAAAAAGGGGCGTGCTACGGTCGGGGGCATGATCATCATCGTCGGCAACGCCAGGATCCGCCCGAGCATCTGGCCGAAGCGCTGGCGCTGGGTCGGCAACACACTCAATGCGATCGCGTGCCGCATTGGCTGCGGAACTACCCGCGCCGAGGACGTGAAGGGCTAGACGGTCAGGCTTCGTTCCACGACAGGGTATCGGTCCGCGCAATCTGGACCGGATGGCCGATCGTGGCAGGGATGCTCGACGGCCACCGGGCCGCGACCAGCCGGTCCTTGGCGACCCAGGCGAGCGAAACGTTATCCGACTGGTTGCCGCCGAGGATGCGGTAGGCGCCGCTGTCCTCGCCCGCGTAGAACCCGACATGGCCCAGTCCGCTCTGTCGCGACTTACGCCAGAACACCATCACCGCACCGGGGGTGGGATCGGTCCTCACCCCAAACCGCTCCCACGAGCGTGCGCCGAGCACATTGGTGGGCAGGGGTTCGCTGCTCAGGGTCGAACCGACGCAGTGGGCAACGAACAGGCCGCACCACGGGATATCGTCACCGCCATAAGGGATGCCTCGATCCTGCGCCCAGTCGAGGATGCTGGGATTGCTGCCCGCGGTCGGGTCTTCACGCGTCCCGATCAACCGCCGCGCTTCCTGAAACCACACCAAAATCGGATTGTCGAACCCGGCGTCGGTGACGGGAGCGGTGGCAAACAGGCTGGCCACTGTCTGCGGGCCGACCACGCCATCGACCGGGAGGCCGTGATCTGCCTGATACTGTTTGACCGCCGCCGCGGTCTGCCGGCCCCAGACACCGTCGAGCGGCCCGGTCCGGTATCCGAGGCTGGCCAGCTTGGCCTGAATGTCCTTGAGCCGCATCGTCTTGCCCCCGCGTAACTGCAAAGGGCAAGGCTATGGATGGCTTCGAACGCGGGCAAGTTCGGCGGCGGTCCGGGCCGTATGGCTGGGTAGGAGACTGGACCTATGTGGGCCTGAGCTTGTCGAAGGGTTCCACTTTTTTCGTGCGAAACCTCGAACAAGACTACCCTTCGGCAAGCTCAGGATAGGCGGGAAGGGGAGCTGTGCTAGTCGCTTTCGGTGGGTACGGCCTTAGGCTTGCCGCGAAGGAAGCGCCGCAGCGCAAGCCCCGAACGCGAGCGCCATAGTGCGATCAGCAGGGCGCTGAGCAGTGCCCAGGGCAGTACGACGCCAATTGCCAACAAAACGAACCAGATCATTGCCGAGAAGCTGCCCCAAGCGGAATGCACCGCGTCGGCGACGGGATTTCCGCCAAGCGAGAAGCCGATGTCGCCGGTATAGTCGAAGCTCATCGGGGTTGAGGCGAGTTGGGCTTCGGCGCCGACTTTGCTTATTTTGGCCGAGGCAATCTGGTCGCGCAGGTGGGCGGCCTGGGCTTCCAGTTCGCTGCGTGCCCGATCGCCCAACCCGCCAGCCCTAAGTTTGGCCTCGATTTCATTGAGCTGCGCCGTGGCCTCTGCTGCAGCGCGTTTGGCGCTGTCTATCGTAGCGCCAACATCATCGCCGGTGATTTCAGCGTTGACCAGCCTGCCCGCGGCCTTTTCGACCGCTGCAATGCCTTCTTTGCCGAAGTTTCGGGCTAGCTCCGGCGCGAGTTTGAAGTCGAGCTCGGCAGTAATTTGCTCGTCGTCGAGCAAAGTGTAACGCATGCCGGCAATGCGGCACTGGCTGGGGCCGAGTTTTTCGCAAGCGGCGGCGTGGCCTTCTTGAGCAGCTGCGATAGACTTGTCGGGGAGCACGAAGCTGTAGCGGTAGGTGAAGGCGACACCTGGCGCGGCCGCGATGCTAATGTCGGGCGCGCTACGGGAGTCGTCGTTTTGAGCTACGGCGACGCTTCGCTCGTGCTGTGTGGCCGACTCCTCGGACTTCTTTCCGCATCCGGCAACTGTCACGAGCGCTATAAGCGAAGCGGTGAGAAGCAGCTGGCGCATCATGATAACCCCGTATTGTGGCTCTGGAAGCGAGTCGAGGCATATATCTACTAGATCGGTAGAGTAATGCAACTCTTCCAGATGAGGTCAGGCGTCGATCATCCCCGGATCCACATCCCCCGCACGGTTCTGAATGAACATGAACCGCTGCGCCGGATCGCGGCCCATCAGGCGATCAACCAGATCCTTCACTGCCGCACGGCCCTCATACTCAGGGGGCAGGGTGATCCGCAGGAGTCCCCGCGTCGCCGGGGCCATCGTCGTTTCGCGCAATTGCTGCGGGTTCATTTCGCCGAGGCCCTTGAACCGGCCCACTTCGACCTTTTTGCCCTTGAACTGAGTCGCTTCCAGCTCGGCGCGGTGGGCGTCGTCGCGGGCGTAGGCGCTCTCTTTGCCGCAGGTCAGCCGGTACAGCGGCGGCTGGGCCAGATACAAATGTCCGCGCCGGACGATGTCGGGCATTTCCTGGAAGAAGAACGTCATCAACAGCGTGGCAATATGCGCGCCGTCAACATCGGCGTCGGTCATGATGATGACGCGGTCATAGCGTAGGTTGTCGGCGTTGCAGTCCTTGCGGGTGCCGCAGCCCAGTGCAAGGCCGAGATCGGCGATTTCGTTGTTGGCGCGGATCTTGTCCATCGTCGCGCTGGCGACATTGAGGATCTTGCCGCGGATCGGGAGGATCGCCTGGCTCTTGCGGTCGCGCGCCTGCTTGGCGCTGCCCCCGGCGCTGTCGCCCTCGACGATGAACAGCTCGGTCTCGCGGTCGCCTTCGCCTGAGCAATCGGTCAGTTTGCCCGGCAGGCGGAGCTTGCGCGCATTGGTCGCGGTCTTGCGTTTGACCTCGCGCTCGGCCTTGCGCCGCAGCCGCTCGTCCATCCGCTCGAGCACCGCGCCGAGCAATGCTTTGCCGCGGTCGAGGTTGTCCGAGAGAAAATGATCGAAGTGATCGCGGACCGCGTTCTCGACCATGCGCGCGGCTTCGGGGCTGGTCAGGCGGTCCTTGGTCTGGCTCTGGAACTGCGGCTCGCGCACGAACACCGAGAGCATTACTTCGCTGCCGGTGATCACGTCTTCGGGCGCAATATCCTTGGCCTTCTTCTGCCCGATCAGGTCGGCGAAGGCGCGGATGCCCTTGGTCAGCGCGGCGCGCAGGCCTTGTTCGTGCGTGCCGCCATCGGGGGTGGGGATGGTGTTGCAATAGTAGGAGTACGACCCGTCCGACCACAGCGGCCAGGCGATTGCCCATTCAACCCGGCCTTGCTGCTCGCCGGGGAAATCCTGCGTGCCCGCAAAGAACTGGGTGGTGACGCATTCGCGCGTGCCGATCTGTTCGCGCAGGTGATCGGCGAGGCCGCCCGGGAACTGGAAGGTAGCCTCGGCCGGAACATCGTCGCTGACCAGGCTGGGCGCGCATTTCCAGCGGATTTCGACCCCGGCGAACAGGTAAGCTTTGGACCGCACCAGACGGAACAGCCGAGCGGGCTTGAACCCCGCTTCAGTGCCGAAAATCTCGGTATCCGGCACGAAGGTTACGCTGGTGCCGCGCCGGTTGGGGGTGCTGCCGATGTGCTGGAGCGGCCCGAGCGGAACCCCGCGCGAAAACTCCTGCGCGTAGAGCTCCTTGGCCCGCGCCACCTCGATCCGGGTCAGGCTTGACAGCGCGTTGACCACCGAGACGCCAACCCCATGCAAACCGCCGCTGGTGGCATAGGCTTTGCCTGAGAACTTGCCGCCCGAATGGAGCGTGGTCAGGATCACTTCGAGCGCCGACTTGCCCGGATACTTGGGGTGCTCGTCGACCGGGATCCCGCGGCCGTTGTCGGTGATGGTCAGGCGGTTGCCTTCTTCGAGTGTCACCTCGATCCGGTTGGCGTGGCCCGCCACCGCTTCGTCCATCGCATTATCGAGCACTTCGGCGGCGAGGTGGTGGAATGCGCGCTCGTCGATCCCGCCGATATACATGCCCGGGCGGCGGCGCACCGGCTCCAGCCCCTCGAGCACTTCGATCGCGCTACCGTCATAGGTTTCGCCGGGGTTGGCCGGCATCTTGTCAAACAGGTCTTCGGACATGACCGCGGCTATAGGCGGAGCGGATTCGCCTAAGCAAGCCGGGCCTGCCGGTTTTCGCCAGCCTCTGCTCTATCAGTCGGTGAATTTCTCAGGCGCGGCGCTGACGATGGTGATCCCGCCGGCCCGCGCCTCGCGCACTTCGAGCGCACGCTCGCCAATCCCGCCCGGGGCAAAGCGGAACGGGCCATCGAGGCCGAGGAACCCGTCGCGATCGGTCATCCGCGCTGTGGGGAAGGGCGCGCCATAACGCCAGTCGCGCGCGATCCGCACTGTCAGCAGCACCGAGTCATAACCGAAAGTCGCCAGCCGGTAAGGCGCAGTGCCGAAGCGGACCTTGTAGCTCTCGGCAAAACGGCCGAACCGCGCGTCGGAGATCGCGGCGAACCAGGCGCCGCGCAGCGCGGGCGTCTTGCTCACCACCAGTTCGCCGCTCCACAGTTCGGTGCCGAGGATGCGCGTGCTGGCGGTTTTGAGTTGCGGCGCGGCCATCGCGGCATATTTGCCCGAATCCGCAATCAGCACCGCGTCATAGCCGCCGCGCGTGCGCAGGCGGGTTGCGGCGCTGATGATCGAGCTGTTGGAACGGTCGTAGGTCTGGGTACTCACCAAGGTACCGCCCGCCGCTTTAACTGCGGCGGCATAGGCCGCACTGGCGCGGGTGCCGTAACTGCCGTTAGGAGCGAGCAAGGCAAAGCGATTGATCCCGCGAGAATGGGCATAATCGACCACCCGCTCGATTGCGTTGCTGCTGCTGGTGCCAAGCATGAACACATCGCGCGATGCCATGTCGGCTTCGCTCGAATAGGTGATCAGCGGCACCTTGGCGGCGCGTGCAATCGCTGCCACGGCCGGAATATCATCACCAGAGAGCGGGCCAAGGATCAGCCTGTTGCCTTCTTTCATCGCCCTGGTCGCGGCTGCGGCAGGGCCTTCGGCGGTGTCATAAGTGGTGATGCGGATCGTCTTGGCGTTGGTATCAAGCAGCGCCATCGTGGTCGCATTGGCGATCGACTGCCCCCACGCAGCTTGCGGTCCGGTCAGCGGGACCAGCAGCGCAATGCGCTGACGTTGCTTGTCGCTGGGCAAGGCGTCGCTCGGCCCGGGGGCTGGCGGCGGAGTCGCTCCGGGGCCTTTGGGAATGACTTTGCACCCGGCCAGCACGGTTACCGCCGCCAGCATCAGCAGCTTGCGCCGGTTCAGACCCGTCTCGAACATGCCTTGTCGCTCCCCTCGGGTCAGTCCATGGTCAGGGCCATGGTGCAACCACTTGTTCCCGGCCTCTATATTGTCGCCACGCCGATTGGCAATCTGGGTGATGTTTCAGCGCGTGCCATGGCGGTACTCGGTGGCGTAGCTGCGGTGGCCTGTGAAGACACCCGCGTCACCGGCAAGCTGCTGCACCATCTGGGGATCAAGCAAAAGCTGATCCGCTATGACGATCACGCCAGTGACGCGACGCGGGATCACTTGCTGGGGATTGCCGCAACTTCGCCGTTGGCCCTGGTCAGCGATGCCGGGACGCCGTTGGTCTCCGATCCGGGATACCAGCTGGTAGTGGCAGCGCGCGAACGCGGAATAGTGGTAACCAGCATTCCCGGGCCGAGTGCGGCGATTGTCGCGCTGACCCTGGCCGGCTTGCCCAGCGATCGCTTTCTATTCGCCGGATTCCTGCCGAGCAAAGACAAGGCCCGGCGCGAAGTGCTGACCGAGCTGGCGGCGATCAAGGCTACGCTGGTGTTCTATGAGACAGCACCCCGGCTCGCGGCTGCGCTTGGCGCGATTGGCGAGGAGTTGCCGGGGCGGATGGTGGCAGTGGCGCGCGAGTTGACCAAGAAGTTCGAGGAGTGCCGCAGCGGCAGTCCCGCAGAGCTGATCGCGCACTACGCCGCGCATCCGCCCAAGGGCGAGATCGTGCTGCTGATCGGCCCGCCGGGCGAGGTTGTGACCAGCGAGGCCGATGTCGAGGCGCTGCTTAAGTCCGCGCTGGCCGACCGCAAGCCGTCGCAAGCCGCGGCGGAAGTGGCGCGGCTGACCGGGGCAGACCGCAAGGCGCTTTACGCCCGCGCGCTCGAACTCAAATGAGCAGCCGTGCACAGCGTGAAGCCAAAGGGCGGCGCGGCGAGACTCTTGCTGCGTGGTACCTGCGCTTCAAAGGCTGGCGCATCCTCGCACGCCGGGTGAAGACTCCACGTGGCGAAATTGACCTGATCGTCAGGCGCGGCAGCGTGGTTGCCTTTGTCGAGGTCAAATGGCGTGCTTCGGCAGCGGAACTTGACCTTTCGATCGATGCTTACCGGTTGCGCCGGGTACTCGCGGCAGCCGAAGCCGTCGGGCATCGGTACGCCAAGTCGGACGATCAGCAGCGGATAGATGTCGTGCTCCTTGCGCCCGGGCGGTTCCCTCGCCACATGGCGAATGCATTGATGCCCTGAGCGGAGTTTCCGATAGCCATGAGCCTGCGCGTCGCCGTCCAGATGGACCCGCTTGAAACGATCAACATCGCCGGGGATTCCAGCTTTGCGCTGATGCTCGCTGCGCAGGCGCGCGGGCACAGCCTGTACCATTACAATGTGACGTCGCTCGCTTACGAGCAGGGCCGCCTGACTGCCTGGGCTGCGCCGGTGACTGTTCAGCGCGAGGCGGGCAGCCATTTTGCTGCGGACGAACGCCGCCAGATCGACCTTGTCGCCGATGTCGATGTCGTGCTGATGCGGCAAGACCCGCCGTTCGACCTGAGCTACATCACCGCAACCCACCTCCTCGAGCGGCTTGAGGGGCACACGTTGGTGGTCAACGATCCGGCCAGCGTGCGCAATGCGCCCGAGAAGGTCTTCGTGCTCGACTTCGCGCAGTACATGCCGCCGACGCTGATCGCGCGGCGGATCGAAGATGTGCGCGCGTTCCATGCCCGGCACCCCGGCGATCTGGTGATGAAACCGCTCCACGGCAACGGCGGTAAGGCGGTCATCCGCATCCCGGCCGATGGCAGCAACCTGGGCGCGTTGATCGAGCTGTTCGATAACGCCTGGGTCGAGCCGCACATGTTCCAGCCGTTCCTCCCCGAGATCAGCGAAGGCGACAAGCGCATCGTGCTGGTTGACGGCGAGATTGCGGGCGCGATCAACCGGCGGCCCGGCGCGGGCGAATTCCGCTCAAACCTCGCGGCAGGGGGCTATGCCGAGCCCACCACCCTCAACGCCCGCGAAGAGGAAATCTGCGCCGCGATGGGTCCCGAGCTCAAGAAGCGCGGACTGGTGTTCGTCGGGATCGATGTGATCGGCGGCAAGTGGCTGACTGAGATCAACGTCACCTCGCCGACCGGTATCATGGCGATCGACAAGTTCAACGGTACCGACACTCCGGCTTTGATCTGGGAAGCGATCGAGACCCGGCTCGGCCGCGGCTGACATCCCATGGCTAACTGGATTGTCGATCTGATCGAGCGCGGCGGCTATTGGGGCATCGGGCTGCTGATGTTCATCGAGAACGTCTTCCCGCCAATTCCAAGCGAGCTGATCATGGGTGCCGGCGGGATTGCGGTGGCACGCGGTACCATGGAGGTCTGGCCGCTGCTGATCGCCGGGACACTGGGTTCGACGCTGGGCAACTACCTGTGGTTCGTGCTCGGCGATCGCTGGGGCTACCAGCGGCTTGAACCGTTCGTGCGCCGCCGGGGGCGGTGGCTGACCATGCGCTGGAGTCATGTCGAACACGCCACGGCGTTCTTCCTGCGACACGGCCAGTGGGTTGTGTTCGTTATGCGCTTTTCGCCGCTCCTGCGCACGATGATTTCGCTCCCCGCCGGGTTGAGCCACATGAAGCACTGGAAGTTCCTCGTCTTCACCTTCGCCGGTGCGGCGGTGTGGAACACGCTGCTGATCTATGGCGGCAAATGGCTCGCGGGGTATTTTGACCAGATGCACGAGGTTGCCGGGGCGCTAATCGGCGGCTTGGTCGCGCTGGCGGTGCTCGGCTGGCTGTGGCGGGTTTGGCGCTGGAAGGACGAAGTCTGACGGGTCAGAGCTCGCGTGGATGCGCGTTGCGGTAGACATCGAGCAGCGTCGCGGCATCGACCTTCGTATAGATCTGGGTCGAGCCTAAGCTCGCGTGGCCGAGCAGCTCCTGCAAGGACCGCAAATCCGCTCCAGCACCGAGCAAATGTGTGGCGAAGCTATGCCGCAGGGCGTGCGGGGTGGCGCTGGGGGGTAAGCCGAGCGTGATCCGCGCGCGGGCCATCGCCTTCTGCACCATGCCTTGCGAAAGCTGGCCGCCCTTGGCACCGCGAAACAGCGGATCCGCTTTGCCGGTCGGCCACGGCGCCTTGGCGAGATAATCCGCCACCGCATCGCGCACCAGCGGGAGCAGTGGGACCACGCGCTGCTTGTTCCCCTTGCCGGTGACCACCAGCGTTTCGCCGAGCGGCAATGCTGCGCCGGTCAAAGCCAGCGCCTCGGCAATCCGCATGCCCGCGCCGTATAGCAGCAGCAGCACCGCTCGGTCGCGCGCCCCGATCCATTCCACGGCGGCGTCCTCGTGCACTGTCGCTGCGAGGTTTACTGCATCATCCGGCGTTACCGGGCGCGGAATGCCCTTCTTGACCCGCGGCCCGCGCATCCGGGGCGGAGCAGGGTCGGCCATCCCGGCGCGTTCGCGGGCAAAGGCGATGAATTGCTTGAGCGCGGACAATTCACGCGCGGCGCTGGCATTGGTCAGGCCCTCGGCGCGGCGGTGCGCGAGTTGCTGGCGCAGCGCCGCAGCGTCGGTGCGGGCAAGCTGGCCCCAGTCGGTGGCGCCAAGGGCATCGAGCAAACGCGCGGCGGTCGCACCATAAGCGCGAACCGTATGCGGCGAGCGTCGCCGGCCGTGTGCCAAATACGCGGTCCAGGCTTCAAGCAGGTCGGCGCGGGTCATGCCTGCAAACCCCAAATCCTCCCCCCCCTGGGGGAGGTGGGCCGCCGCAGGCGGGTCGGTGGGGGAATGGCGTGCGACATTCATGCCCCCACCGTCAGCGCTTCGCGCTGCCACCTCCCCCAAAAGGGGAGGATTTGAAGACCTCCTTGTCATGCCGACACCAGAGCTTCAGGCACCAGCTCGCCCAGCAGACCGTCGAGCAGCGGCATTCCGGCAGGGGCTACACCAATGCGGCTGCCAGTTTGCCAAGCCAGCCCTTGGCCGCTGTAGAACTCCAGCTTGGCCGCAACGATCAGATCCGCGGCAGGCATCCCGAAGCGCCGCGCCAGTGCCGCCAGATCGATCCCCTCGCGCAGCCGCAGCCCCATCAACAGCGCCTCGGCGGCCTGCTCCCGTGCTATCAAATCGCGCTCCTCGGCGATCCCGTGACCATTTCGGGCGACCGCGTTCAGCCAGTTTCCCGGCTTCTTGTGGCGCACTGTCGCCACTCCGCCGCGCCGCCCGTGCGCGCCCGGTCCGATCCCGGCGTAGTCCTGATAGCGCCAATAGGCGAGGTTGTGGCGGCTCTCCTCGCCGGGACGCGCATGGTTGCTGACCTCGTAAGCGGGCAACCCGGCCTGACTGGTCAGATCGGCGGTCAGTGCGAACAGGTCAGCGGCGTGTTCTTCATCGAGCGGCGCAAACTGGCCAAGCCGAACCATGGTCTCGAACCGCGTGCCCGGTTCGATGGTTAGCTGGTAGAGCGAGAGGTGTCCGGTGCCGAAACTCAATGCGCGGGTTAGCTCGTCTTCCCATTGTCCGGCGGTCTGGCCGGGCCGGGCATAGATCAGGTCGAACGAAACGCGCGCAAAGTGTCGCTGTGCCACTTCCAGCGCAGCCAGCCCTTCTTCCGCATCGTGCAATCGTCCAAGGAAGCGCAAAGTCGCATCGTCGAGCGCCTGGAGCCCGAGCGAAGCGCGATTGATCCCGGCACTTGCCAGCGCGGCATAGTTGGCGGCCTCGACCGACGAGGGATTGCCCTCCAGCGTGATTTCGATCCCGGGCGCGAAACCCCACAGGGCTTCCGCTTCGGTCAGCAAACGCCCGACCAGCGCCGGCGGCATCAAGGAAGGTGTGCCGCCGCCAAAAAACACGCTGTCAAGCGGTTCGCCGCCGGCGCACTCGGCCTCAAGCCGCATGTCGGCGAGCAGCGCGTCCTGCCACAGCGCATGATCCACAGAGTCGCGGACATGGCTGTTGAAGTCACAATAGGGGCACTTCGCGAGGCAGAAGGGCCAATGGATATAAAGCGCGCGGGCCATGGTGCCTGCTTTAGCTGGCGAACTGGTCCGCTACCAGCTTGGCGAAGGCATCCGCGCGGTGGCTGATGCCGTGCTTCTCTTCTGGATCGAGTTCGGCGAAAGTTTGCGCGCCACCGGCTGGCACGAAGACCGGATCGTAGCCGAAGCCCATCGTGCCGCGCGGGGGCCAGGTCAGCGTGCCATCAGCCCGGCCTTCATAGGCGACCATCTCACCATCAGGCCAGGCGATCGCCAGCACACAGGCGAAATGGCACGAGCGGTCGGCATCAGGGCCAAGCTCAGCAAGCAATCCCTCGACCTTGCCCATCGCGAGGTACCAGTCGCGTCCCGGCTTGCCTTCGAACCATTGCCGTTCGGCCCAGTCGGCGGTGTAAACCCCGGGCCGGCCATCGAGCACAGCAACACAAAGCCCCGAATCGTCGGCCAGAGCGGGCAAGCCCGAACCCTCAGCCGCTGCCCGCGCCTTGATCAGCGCGTTGTCGGCAAAGGTCTTGCCGGTCTCGGCCGGTTCGGGCAGCCCGAGCGACCCGGCCGAGATGCAATTCAGCCCATAAGGCGCGAGAAGGGCTCCGATTTCCTTGAGCTTGCCCGCATTGTGCGTGGCAATCACCAAGGTCTCGGAGCCGAGCCGGCGGGTCATTTGCCCGCTGCTTCGCCTTGCGCCGTGAAGATCCGGTCGCAACCGATCCGCGCGAGCCGGAGCAAGCGGAGCAGCGCTTCCTCGTCGTAGGTCGCGCCTTCTGCAGTGGCCTGGACCTCGGCGATCTGGCCGCCTTCGATCAGCACGAAGTTGGCGTCGGCATCGGCCGCGCTGTCTTCGTCGTAATCGAGATCGAGCACCGGGTTGCCCCTGAAGATCCCGCAGCTGACTGCGGCGACCTTGCGGGTCAGCGGGTCTTCCTTGATCGCGCCGGATGCCATCAGGGTATCAATTGCGATCCGCAGCGCCACCCAGGCGCCCGAAATGGCCGCCGTGCGGGTCCCGCCATCCGCCTGGATCACATCGCAATCGAGCGTGATCTGGCGCTCACCCAGTTTCTTCATGTCGGTCACCGCGCGTAACGATCGCCCGATCAATCGCTGGATTTCCTGCGTCCGCCCGCTCTGCTTGCCCTTGGCAGCTTCGCGCGAACCACGCGTATGCGTGGCACGCGGCAGCATTGAGTATTCCGCGGTCACCCAGCCTTCGCCCTTGCCGCGCAGCCACGGCGGGAGGCGTTCCTCGACGCTGGCGGTGCAGATAACCTTGGTGTGGCCAAAGCTGACCAGCACCGAACCTTCGGCATGCTTGGTATAGTGCGGCTCGAAACTGATTTCGCGCATCTCGTCGGGCGCGCGGCCGGAAGGTCGCATTGTATTCTCCAAATGGACACCCAGTTCCGTCTGTCCTGAGCCTGTCGAAGGATCGTCCTTACCGGCAACCCCGCAAAAAGGAAGGACAGTGGTTGGCTTTCAACCCCCTTTGGGACGACAAGCACGGCATGCGCGGTTATGGCGGTTGAAATGACCAGTCTCCCGATCACCGAACTTGACAGCCGCACGCGCGAGATTTTTCGTGCGGTGGTCGAGGGCTATCTTGGCACCGGGCAGGCGGTTGGCTCGAAAACGCTGGCCGGGGCCAAGGCTGCGGGCGGGGCGGGGCTGAATTTGTCGCCCGCCTCGATCCGCTCGGTGCTGCATCAGCTTGAAAGCCTCGGCTTGCTCGCCGCGCCGCACACCAGCGCGGGGCGCTTGCCGACCGAGCAGGGGTTGCGGTTGTTTGTCGACGGGATGATGCAGGTCGCCGAGCCGACCGCCGAAGAGCGCGCCGCGATCGAGCGCCAGGTCTCCACGCCCGGCCCGATCGAGGCTGCGCTGGCGGCGGCGAGCACAGTGCTGTCGGACCTGTCGGCCTGCGCGGGGGTTGTGCTGGTGCCGCGCCGCGACCCGCGGCTCACCCATTTGCAGCTCGTTCCCTTGTCCGCGGGGCAGGCGCTCGCGGTGATGGTCGGGGCCGATGGCGGGATCGAAAACCGCGTGGTGCAATTGCCGATCGACCTGCCGCCGGGCGCGCTCGAGCAAGCCTCGAACTACATTTCATCGCATCTCGGCGGGCGGACATTGGCGCAGGCGGTACAGGCGATCCGAACCGAGATTGCCTCGGGCCAAACCGCGCTCGACGGGGCGAGCCGCGATCTGGTCGAGCGTGGGCTGGCGGTGTGGAGCGCCGATGCCGCGCAGCGCCCGGTGCTGATCGTCCGCGGGCAGGCCAACCTGCTCGATGAAGGTGCGCTGTCCGACCTCGAGCGGGTGCGATTGCTGCTCGATGATCTGGAAAACAAACAATCGGTCGCCGACTTGCTCAATTCGGCGCGCGAGGCGGAAGCGACGCGAATTTTCATCGGTGCAGAGAACCGGTTGTTCGCGCTCTCAGGCTCATCGGTGATTGCTTCACCTTACCGTGACCGCGAGGGCCGGGTGGTCGGCGTGGTCGGTGTTATCGGCCCCACGCGGTTGAATTATGCACGGCTAGTCCCCATGGTTGATTTCACCGCGCAGGCCCTCGGCAAAATTGGGGGCACTGGGCAGACTGATCGGTTAAGCGGAATATTTGACAATGCATGATGAGACCAAGCCGCAGGGCGATCCGGCGGCTCAAGCTGAACTCGCGGGCGTGCCTGACGAACTGCTCGAGAAATCGGAAAACAGGCTGGACGATGCGCTGGACCGGCTGCGCGGGGATATCGAAGCCGCCAAGCAGGAAGTGCTTTACGCCAAGGCTGAGACGCAGAACGTGCGCCGCCGCCTGGAAAAGGACATTGCCGACGCGCGGACCTATGCCGCGACCGGTTTTGCGCGCGATATGCTGAGCGTTGCCGACAATCTTTCCCGTGCTCTGGATGCGATTCCTCAGGAGTTGCATGAGGATGACCGGATTAAGAGCCTGGTCGCCGGGATCGAGGCGACATCGCGTGAACTTGACAAGGTGTTCGGCCTCCACGGCATCAGCCGCATCGCCGCGACCGGGCTCCCGCTCGATCCCAACCAGCACCAGGCCATGCTCGAAGTGCCTTCAGCGGATGCCGAGGCTGGAACCGTGCTGCAAGAACTGCAGGCCGGCTACATGATCAAGGAACGCCTGCTGCGTCCGGCAATGGTCGCAGTGGCGAAGAAGCCGGATTGAGCCCGTGCGCCGCGATGATGCCAACCTGATTGCGGATCGTCCGACCTTCGTCACCCATCTCGAATGCTCGCTCACCGGCGAGCGGTATGAGGCCGGCCGGCTACATGGCCTGTCGAGTGCGGGACGGCCGTTGCTGGTACGTTACGATCTGACCGCAGCGGGTCAGGCCTTGTCGCGCGATACGCTCGAAGCGCGCCCCACTGACTTGTGGCGCTGGCGCGAGTTGCTGCCGGTGCGCGAGACAGCAAACATCGTCAGTCTCGGTGAAATTGAGACCCCGCTGGTCCCGGTGCCGCGCTCGGGCGGGGCCAATGTACTGGTCAAGGACGAGGGCCGCCTGCCGACCGGCTCGTTCAAGGCGCGCGGGCTGGTCATGGCAGTGGCGATGGCCAAGGAACTTGGCGTCACCAAAATCGCGATGCCGACCAATGGCAACGCCGGAGCCGCGCTTGCCGCTTATGCCAGCCGTTGCGGGATCGAGACGATCGTGTTCTGTCCCGACGACACGCCCGAGATCAACGTCCGCGAAATCGCCATGCAGGGTGCGCGGGTTTATCGCGTCAACGGGCTGATCGACGAATGCGGGGCGATCGTCGGCAAGGGCGCTGCCGAGGGCCGCTGGTTCGATCTTTCGACGCTCAAGGAACCCTACCGGATCGAGGGCAAGAAGACGATGGGGCTGGAACTGGCCGCGCAGTTCGGCTGGCAATTGCCCGACGCGATATTCTACCCGACCGGGGGCGGCACCGGGCTGATCGGGATGTGGAAGGCCTTTGATGAGCTCGAACAGCTCGGCTGGATCGGCTCCAAACGCCCGCGCATGTACGCGGTTCAGGCGAGCGGCTGCGCGCCGATCGTGAAGGCGTTCGAGGACGGCGTCGAACACGCGGAGCGCTGGGAGAATGCCCACACCGTCGCCGCCGGAATTCGGGTGCCCAAGGCGGTCGGCGATTTCCTGATCCTGCGCGCGGTGCGCGAGAGCGAGGGCAAGGCGCTCGCAGTGGAAGATGTGGACACACTGCGGGCTGTCGATGACTGCGCGCGAGAGGATGGTCTGCTGCTCTGCCCTGAGGGGGGGGCCACACTGGCGGCTTACCGCAATGCGCTGGCAGCGGGACTGGTCGATGCGGGCGAGCGCGTCGTACTGTTCAATTGCGCGACCGGGCTCAAGTACCCGATGCCGACGGCGGATCAGACGCTCGACAAGAACGCGCTCCCGGATTTGGGGACGGTTTAAGTTAGGGTTCCAATTAACCCAGCATTTGCGGATCACTAAGATTTTGCGATTTCAGTTCAACCTCGCAAATTAGCTTGCGCATATCCTCAATTGTGAAGCGAAAGCCATGGTATGTGCCGTCGGCATGACATTTCGGATTTATGAATCTCGCCTCGCTGCCAGTTAGCGCAGTATGGTCCAAGCTCATGATCGAATGGACGACCGTGTTCCTTTTGTAGATCAGGTCTTCCATGTTTTCGAGCAAACTGCGGACACGCTCTCCGCGTCGTTCTGAAAAGCCTGGGCACCGCGCGGGATCCCTTAACGCTGCAAGCTTCTCAATGAGGGGCTCTGATCGGTCCGGCAATCCAGCAAGATTTTGAACAAAACGTATCGTCGCTTCGAGCTTAGCGAAAGCGTCCAAAAATTCGCTGCGAGCTGCATGAAACAGCTTCTCTGAATCCCGCTTGTCAGCAATTTTCCGCATCAGTCAACGCTACGAGGCAACTCGCTTAAATATTCTGAACGAGCTCGGAAAATGAGCTCATCCAAAAGCCACAAAGCCGTATTGCTCAGTTGATTCCGCCCCCGCCACTTTCCACCCCCGCCGCAGCATAAAAGCATGCGCGACAATCTCGGCTTGCTGCTCGATGCCGTAGGCGCTCAGCGGCTTGCCTGGTTTCAAGGTGTACGCATACTTGCGCTGCACTGCGCCGAGCAGCGGCACATACCACCAGCCCTTGGTCTGCATCTGCCAGACATGCGTCATTTCATGGATGAAATGGCCCTGCATGCTGGGTGAAGCCTGGCTGAAATCGTCGCGGTAATTGTCACCATCGGGGTGGAAGTGCAGGTGCCCGGTGGGGGCCATCGTCACCTTGCGCGGGTGGAACGGGAACCACTTGCGGCGGCGCAGTGTGACCCGACCAGTATCGATCGCCGCACCGAAAACCTCACGCACCAGCGCCATTTCGCCTGCGGTCAACGGCCGCTCCCCGCCAACGGGGCAAGTTTGCGCGCTCAGGGCTTGGGTGCCGCGCTCATGCCGTCCATGGCCGAGGCGCCCATCGCCTCGATCTTGGCCGGGACCGAGACCTTGTCGCCATCGGTGAAGATCACCGTCAGTTCGGTTTCACCGCCGGCCTTGAGGTCGGGCGCGATGTCGAACACCATCACGTGCGGTCCGCCCTGCGTAAAATCGAGATGCGTCATGGCTTCGGCCTTACCGGCATCCAGCACTTTCATATCGGCGGCGTGGATTTCTGTTTTGCCGACCCCGGTTACCGCCACGCTGGCGATCGTGACCGCGCCTTTGCTCTGGTTATCGAGCACAAAATAGGCCGCGCCGGGATTGCCGGTCACCGCCGGGAGCACCAGCCGTGCACCCGTGATCACCACCCCGGGCTTGCCCTCGGGAGCGCTGCTGGCGGCGGCTTCGGGCTTGTCCGCGGCCTTGCACCCGCCAAGCGCAGCGGTTGCCAGCAGGGCGAGCAGGGGGAGGGCGAAATGGCGGGCTGTGGTCACAGGATGCATCCTTTCGGGTCGGGACAATTTTGCCCTTGGCTAGTCCGGCACCGCCCTTGTGCCAAGCAAAACCGCACCTATATCCCGCTCACAAAGAGCCGCCGAGCCGCCTTGCCGTACATGCGGGAGGCGAAATACGCGGTGTCACAAAGCAAGTGAAGGAATGGGGTTCAAATGGCTAAAGTTATCGGGATCGATCTTGGCACCACCAACAGCTGCGTTGCGGTCATGGACGGCGGCAAGCCCAAGGTTATCGAAAATTCGGAAGGTGCGCGCACCACGCCCTCGATCGTCGCTTTCACCAAGGATGGTGAGCGCCTGATCGGCCAGCCGGCCAAGCGCCAGGCGGTGACCAATGGTGACAACACGATTTTTGCGGTGAAGCGCCTGATCGGCCGCCGCTTCGATGACCCGGTGACCAAGAAGGACACCGAACTGGTTCCATACACGATTTCCAAAGGCAAGAACGGCGACGCGTGGGTCAAAGCCGGCGGCGAAGACTATTCGCCCAGCCAGATCAGCGCTTTCATCCTGCAGAAGATGAAGGAAACCGCTGAGGCCTATTTGGGCGAAACGGTTACCCAAGCAGTGATCACGGTGCCAGCTTACTTCAACGACGCGCAGCGTCAGGCGACCAAGGACGCGGGCCAGATCGCGGGCCTTGAAGTGCTGCGCATTATCAACGAGCCGACCGCTGCGGCGCTGGCTTATGGCCTCGACAAGAACGACGGCAAAACCATCGCGGTTTATGACCTTGGCGGCGGCACCTTCGACGTCTCGATTCTCGAGATCGGTGACGGCGTGTTCGAGGTGAAGAGCACCAACGGCGATACCTTCCTGGGCGGTGAAGACTTCGACAACGTGATTGTCGAATATCTCGCCGAGCAGTTCAAGAAGAAGGAGAGCATGGATCTCCGCACCGACAAGCTCGCGTTGCAGCGGCTCAAGGAAGCTGCCGAAAAGGCCAAGATCGAGCTGTCGAGCACGGCTTCGACCGAAATCAACCTGCCGTTCATCACCGCGCGCATGGAAGGTGGCAGCACCACCCCGTTGCACTTGGTGGAAACGATCACCCGCGCCGACCTTGAAAAGATGGTCGCAGGCCTGATCGAGCGCACCAAGGAGCCG
>JANYGC010000117.1 GCA_025359425.1 Sphingomonadaceae bacterium
CTGCGGCCTGCCACCTCCCCCAAAGGGGGAGGATCGTTAGTACCAACCAACGGCTTGACCGTCCCCGCCACCGCCGCCCACAGCCGCGCTTCCTCGCGGCTCAGGCTGCGGCGCGTCACAGCCGCCTCACGGTGTGGTGAGGCGCTTGACCGTACCCTTGGGCAACAGCAGCCACGCGTCGCCGCGTCCGCTCATGCCGCCTGCGGTGGTCCGCGCAGCAGCGCCTGCGCCCCAGAAACTGTCAAACCGGTTGGGCCCCTTGATCGCCCCACCGGTATCCTGCGCGACCCACAGCCCGTTGGCCTCGGCCCGGTCGAGCGTCAGATAAACCGGCGCGCCCAGCGGCACGAACGATGGATCGGCCGCCGCGCTATCGCCGCCGCGGACCGGCACGCCGAGCGCGCCGTAAGGTCCATCGCCGTTGATCACCTTGAAGAACACATAGCTCTGGTTCTGCCGCATCAGCGCCTTGCCGTCCTCGGGATGCTCGCTGATGTATCGCATGATCCCTTGCATCGAGCCAGAATACTGCCCCGGTTCGCTGCCGATCAGGCCTTGCGCGCGCATCACACTGCCGATCCCGGTGTAACCAAGGCCGTTCTGTCCGGCATAGCCGATTCGGATCACGCTGCCGTCGGGAGCTTTCAAGCGCCCCGAACCCTGCACCTGGAGGAAGAACAGCTCGACCGGGTCAGCCGCCCAGCCGATCTCGAGGCCTTTGTTCGCGAGCGCGCCGTCGTCGATCGCGGCGCGGTCGTAATAGGGCCCGAAGGCGCCGGTTTCGTCATAACGGCCGAGCGGCTGGGTGCCGTTGTCGTTGGGCACCGCTTCACCCGGGCGGGCGCGGACAAGATCGGCCGGAACGCCATAGACCGGCACGTCGAAGCCGGGCTGGCGGGTCTGCACTCCGGCAATCTCGGGTTCGTAATAGCCGGTGACGAAGGCCTTGCCGTCGCCCAGCCGCGCGGTCTCGAACCAGCTCTCGAAAAACTGCGGGGCCTGCGTGGCGGGCCAGGTCGCGGCAGCATCGCACGGTGCCTTCCAGTCGGCCTCGCGGGTCAGCCCGGATGTATCGGTGCGATTGAGCAGCTTGGGGCAGCTTGACCGGAACGCCGCGAGCGCGCCGCGCGCATCGCCGACCGCAAGCTTGAGGCTGGCAACGCTCGGCCCGGCGCTGAGCCCGAGCAGCGCGGCGGTCCCGGGGCGGGGCGGTAGCGGTGTGCTGGTTGGGACGGGCGTGGCAGCCGGCGTAGGACCAGGCGATGGCGGGATCAGCCTGACGCAGCCTGCAAGAATCACGATCAGCCCCAGAGCTGCCAGTCTGCGCAGCCCTGTCACGGGTTTAACCTTCGTCGGTTTCGTCGAGGAGCCAGTCGGGCGTCGCAGCAGAAGTTACCCGCGCGAAGGTCCACACGTCGCGCGATTCGATTGCATCGTTCAGCGATCCGGCAATGACGTCACCGTCCTTGTTGCGGGTAATCGCGGCAATATCGGCAGTGAAGCGCACGGCGATGCGGGCAACGCCTGCTTCGAGTGAGGCCGCTACCACAATGGCATCCTCGATCCGCACCAGCCGGTTGTCGAGCTTTTCACCCGCCGCCTCGCGCGCGTCAATCACCGCCACGAAGGCTTCGAGCACATCGGCGTCGCACAATTTGCCGAGCGCGTCCTTGTTGCCGGTCCAGAACGCTTCGAGCACCATGCGGTAAGCGCCCTTGGCGCCCTCAAGAAATGCCAGCAGATCGAACCGCTTATCGGCCAGCGCCATTTCCTTGAGCGCCCGTTCGATCGCCGGAGTGACCCCTGGAACGAGGACCCGCGGCGGTACCGAAACCCCGCCGCGATCGGCAAGATCGGACGCTCCGGGCGCGGGCATACGCGGCGCATCAAGCTTGGGCTCGAGCCGGGGCTGTTCCTCATGCTCGGCACGGCGGCCCAGAACCGAATAGAGCCGCAAGCCCAGAAAGGCCGCAACCATGGCGAGAATCACGATTTCGACAGTCTTGTCCAACGTATCAATCCCTGCCGCGCAGTGCGGCGATGTGTGCAATCTAACGTCAAATAGGTAGCAATGACAAATGAACAACGCGTGGATGCGCGGGAAGGTGCATTTTTGATGACAAAGTGTGGCCCGCCCGCCGCCCCCGCCGCACCACCCTTTGCGATTGCTCCCCCCGCGCCGCGATGCTAGGCGCGCGGCCACGTTCAATCTCGACTTACGAAAGCCGCATCAGCCATGTCCGACGAAGGCAATATCATCACCGACCTCGATCTCGGCGCGCCCCAGCCCAATGGCGAGGACACGCTGCCGTCGGCAGGGATTATCTCGCAATATATCAAGGATCTTTCGGTCGAGAACCCCAATGCACCCGAATCGTTCCAGTGGACCGATACCCCGGTGATCGACGTCCAGTTCAACATCGGCGCGCGTGACATCACCGATGAGGTGAGCGAGATCGAACTGAAGATTTCGATCAATTCCAAGTCCGAAGCCGGGACCTCGTTCATCGTCGAGCTGGCTTACGGCGGCCTCGTTGGCATGCGCAATCTCGAAGATGCGCAGAAGCACGCCTTCACTTACGCCGAAGCGCCGCGGTTGCTGTTCCCGTTCGCCCGCCGGGTAATCTCGGATGCGGTGCGCGACGCCGGCTTCCCGCCGCTGCTGCTCGAACCGATCGACTTCAACGGGATTTACCTCGCGCAGCTTTCGGCGCAGCAGAGCGAAGACGGCGGCGTCGGAGCGCCGGTCGGCACAGCCTGAGCTTGGGCGCTCGACATAGCCGGGGAGTGGCGCGCGGATGAGCCTGATCAAGAATGTCGGGACCATCGGCGGCCTAACCGCGGTCAGCCGGGTATTCGGCTTCGCGCGCGACATGCTGTTTGCCCGGCTGTTCGGCGCGGGGTTGGCAGCAGATGCGTTTCAGCTCGCCTTCACCCTGCCCAACACCTTCCGCCGCCTGTTTGCCGAGGGCGCGTTCAGCGTGGCATTCGTGCCGATGTACACCCGCAAACTGCACGCAGAAGGAGAGGGCGAAGCCGCCGCCGCGCACTTCGCCAATGATGTCCTGTCGGTGTTCGTCTGGGTGCTGTTCGGCTTTTCGCTGCTGTGCATCGCGGGCATGGAAGGGATCGTCTGGCTGCTCGCCCGCGAATACCAGCATGTCCCCGGCAAGTTCGAACTTTCGGTGACGCTGGCGCGGATCACCTTCCCCTATCTCGCGCTGGTCAGCGTGGTCGCGCTATTGTCGGGGATGCTCAACGCGCGGACCAAATTCGGCCCCGGTGCTTTCGCTCCGGTGCTGTTCAACCTGGCGCTGATCGGCGGTCTGTTGTGGGGCTGGTGGTTCGATTACACCGATGTGCTCAAGGCCTATTCGCAAAGCTGGGCCTTGCCGCTCGCCGGGGTGCTGCAGCTCATCTACCTGTGGTGGTCGGTGCGGCGCGCGGGCATCCACTTGCGGCTGCATTGGCCCAAGCTGACGCCGGACACCAAGCTGCTGCTGTGGCGGATCTTCCCGGCGACCTTCGGCGCGGGAATTTACCAGATCAGCCAGCTGGTCGACACGTTCTTCGCGACCAGCCTGCCGCAAGGCTCGCTGACCCTGCTCAAGATGGGTGACCGGCTCAACCAGATGCCATTGGGGATTGTCGGGATTGCGCTCGGCACTGCAATCCTGCCCAGCCTCGCGCGGCACATTGCGGGCGGCGACCAGCAGGGTGCAGCCAAGCTGCAAGGCCGCGCGATCGAGCTTGCCACGCTGTTGACCATTCCGGCCGCTTTCGCGCTCGCGGTCTGTGCCCCCGCTTTCGTCCAGGCGTTCTTCGTCGGCGGGAAATTCAGGCCCGAGGACGGCTTGATCATGTCGGATATCGTGGTCGCGCTGGTTTGCGGACTGCCCAGCTATGTCCTCGTCAAGGTGCTCGAGCCGGGCTATTTCTCGCGCGGTGACACCCGCACTCCCGTGATGACTGCAGCCACCGCGCTCAGCTTCAACATCTTCCTCAATCTGATGGTAGTGCGCCAATTCGGAATCGTCGGACTGGCTGGGGCGACCGCTGCTTCGGCCAGCCTCAACTGCGTGCTGCTCTACATCAACCTGCACCGGCGTGGGCATTTCCGGTTCGATTGGCCGCTGCTCAGCCGCGTGCTGCGCCAGATCGCCGCCGCGCTGGTCATGGCCGCCGCGCTCTATTACCTGCTGCAAGCCACGTTGCCGTGGTATTCGGGCACCGTCCTCCAGAAGGGAATGGGCATCGTGATGCTGGTCAGTAGCGGGTTCGTAATCTACGCCCTCGTCGCCTGGGCGATTGGCGCGTTCGACAAGCAGGACCTCGCGCTGCTCGCCCGCCGCCGCAACTCCCCGCCGATCGACGACGAAATTCCAGGATTCTAGGACCACATTCATGCGTATCGTTTCGGGCATTCAGCCCACCGGCAACCTCCACCTCGGCAACTATCTCGGCGCGATCCGCAACTGGGTGCGGATGCAGGACGAGGTCGCCGCGAGCGGTGGTGAGAGCCTTTACTTCCTCGCCGATCTTCACGCGATCAGCCAGCCGCACGATCCGGCGCAGCTCACCGCGAATACCCGCGAGATGGTCGCCGCCTTGCTCGCCTGCGGGATCGACCCGGCCAAGTCGGTGCTGTTCAACCAGGCGCAGGTGCCCCAGCACGCCGAGCTGCAATGGCTGCTCAGCGGCACTGCGCGGATGGGCTGGCTGAACCGCATGACCCAGTGGAAGGACAAGGCCGGCAAGAACCGCGAGGGGCAATCGGTGGCGCTGTTCACGTATCCCGTGCTGCAGGCCGCCGACGTGCTGCTCTACCAGGCGACCCATGTTCCGGTCGGCGATGACCAGAAGCAGCACCTTGAGCTGGCGCGCGACATCGCACAGAAGTTCAACCACGACTTCTGCCCCGCAGACGCGCCGCTGTTCACCCTGCCCGATCCGATCATCCCGCCCGAAGCCGCCCGCATCATGAGCCTGCGCGATGGCGGCGCGAAAATGAGCAAGAGCGATCCCAGCGACATGAGCCGGATCAACCTGACCGACGATGCCGACACGATCATGGCCAAGGTCAAGAAGGCCAAGACCGACCCCGAGCCGCTACCCGCAGACAAGCGCGGTCTCGAAGGCCGCCCCGAAGCCGCCAACCTGGTCGGCATCTATGCGGCGATGGCGGGATCGAGCGTCGAGGCGGTGCTGGGCGAGTTCGGCGGCGAGGGGTTCGGCAAGTTCAAACCAGCGCTGGGCGAGCTGCTGGTGGCTAAACTGGCCCCGATCAACGAGCGGTTCGTTGCGCTGCGCGGCGATCATGCCGCACTCGACGCGGTGCTGCGCGATGGTGCGGCACGGGCGCGCGAAATGGCAGCGCCAACGCTGGCAGCGACCTATGCCGCCATGGGGCTGCTAAGGCACTGAATATCAAATGATACTGCCGCCATTCAAGCGCGATTAAGGCTGCTTGGTCTAAATCGGTTTCACTCTTAAACTTCTCGCTGATCCGTGCGCCGATTCGCATGGCTCCTTGCAGGACAGGAATTCGGGTCGATGGCTTACACTCACACATTCTCCGCGCGTATCCTCAAGGCCGCCGCGGCATCGCTGTTGCTGACCGGGCTCGCCGCTTGCGCGACGCCGTTCAACGCCAATGTATCGCGCTATTCGGCGCAGCTGCCCGCGCCGCAGGGCCAGACGTTTGCGATTGTCGCGGCTGATCCCGCGCTGTCAGGCGGGCTTGAATTTGCGCAATACGCCAACCTGGTCGGCATGAAGATGCAGAACCTTGGCTATGCTCCCGCAGCCAACCCCGCCACTGCCGATCTGATCGTGCGGTTCG
Source organism: Sphingomonadaceae bacterium (assembly GCA_025359425.1). Classification (GTDB taxonomy): domain Bacteria; phylum Pseudomonadota; class Alphaproteobacteria; order Sphingomonadales; family Sphingomonadaceae; genus Novosphingobium. Next base: position 5,843 of record JANYGC010000117.1, read on the forward strand.
ATTATGGGGTGGACAAGGGCCGCGATCAGGTCCGCTCGACCGGGTTTTCCGATCCCTATTGGGGTTCGTGGTACGGCCCGCGCCGCGGATCGTACTTCGGCAGCGGTTACTATGGCGGCGGATATGGCGGCGGATATGGACGCGGTTACGGCGGGTTCCGCCCAATCGGTGCCTGGGGTTATGGATGGAACGATCCGTGGTTCGGCCAAGGCTATGAAAGCTACACCGTCTTTACCAGCGGGATCTCGCTGAAGATCGACCGCCGCGATGGCCAGCGCCTGTTCGAAGGCCGCGCCGAAGCCGCATCGACGTCCAATCGTCTGCCCTACCTGGTGCCCAACCTGGTCGAAGCGATGTTCACCGACTTCCCCGGCCACAACGGCGAAACGGTGCGGATCTCGGTCGCCCCTGAAAAGAACAAGCGATAACAAGACAAGCGCTGAGCCACCGAGGCTCAAGGCGTGGAAGGGCGGGTCCGGCAACGGGCCCGCCCTTTTGTTTAGCTTTCCAGCGCGAATAGCCCGCCAGTGCTCCCGAACCCGCCTTCGCCGCGCTGCGTTTGGTCAAGTTCTTCGACTTTGAGCCATGTTGCGCGGGTTACGGGCGCAAGCACCAGTTGCGCGATCCGGTCGCCGCGGCGCACTTCGAATGGCGCGGCGCCGTGGTTGATCAGGATGACTTTCAATTCACCGCGATAGTCCGAATCGATCGTGCCGGGGGTGTTGGGCACGGTGATCCCGAACTTGAGCGCAAGCCCCGAGCGCGGGCGGACCTGAATTTCGAAGCCATGCGGAATGGCAAGCGCGAGACCCGTTGCCACCGCATGCCGGTCGCCCGGTGCCAGCGTCACATCTTCGGCCGCCACCACATCCATGCCCGCCGCCCCGTCTGTCGCGTAAGTTGGCAATTCGAGCCCGTCGAAATGCGGCAGGCGCTTGACCAGCACCGAGATGTCATTCGGCTGGGACTTTTTCTCCGACGAGGGCACCGGCAATCCTTTCGACGAGCGCATTGGCGACGGCGTCCTTTGCCATTTCGGGCAACGTTTCAACAGTCTTGGCGGTGATGATATGCACCGCGTTGACCTCGCCGCCCATCACGTCACCCGAAACGTCGTTGGCGACGATCCAGTCGGCGCCCTTGCGCTTGCGCTTGTCCTTGGCGTTTTCCAGCACCTTTTCGGTCTCCGCCGCGAAGCCCACCACCAGCTTGGGGCGCTGGTCGCTGACCGCGACCATCGCGAGAATATCGGGATTCTCGGTCAGCCGCAGCGCCGGCGGGGCCGAGCCGCGTTTTTTCATCTTCTGGCTGAGCTCGTCGGTGCTGCGCCAGTCGGCCACCGCCGCGACCATCACCGCGACGTCGGCGGGAAGCGCGTTCTTCACCGCCTCGGCCATCTGCCGGGCGGTTTCGACATCGACCCGGTCAACCCCCGGCGGGGTCGGCAGCTGGACCGGTCCCGCCACCAGCGTGACCTGGGCACCGGCCCGCGCCGCCGCAGCGGCAATCGCAAAACCTTGTTTGCCCGACGACCGATTGGCGATGTAGCGCACCGGGTCGATCGGTTCATGAGTCGGCCCGGCAGTGATCAGCACGTGTTTGCCCGACAGCGGACCGTCCGCTGGCCTGACGAACACGTCGTCACCAGCAAAGTCGGGCTGCCCGGCCAGCGGATCGGCGAGATACGCCTGCGGCGCGGCATCGGGGTCGTCCTTGACCAGGTGGTTGATCGCGTCGGGATCGGTCGGCGGCGCAGCTTTGGCCTTGCCTTTTTTCGAGAGGATCGGCGCGCTGAGCAGCACCTCGGGCGGCACTTCGACCGGCTCGGGATCGATCAGCGGTTCATCGCCGGCGAAGTCTTCGCCCAGATCGAAGGCCTCGACATCGATGATCGGCCCGCTGGAATTGCGCGAAATCAGCCCGGAGGACAGCCCGCCCAGCCCAGTATCTTCGCTCTGCGGCGCTTCGAACCCGCCCAGCTCGAAGCTCAGTTCAGGCTCCGGCGCCGGCAGCAACAACAGATCGAGGTTGAGGAGCTGGCAGATCGCGTTCCACACCACGGCCGGTTCGGGCAAGCGGCCCGCGCCATACTCGCCGCAGGCCATCGGCCCTTCGTCGGGGTCGAGCACGTGCACCCCGCGCGCGACCAGGGTCTTGATGTTGTCCTGCGTTGCGGCGTGTTCCCACATCCGCACGTTCATGGCCGGGACCGCGAGCACCGGCTGGTCGGTGGCGAGCAGCAGCGTGGTCGCCATGTCGTCGGCGATGCCGTGCGCCATCTTGGCCAGCAGATCGGCGGTGGCCGGGCAGACCACGACCAGGTCGGCCGAGCGCGACAGCTGGATGTGGCCCATCGTGGCCTCGTTGGTGAGATCCCACAACGTGGTGTGCACCGGGTTCTCGCTCAGCGCGGCGAGCGTCATCGCGGTGATGAATTTGGAGCCGCCCTCGGTCAGCACGCAGCTCACCTCGCCCCCGCCCTTGCGGATCAGGCGGACGAGTTCGCACGCCTTGTAAGCGGCAATGCCGCCGCCGACGATCAGCAGGATCCGGGGTGTGCTCATGGTGACCCGCTTGTGCAATGTCGTTCCTCTGCGCGCAACAGGCTTTGACTAAACAGTTCCATGCGCCACAGTGGCTAAATTGGCATTGAAGGGGAGGGTTAATCCGTTGCGCACACTCTTGATCGGACTGATTTTTGTGGCGGGAATGTTCAACCTGTTGCTCGGGGTGAGCTACCTGTTCGATCCGGCGGGCGCGGCCGCCGGCCTTGGCGTTTCACCCGATGGTCCGCTTGGGCTGGCCACGCTGCGCGCCGATTTCACGGCGTTTTTCGTGGTCATTGGCCTGTGCATGCTGCGCGGCGCGTGGAAGCGCAACGGCGATGTCCTGCTGGTTCCGGCGGCCTTGTTCGGCATCGCCTTTTTTGGTCGGCTGGTGACCCTGCTGCTGAACGGCAGCGGACCGGGGTTCTATTTGCCCATGGCTGCAGAGGCGGGCCAGGTGGTTCTGCTCGTGCTCGGCTGGCGCTGGGTGCCGCACCACAAGATCGATGAACTGACGGGCTAACGCGCGGCTTTTGCCAGCGAGCGCAGCGCGCGCGGCATGAAGGCGAGCCCGGCGAACATCGCCGGGGCAATCACTGCGCCCCAATAGAAATTGTCCGCGCGCCCGGCGATCATGAACAGCAGGCCATAGCCAAGGAACAGTAGCGTCGCGGTGCTGCCCAGCACAGAACGCCACCCGGCCCAGCCGAGCACCATCAGCAGGACCAGCGGTCCCGCGACGTAGTGCGGCAGGAAGCGCAGGTTGCTTGACAGCACAACGCTGGAGAGCCAGCCCGACAGCCCGCGCAGCATCAGCCAGTTGGGTCCGACCACGTCATCGGGGCGGACCTGCTGCGCCACCAGATAGAGGTGCAGCCCGAGGTAAGCGAAGAACGCCGCGATCACCGCGAGCCACGCCGCACCCTCTTGCCAGTCACGCCGCCACAGCGCCAAGGCCGCCATCAGCATCACAAAGGGCAGCGCGTGCTCGCGAATCGCCAGCGCCAAGGCCGCGACCAGCACCGCGCCGAGCCAGCGTTGCCCTGGCCGGTGCAGCGCCAACGACAGCGCGATCAGCATCCCGGCCCACAGCTCGTGCAGCACGAAATAATAGCGGTTGAGGCCGAGTGACGCCCCCATGAATATCAGCGCGGTGCCGATCCGCTGGTACGGCGCGGCGCCCGGTTCTTTGCCAAGCCGCCGCCACCACGCCCAGACCACCGCGAGCAGCAAGGCGAGCGCGGCGGCAAGCTCGCCCGGGACCAGCACCTCCGCGCCCTGCCCGCGGTCGCCCAGCCACATATCGAGATAGGCCAGCGTCGGCAGCCGCACCGCGACGCCGGGGCGCAGTGGATAGTCGCTCGTGCGGTGCTCGTCGGCGACCGCGACGTAATAATTCTCGCCCTGCCCGATCCGCTGGATCACCCGGTCGTAGAGCGCGAGGTCATCGTCGCGCGGACGCTTGGCGGCTTGGCTGGCCTTGCCGCCGGCGACCGCCTCGACAAAGCCAACCGTCGGCTTTTCCATCTTGCCCGCGCTGATCGGAACCACGGCGGCGAAGACCAGCAGCGCGGCCACAGCGAGCAGCAACAGCCGCGCCGAGAAGCGCGGCCAGGCGGCAAAGCGGTCGGTCGGATCGGATTGAGTGCGGTTCATTTGGGCCCCTTTCGCGCCTTGTGCATGGCGCGAGTCATGCTGACAAGCCACCGATAGCCCGCCGTTAGCTTGCAGTTCACCACCGCCGCCTTACATAGGGCGCGAAAGGATCTGGTACGCATGAACGAGGAACAGCCGAGCGGTAGCCCGTGGATGAAGAACCTGATGATCTGGGGCGGAATTGCGCTGGTGCTGGCGCTGCTGATCTCGGTCTTCAATCCGCGAACCGATGCGGCGGCGACCCAGATTTCCTATTCGGATTTCCGCGCCAAGGTCCAAGCCGGGCAAGTTGCCTCGGTCCAGGTCGGTGAAACCAAGATCCTCGGCAAGTACAAGGACGACAAGCCGTTCACGACGGTGCCGATCCCCAACGATACCACGCTGCAGGCCCTGCTGCAGGACAGCGGCACCCGCTACGATGGCAAGCCGCCCGAAGAGAGCAGCTTGTTCGTCGTGCTGCTGATCCAGGTCCTGCCAGTGCTGCTGTTCCTCGGCCTCGCGGTGTTCGTGCTGCGCCAGATGCAGAAAGGCGGCGGTGCCGGCGGCGCGATGGGCTTTGGCAAGAGCAAGGCCAAGATGCTCACCGAAAAGCAGGGTCGCGTGACCTTTGCCGACGTTGCGGGCATCGACGAAGCGCGCGAGGAACTGGAAGAAATCGTCGAATTCCTCAAGGACCCGAGCCGGTTCGCCAAGCTCGGCGGACAAATCCCCAAGGGCGCGCTGCTGGTCGGCTCACCGGGGACCGGCAAGACCCTGCTGGCGCGGGCCATTGCGGGCGAAGCCGGGGTGCCGTTCTTCACCATCTCGGGCTCGGACTTTGTCGAGATGTTCGTCGGCGTCGGCGCGAGCCGGGTGCGCGATATGTTCGAACAGGCCAAGCGCAATGCGCCGTGCATCGTGTTCATCGATGAAATCGACGCGGTCGGCCGCCATCGCGGCTCGGGCCTCGGCAATTCGAACGACGAACGCGAGCAGACACTCAACCAGTTGCTGGTCGAGATGGACGGGTTCGAGGCCAACGAAGGCATCATCATCATCGCCGCGACCAACCGCCCCGATGTGCTCGATCCCGCCTTGCTGCGCCCGGGCCGGTTCGACCGCCGGATCACGGTGCCGCTGCCCGACATTGAAGGGCGCGAGCAGATCCTCCAGGTCCACATGAAGAAGGTGCCGCTGGCGCCCGACGTCGATGCCCGTACGCTGGCACGCGGCACGCCGGGTATGTCCGGCGCCGACCTGGCCAATCTGGTCAACGAAGCCGCGCTGATGGCGGCGCGGCGCGCCAAGCGGCTGGTGGCGATGGCGGAGTTTGAAACCGCCAAGGACCGGATCATCATGGGCACCGAGTGGAAATCGCTGGTGATGACCGATGATGAGAAGAAGATGACCGCCTATCACGAGGCCGGCCATGCGCTGGTGCGGATGCACGAACCGGCTTCGGACCCGATCCACAAGGCAACGATCATCCCGCGCGGCGGCGCGCTGGGCATGGTCGTGAGCATGCCCGAGCGTGACAACTATTCGTACCACCGCGACAAGATGTTCGCCGATCTGGCGACGGTGATGGGGGGCCGGGTCGCCGAAGAGGTGATCTTCGGACATCAAAAGGTCTCGTCGGGCGCTTCGGGCGATATCCAGCAAGCCACCAAGCTGGCCCGCGCCATGGTGCTGCGCTGGGGCATGTCCGACGCGCTGGGCCCGCTCGAATACGAGGAAGAGCAAGGCGGCGGCTATCTCGGTTATTCGCAAAACGTGCGCCACAGCATGTCGAACGAGACCGCCCAATTGATCGATACCGAAATCAAGCGGCTGGTCGAAGGCGGGCTCAACCGCGCGCGCGAGGTCATCAATGGTCATACCGAGCAACTTCACACGGTTGCCAATGCGCTGCTTGAATACGAGACGCTGACCGGCGACGAAATCAGGTCATTGGTGGACACCGGCAAGATCAACCGGCCCGATGCACCCGCGCCGGGCTCTGGCCTAACCCCGGTGCGCGGCTCAGCCATCCCGCGCGCGGGCAAGCGCTTTGTCGGCGTGGCCGCGCGCGACAAGGCCTGATCACTCAGCCGATCGACAGCCCCAGCACCGCCAGGGCAAACAGCGTCAGGGCGATCATGGCGAAAACGCCCAGCGCCATGGTCCGCCACAGCGCGCCGGCGCGGCTCAGGCCATAGGTCTCGCGCAGCTGCCGGTGCATGTGGAACGGCACGTACAGCATCAGCACCGCGATCAGCCCGCCGAGCGAAGTCCAGACGTTGATCGCGGTGATTGCCGCAATCACGATCAGCATGAAGCACAGCGAATAGGTCACGAATACGGTGTGATCGTAAATGCGGAAGCGGCGGCTGAACGGGAACAGCAGCCACACGAACGGCACACTCAGCGGGATCAGCAGCCAGCTGTATTTATAAGCGCTCGCCTGGACCTTGTAGAGCGCAAGGTCCGGGTTCTGCGTGGCCCGGTCCCAGCCGTCATTGATGCCTTTGGCCCAGTCCGGCCCTGATCCTGCGCCCGACGAGACCTTGATTGGCGGGTCTTTGGCCCCGCTGCCAGCCCGCTTGTTGGCATTCCCGGTGCGGATCCCCGCGAGCGCCGCCTCGGCCCCGACCAGCCTGCCTGCGATCGCTGCGGTTGGCTGGTCGGCTTGCTCGGCTGCCGCCAGCTCGGCCTTGATCGCGGCGACGTGCTTGACCGCTTCGCCTTCAGCGGTCGTACCGGCCGGGCCGACCACGGCATTGTTGTCCTTATCGAAATGGATCGGATCGCCCGCCAGGTTGAACAGCGCGAAGGTCAGGAACACCACGAACAGGAACAGCGCGATCGGGCTGACGTAGCTCGCGCGGCGGCCGTCGATATATTCGCGGGTCAACCGTCCCGGGTGCCACGCCAGCATTGGCAAGGTGCGCCAGATCTTGCCCTCGAAATGGAACACCCCGTGGACCAGATCGCGAAAGAACGCGGCGAGGGTCTTGTGGACGTGCGCCGCCTGCCCGCATTGATGGCAATGGCTGCCGATCAGCATGGTGCCGCAATTGAGGCAGGCCGCTTCGTGGCTGTGGCCGTCTGCTGCTTCGCCGTGTCCGGGCTCTACCGCACGCGCGGTCAGTGCGCCCGCGGCGATATCGCCGATCAATTGTCCTGGATCGCTCACTGCCCTTGCACTCCGCCCTGTGCCGTCATTAATGCTCTGGCAAGCTGGCAGCGGTCAAGCAGTAGCACTATTCAACCAGGGGAATTGCATGTTCAAACGCGGTACGATGACGCTGATTGCAAGTTTGGCGCTGGCTGCTCCGGTGCTCGCCGCACCCGGAGACATGAATGTCGCCGCTTTCCTCGGCAAAGCCGATGCGCTGAAGGCCAAGGGCGCACTGGCCTTGTTTTCAGGCGATATCGAAGTCCTGAAGAGTGAGGGCAAAGCCGCGGGAGAGGCTTACAAAGCACGATTGACCAATGAACGCGCCGCCGGACGTCCATCCAGCTGCCCGCCGCAGGGCACCGGGATCAATTCCGATGAGTTGCTGGGCTTCCTCCGCAGCTATCCCGCCAACGTCCGACCACGCGTTTCGATGAAGCAGGCAATGGCGGAATTTTTTATCAAAAAATATCCCTGCCGACGTTAATAGGCCCGGCCATCGTTCCAAGCTCCGTTCGTCCCGAGCGAAGTCGAGGGATGGTTCGAGCGAAGCCGAGAACCTTGGGACCTCATCGTAATGCGCGAGCTCGGCCGTCTCGGCTTCGCTCGACGGGTCCTTCGACTGCGCTCAGGACGAGCGGGTTTAGTACAAAAGCCCGCCCCCTTGCCGGAAGCGGGCCTTTTTGTAGCCAGCGAAGGCGCAGGAATTACCCCTCGTAATCGCCGCCGATCGAGGTGTTGCGCACCGGCGCAGCAGCGGTAATCCGCAGCGCTTCGGCCGACTGGCTGAGCGAGCCGACATCATCGACCTCGTCATCGTCTTCAGGCAGCACGCGCTGGAGCGAATTGATCACCGATTCCTTGAGCAGATCAGGCCGCACGGTCACCTCGGCGATTTCGCGCAAGGCAACCACCGGGTTCTTGTCACGATCCCGGTCGATGGTCAGTTCGGCCCCGCCCGAAATCTCGCGCGCACGCTGCGCGGCGAGCAGCACCAGGTCGAAGCGGTTGGGAATCTTGTCGACGCAATCTTCAACGGTAACGCGCGCCATGGGCACTCCAATTCGTAAGTTGTCCGGGAATGCACCGCGCCTACACGGCAACGCTTTGATAAGTCAAGAAATATTCGCATAAACCGTTGAACTATAACGATTATTTTGCCGAATCAATCGTAGCTGTTGCCGGCCATGTTGTCATTGGCGAGGTCGCTGAAGCGGGTGATGCGCGCTTCGAAGCGCAGTTGCACTTTGCCAGTCGAGCCGTGACGCTGCTTGGCGACGATCAGTTCGGCCAGGCCATGCACCCGTTCCATTTCGGCAGCCCAGGCGGAATGCAATTCATGCGTTTTGCCGTCATCACCGTCGGCCGGCTGCTTGGGCTCCTTGTTGGCAATGTAGTAATCCTCGCGGAACACGAACCAGACCATGTCGGCGTCTTGCTCGATCGAGCCCGATTCGCGCAAATCCGAGAGTTGCGGGCGCTTGTCCTCGCGTTGCTCGACCGCGCGGCTGAGCTGGGACAGCGCAATCACCGGCACGCCGAGCTCTTTGGCCAGCGTCTTCAAACCGCGGCTGATCTCGGAGATTTCGTTGACCCGGTTATCGGTGCTGCGGCCCGATCCTTGCAACAGCTGGAGGTAATCGACCACCACCAGCCCGATATCGTGGCGCCGCTTGAGCCGCCGCGCGCGGGTGCGCAGCGCGGCGATCGACAGCGCCGGGGTATCGTCGATGTACAGCGGCAGCTCGGCGAGCCGCTGGCTGGCGAACGACAGCTGCTGGAAATCCTCGCGGCTGATCTTGCCCATCCGCAAGGCTTCGCTGCTGATCCCCGATTGCTCGGCGAGAATACGCGTGGCGAGTTGGTCGGCGCTCATTTCGAGGCTGAAGAACGCGGTCGCCGCGCCGACCGACTTGTCAGGCGCGATCCCGTCGGCGAGGTCGCGGCGCAGGCGATCGGCGGCGTTGAAGGCGATATTGGTGGCGAGCGCGGTCTTGCCCATGCCCGGACGGCCCGCAAGAATGATCAGATCCGAATCGTGCAGTCCGCCGATCTTCTCGTTGATCGAGGTCAGCCCGGTGGTCTTGCCCGAGATGTGCCCGCCCGACAGCAGCGCCTGCTCGATCATGCCCAGCGCGGTGCGGGTGGACACCGCGAACGGCTGCGCCTCGCTGCCGGTCGCGGCGCCCTCGGCCACCTGGTACAGCGCCGCTTCGGCTGCCGCGATCTGCTCCATCGGCTCGACGCTCTCGCTGGTATCGAGCGCGGAGTTGACCAGGTTGCGCCCGACCGAAACCAGCTCGCGCAGCAAGGCGAGGTCGTAGATCTGCTCGGCCAGTTCGCGCGGGGCGAGCAAGCCCTGCCCGTCGGCGGTCAGCCGCGCCAGATAAGCCGCGCCGCCGAGGTCCTTGAGCGCCTCATCGGCCTCGAAATAGGGCCGCAGGGTGACCGGCGTGACCACTGCCTTGCGGTCGAGCAACTGCAGGATCCGCTCATAAATCCGCGCATGCACCGGCTCGAAGAAGTGCTCAGGCCGCAGCGGTGTATTGAGTTCCTCGATCACCCGGTTGTCGATTAGCGCCGCGCCCAGGAACGCCGCCTCGGCCTCGACATTGGAGGGCAGCGCCCGCGCGGCGACTTCATCGGGGCGGGTGATCAGATCGGTCTCGGCCATGTCAGGCTCAATGCGCGTGGGTGCTTTGCGGCGCAAGACGGTGCTGGCGATTCGAGGCTGTGGATAGCGGGGATGAAGGAAGATTTGTTTCGCGCAGAGACCGCAGAGTCCGCAGAGAAGAGAGGCGCAGAGTTGCTGCGCAGAGCCGCAGGCTCCTGAAGTCCGCGAACGCCGTGGTAATCGCGACGATTGGATAAGAAAGCGGCTACGCCGCAATCACAAACTCTCTGCGTCTCTCTTCTCTGCGGACTCTGCGGTCTCTGCGCGAAAACCTCTTCAAGCCTAATCTTCAAACCTTCTCCTTGCCCCCCATTGCTGCATTTGCGAGAAGCCGCGCCAGCATGCCTGACCCCCGGATCATCCATATCGAGCTCGATGAAGCGACGATCCTGTGGCGCAACGCCGATATCGAGCAGGAACGGCGCATCGCGATCTTCGACCTGATCGAGGAAAATACGTTCAAGCCACTGCGCGCGTGGGAGGCCGGGCACCACGGCCCCTACCGGATCAAGCTCGCGGTTGAGGAAGGCCGGCTGGCGCTCGAAGTGAGCGATGAGGATGGCCAGGTGCTCGAACTGCTGGTGCTTGGCCTGGGCCGGTTCCGCCGTCCGATCCGCGACTACTTCGCGATCTGTGACAGCTATTACCAGGCGATCCGCAAGGCCACCGCAAGCGAGATCGAGACAATCGACATGGCCCGGCGCGGCGTTCACAACGAAGCTGCCGAATTGCTGGTCGAGCGGCTCGCCGGCAAGGTCGATACCGACTTCGCCACCGCAAGACGGCTGTTCACTTTGATCTGCGTGCTGCATATCAGGGGTTGAGGGGTCGTACGAAAATCATGGCACGCAAGAAATCCACCGCATCGCGGCTGCGCCTGTTTGGCGTCGTGCTGCTGGCCGCGCTGATCGCGGCGGGCTGGGGCTGGTGGAGCCTGCACCACTGGCGCCCTGGCCGCGCTGACTTCCCGGTGCAAGGGATCGAGGTTGGTGACGGTGACGGCGCGGTCAACTGGAAGGCGGCCAAGGCGATCGGCGCGACTTTCGTCTATCTCGATGCCTCGGCCAGTGCCTTCGCCCGCGATCCGGCCTTCGTCAAGAACCTCGAAGATGCGCGCGCTGCCAAGCTCCAGGTCGGCGCGGTGCACAAGTACGATCCGTGCCAGCCGGCCGAAAAACAGGCCGCCAACTTCGTCACCGTAGTCCCGCGCGACCGGACCATGCTGCCGCCCGCAGTCGATCTCGATCTGCTGGCCGAAGATTGCCCGGTCAGGGTCAGCGACGCCGGCGTAACCAGCGAACTGATGACCTTCCTCAACCAGATCGAAACTCACACCGGCAAGCCGACCATCCTCAAGATTTCCAGCAGCTTCGAGAAGCGCTATCACCTCGCCGCGAAGATCGATCGCAACCTGTGGCTGGTGCGTGACCGCTTTGCCCCTGACTATGCCGGGAGGCCGTGGATGCTGTGGACTGCCAACGCGATGCTCGACAGCGAGGCCAGCGACGGCGCGCTGCGCTGGGTGGTGGTCGGCAAATGAGCTGGACGAAAGATTCCCTGATCGCGGCCGCGCGCGATGCCGCCGCAGGGGCCTATGCGCCCTATTCGCAGTTCCATGTCGGCGCGGCGCTGGGCTTTGCCGATGGCAGCGTGGTCACCGGGGCCAATGTCGAGAACGCCAGCTACGGCCTGACCCTGTGCGCTGAAACGGTGGCGGTGGGCAAGGTGCTATCAGCAGGCTTGCGCGGCCGGCTTGAAGCGGTGGCAGTAATCGGCGGCAAAGCGGGCCAGCTTGGCAGAGGAGCGCCGGTCAGCCCGTGCGGGCGCTGCCGCCAGATGCTGAGCGAAGTGGCGCAGCTTGGCGACAGCGATCCTACGGTGTGGTGTGTCGGCGGGGACGAGGTGCTCGAAATACGTCTGTCAGCTTTGCTGCCGCATGCCTTCGGCCCGGCCAACCTCACCTGAGCGCTTCGTAGGTACGTCAGGCCGGCGCAGCAGTCCGCTCATTCAGCCACTCCAGCAGCGCCCCGAGGCAATCCCGGCCCAGCAGCGCCGAGCGTTCGGGCGACCAGCCTTGCCCGCCGCAGGGCAGATCGTCGTTGTCCTTGAACGGCATTTCCAGCGTCATCGTCACCGCGCCGAATCGCTCGGCGAGCTGGTTGGTCGACATGGCCAGGTTGGCGTGGCCGGCGCGCGCCACCGGATAGCCGATCCGGGTCTGGAAATCGGGGCTGCGGGCCGCAAGGATCGCGGCGTAGCGGTCATACCCCGCCTGCTGCGCCTGGGTCCACGCGGGGATGCCCTGAAAACCGGCGAGGAACACCGCCGGGATTGCCTCGTCGCCGTGGACATCGATCGCGAAATCCAGCCCGCTCTCGTCCATCGCATTGCGGATGCACAGCACTTCGGGCGATTTCTCCGCGCTCGGTTCGGCCCATTCGCGGTTGAGGTTGATCCCGGCCGCATTGGTGCGCAGGTGCCCGCGCCGCGAGCCATCGGGGTTGGCGTTGGGGACCACGTGGAACCGGCACAATTGGCGCAGCTTGCGCGCCACCGGATCGGCCGGATCGGTCAGCCGGTCGAGCGCGCCTTCCATCCACCATTCGGCCATGCTTTCACCCGGATGCTGGCGGGCATAGAGCCACACTTGCTTGGGGCCCTCGCCCAGCTCGAGGCAATCGATCGGCTGGCCTTCGATGCTATGCCCCAGCACGCGGTGGATCACGCCTTCGGCCAGGGCTGCGCCGCTAACCAGATCGTGGTGCCGTTCCATCGAATAGGGCGCGAAGTAAGCAAACCAGGCCAGATTGCCGCCGGGCCGATAGGTGATCGTCAGCGTGCCGTCGTCCTGCTTGGGATCGAAGCTGCTGTCGGCCCGGCCCCAGAATTCGCGGTCCTCGCTCACCGCCGCGCGGTAGGCCGGCCAGCCGCCCGGATAGGCCGACTTGTTCAGCCCGGTGATCCGCAGGGTCAGCTCGCGCCCGGCGCACTGGCTCACCCGGAAATGGAACCATTGAAAGAAGTCGGACTCGCGGTCTTGGCGGATTTTGAGGGTGGCTGCGGTGTCCGCGGTGGCGAGCACTTCGATATTGCCGCTGTCGAAGGCGGCGTCGATCTGGATGGTCGTGGTCATTTGACCTCGATAGTCTCACCCGACTGACCGGGGAAGCCTGCAAACAAGGCTTCGCTCATCTTGGGCGCGCCGAGCGCGGTGGTGGCGAGCGGCGACTTGCCCGAAACCACGAAAGTTGCGCGGCCTTCCCACAGCGTGGCCCCGCTGGCCCGGTCGCGGATCGAGACCGACAGGTCGGTGGCGATCTCGGCGGCGGGTTTGGGTGAGAGGTTGATCCCGAGCCCGAGCCCGACGCCCGAACCGTAGCTCCCGGTCGATCCGCCCACCCCGACGCTGACCGGGCTGGTCCCGGCCGGCGCGAGCGTGCGGCGCGACAATTTGACCAGCGCGACTTGCCCGCCGCTGCCCGGTTTCGCCTCGGTGTAGCCGAGCAGGATCAGCTGGCGCGTGACCGCGGCGCTGTAAGTCTGCCATTCGAGTGAGGCTGGATCGCTGCCGGGTGCGGCCTCAACCGCGATCGCGCCCTTGCCCAGCGGCGACACATCGGGGGCATGGAACCGCGTAACCTGAACCGGCCCGACCGGGGCGACGCAGCCGGCCAGCACTGTACCAGCGAGCACGGCAGCAAGAGCAAGACGCTTCATCGGATGCGACCTTTCACAAGTGCGCAATCCTGCGGCGCAACGCCCCGTTATGCAAGCGCCTAACGGCGCAGGCTGGCCTCGCCGATCTTCACCGGGAAACCGTCGAACAGCCCGGCCGAGAGTTTGTCGGCGATCGCCTGATCGGACCAGCGCCGGTCGCCCTCGCGGGTCAGCATTTCGGCGCGGCCTTCCCACAAGACCTGCCCGCTGGCGCGGTCGCGGATGCGGGCTTCGAGCCGGGTCGAAATGATTGCGCCGCGTGGGCGTGAGCCATCGATCACGATGCCCACGCCCATCGAGGTCCCGCGATTCGAAACGCCCATACTGACTTCGCCGCTGACCGGCTTGTGCGGTGCTTCGCGGGGCTGCGCTTCGATCCGGATCACGCGCACTTCGGCGATCTGGCCGCTGGTCGGGGTGATCGTCGCGGCGTCGTAGCCCGAATGGACCAGCCGGTCTTCGACCGCAGCTTCGAACGTGGCGTTGAAGCGCTGGTCGGGTGCCGGGCCTACGGCATCGTCATCGGCCCCGGCGGGCATCGCAACCACCGAGATTGATCCGTGCGCAAGTGCCAGCGCAGCATCGCCATCGGCCCGGAAGCGGCTGACCTGAACCGGTCCTTCGCCGTGCTCGACCGAACGCGATGGGCCGCCGCGCCAACCCGCTGCATCGTGCCAGCGCGGACCGTCGCCCCAGCCGCCACCCCAGCCGCCGCGCTGCGCCATCAACGCAGTGCCGGACAGGGCGAGCGTGGCAACGAGGGTGATCTGGATCAGGGCCGGGCGGGACAGCATGAAGGATGATCCTTGGGACAAAGGCGGTGGATGCGCAATGCCTTCGCCTTTCAAGCTTGCGCTGCGCTGAACACGCCGTGAAAAGCAGGGCAAAACGCGCCGAATTGCGCGATTGTTAACCACTTCATTGCCGGACCATGCTAGCGGCCTTAGCCATCATGACTGACAAATGCCCCGTACTCGTGACCGGCGGTGCCGGCTATATCGGCAGCCACGCGGTGCTCGCGCTGGTCGACCAGGGCTGGTCGGTGGCAGTGATCGACAATCTGACCACCGGGTTCCGCTGGGCGGTGCCCGACGGCGTGCCGTTCTACCAGGGCGATATCGAGGACGCTGGCCTGCTCGCGCGGATCTTTGCCGAGCAGGGCACGCGGGCCGTGATGCACTTTGCGGGCTCGATCATCGTCCCCGAATCGGTCGAGAACCCGCTCAAGTATTATCACAACAACACCGCCAAGAGCCGCGCACTGATTGCCGCAGCGGTGGCCGGCGGCCTCAAGCACTTCATCTTCAGCTCGACCGCGGCGACCTATGGCAGTCCCAAGGAATCGCCGGTCCGCGAGGACAGCCCCAAGCTGCCGATCAATCCTTACGGCATGTCCAAGCTGATGACCGAGACGATGCTCGCCGATGTCGCGGCGGCGCATCCGCTCAACTATTGCGCGCTGCGCTATTTCAACGTCGCCGGGGCCGATCCGCGCGCGCGCACCGGGCAATCGACTGCGGGCGCAACGCACCTGATCAAGGTCGCGGTCGAGGCGGCGCTGGGCAAGCGCTCTCATGTTGAGGTGTTCGGCACCGACTATGCGACCCCCGACGGCACCGGGGTGCGCGATTACATCCACGTCAGCGATCTGGCCGCAGCGCACGTTCTCGCGCTCGAGGCGCTGATCGCAAGCCCGGCCGAATCGTTGACGATGAACGCCGGTTACGGCCGCGGCTTCTCGGTGCTCGAAGTGCTCGATGCGGTCGACCGGGTGACCAACCTGACGATCAAACGCCGCCTCAGCCCGCGCCGCGCGGGCGATCCCGATGCGCTGATTTCGGACAATGCGAAGATCAAGGCGACCCTGCCGTGGGTGCCGCAATACGCCGATCTCGACGTGATCGTTGCCCACGCCCTGCAATGGGAACGCAAACTCGGGGAAATCCGCGCCAATACTTGACTTGGGCCTGACTCGCCCGTAACGGCCCACCTTCAATTTCAAGCGGCTCTGACCGCTCCCGAGGAACCTATGAAGATTCGCAACAGCCTCAAGTCGCTCAAGGGTCGTCACCGCGACAACCGCGTGATCCGTCGCCGCGGGCGCACTTATGTGATCAACAAGACCAACCGCCGCTTCAAGGCGCGCCAGGGCTAAGCCCGGCTGGCGGACCGATTGACCGGTTCCGCCTGACAATATTCCGGCCCGCCTCCGACCCGGAGCGCGGGCCGAAATCGTTTTGGAGGTGCGATCATGCCAGGTGCAATCGAAGCAGTGGTGTTCGATGTCGGCAAAGTGCTGGTCGAATGGGAACGCGACTTGCCGTTCCGCCACTTGATCTCGGACGCGGCCGAGCGCGCGTATTTCATGGACACGGTGATCCCGCTTGAATGGCACGCCCAGCACGACGCCGGGCGCAACGCCGCCGAGATGATCGCCGAACGCAGCGCGCAGTTTCCGGATCATGCCCATCTGATCGAGGCCTGGCTCAGCCACTTCAACGAGACGATTCCGGGGCCAGTGCCGGGCAGCGCTACCATCGTCGAGGAGCTGCACGCGCGCGGGGTGCCGCTTTACGCGATCACCAACTTCGGTAGCGACACCTGGGCGGGGTTTGCGCCAACCTGGCCGCTGCGAGAGCGTTTCATCGACATCGTCGTCTCAGGCGACGAGCTGCTCGCCAAGCCCGATCCGGCGATTTACGCGCTGGCCGAGGCCCGGTTCGGCCGCGCGGCGAGCACCATGCTGTTCATCGACGACAGCCTGCCCAATGTCGTCAGCGCGCGCGCGAGCGGCTGGCACGCGCACCATTTCAATGGCGCGGAAAGCTTGCGCGCCGAACTGAGCGAGCGCGGGCTGCTGGGCTGAGTTCGGCTCTCGCGAAGGCGCAAAGGGATATTTCTTGGGGCGAAGCCCTGCAGTTCTTGAAGTTCGGCCTGACCTGAGGTCGGAGGAATGGGCATGGCTTGCGGCGCAAAGCGACCGCTTGGCGCCTTTGCGCCTTGGCGAGAGCCAATCTTCTCCTACGCCTTGGCGCGCGCCAAACAAAAGGCCCCCGCTCCGGGTGGAGCGAGGGCCAGGGGGGCTGTTCTAGGAGTGCCTGGAGCCAATTCGCGTCAGGCGGCCGCGTTGCACTTGGTCAGATCTTCGGCGCCGAAGTCACCCTTCGGGCCGGTGAACGACTGGACCTTGCCGAATGCCTTGACCACCTGGATGCAGGTGTTGAGCGGGCGGGCGCCGTCGATTGCGCCGCCGCAGCTGTCAGCGGCGCACTTCCACACGACGCCGTTGACGACCTTGTCCCTGGGCGCGGCGACCGCGGTCGACAGCTTGGCGTTGTAGCGGCTGGCTCCGGCGTGCGCCGGCGTCACGGTGGCCGAAAAGCTCAGCAGCGTGCCGGCGAAAGCAAGACCGGCGACCAGGACGCTGCGCGACAACTGGCTGGAAAGAATGGTGTTCATGATCGTATTCCCCTTAAGGTTTTTGCCGCGCAAGGATCGAAAGGGGGCCTGGGAGGGACGACTCGATTTGCGTTGCTAATTGCTACCTAACGAGATAGGTTTTCAGTTGCAACTAGAAACTGTGCATCGCAGCAAAGATTTTTTTGTCGGTGGTGAAGCCGGATTGAGTTAGGTTGCAAAACGGGATTGAGGAACGACGATGGGAAAGCTTCGCGAACCGCTGAACGATATGCAGAATTGCGGGCTTCCCGCCGCGCTCGAGGTGATGGGTGAACGCTGGTCGTTCATGATCCTGCGCGCGGGCTTTAACGGTCTGCACCACTTCGAGGAGTTCCTCGGCACGCTTGGCATCGCCCGCAACATCCTGTCGAATCGCCTCGCGCGGCTGGTCGAGCACGGCATCATGAAGCGCGAGGCGCTGCCCGAAGATCGCCGCAAGATCGAATACCGCCTGACCGCCAAAGGCCTCGACCTGCTCCCCGCGATGCTCGCGCTGCGCCAGTGGGGCGAGAAATACGGCGAAGGCGTGCCCAGCAACCCGGTGCTGTGCGACGCCCGCGACGGCTTGCCGATCGCGCTGATCGGCATCCACGCCCACGACGGCCGCGTGCTCGGCCCGATGGATTTGGAGTGGCGGGATATGGCCGATGTCGGGAAGGCGGAGGTCGAGGATGGCCCGGAAGACGTGCGGCCGCCGTTGAGTGCGCTGCGGTAGAAACGGTTCAGAGTTGCAAGTCTGACTCAATTTGAGATGTATCTACTGGTCGTAAAGTCTGAATGAGATTCAGCGCTAGCATCAAGTTGATTATTCCGCCGCCAATGATGCCGGAAAGTGCAGCCGATACCACAAGAAGGACGAATGCTTCGGGGAAAGCTTGATCGCCGTTCAGGCCAAATGCCAACGCAACAAGCCAGCTAATCCCTGAAAGGACAATCGCGACCAGAAGCACGAGCCGAAAAATCCCAAAGACAAAAACCACCGGGGAATTCATTGGGAGCTTTGGCAGTTTCCCAACGGTTAGCCTGCGAACCAACCAGGTTACCATGCCCCAGCCCAAGATCGCGAGAATTACCAGGCCGTTGAGAACGCGCGCTCCTAACTCTGAAGCGCGATATATTCCTGACTCGACGAAATAATATGCACCGCATGCCACCAAAATGCTCGCTACGACGAGAAATGTCAGGATGCCCCAAGAAGAATTGCGCCTAATCATTTGAGAGCCATCGCACCGTGCGCCAAAGATCGCAACGATCGCATGGTGCGCTTAATTTCTAGGCGCCACCCGCCGATAACTCAGCGCCTCGGCCACGTGGATGCGCCCCACCCCTTCGCTCCCTGACAAATCCGCTATCGTCCGCGCGACGCGTAGCATCCGGGTGTAGCCGCGCGCGGAGAGCCGCATCGCTTCGGCGGCTTGGAGAAGGAGCTTGCGGCCCGGCTCGTCCGGGGTGGCGTGGAGTTCGAGCATGTCGCCATTGAGGTCGGCGTTGCTGCGCATCTTGGTGCCCGCGAGCCGTTCGGTCTGGACCCGCCGCGCTGCCGCGACCCGCGCGGCGACTTCGGCGCTGCCTTCGGCCGGCGGCGGCAGGCCGAGATCGGCGGCGCTGACCGGGTCGACTTCGACGTGGAGGTCGATCCGGTCGAGCAACGGCCCGGAGACTTTGCCCTGATAGTCCGCCGCGCAGCGGGGTGCGCGCGAGCAGGCCAGCGCCGGATCGCCGAGATGCCCGCAGCGGCACGGGTTCATCGCCGCCACCAATTGCACCCGCGCCGGGAAAGTCACATGGGCATTGGCCCGCGCGACATCGACCACCCCGGTCTCCAGCGGCTGGCGCAGCGAATCGAGCACCGCGCGCTGGAACTCGGGCAATTCGTCGAGGAACAAGACGCCCAGATGCGCGAGGCTGACCTCGCCCGGGCGCACGCGCAGTCCGCCGCCGACCAGCGCCGCCATCGAGGCCGAATGGTGCGGCGTGCGGAACGGGCGGACCTGGCTGATCCGGCCATCCAGCAGCGTACCCGCCACCGACGAGACCATCGATGTTTCAAGCGCCTCGGCCGGGGTCAGCCGCGGCAAAATCCCCGGCAGGCAGCTCGCCAGCAATGATTTGCCCGCGCCCGGCGGCCCGATCATCAGCAGGTTGTGGCCCCCGGCGGCGGCAATTTCGAGCGCGCGCTTGGCGCTTTCCTGACCCTTGACCTGCTTGAGATCGGGCCCGAAGCCCGGTTCCTCGGCCACGCCCAGCGCCGGCTCGGGCAATTGCTGGGTGCCTTTGAGATGGTTGAGCAGACTGACCAGATTGGGCGCGGCGAGGATCGGGATCCCGCTCGCCCAGCGTGCCTCGCTCCCTTGCGCGGCGGGGCAGATCAGCCCTTTGTCCTGCCCGCTGGCGTGGAGCGCGGCGAGCAGCACCCCGGGGCTGGCGATGATCCGCCCATCGAGCGCCAGTTCGCCCACCGCGACAAAATCGTGCAATTGCTCGGCATCGGTCACGCCCATTGCCGCGAGCAGCGCCAGCGCGATCGGCAGATCGTAATGCGAGCCTTCCTTGGGCAGATCGGCCGGCGACAGGTTGATCGTGATCCGTTTGGGCGGGAGCGACAGTCCCATCGCCGAAAGCGCGGCGTGGACGCGTTCCTGGCTTTCCTTGACCGCTTTATCGGGCAGGCCGACCACATTGAACTTGGGCAGGCCGGGCGCGATCTGGCACTGCACTTCGACCCCGCGCGCCTCAAGCCCCAGATAGGCAACCGTCTGAACCAGCGCGACCAAGTAATGCCCCCAAGTGTTAGCGCGTAATACTTGGGTGTGGCGCAGTCGCGCGGTGCTGTCGAGCCAATAGCACCGCTTTGGTTCCACTTATGAGAAAGGCCATCTTAACCTTTGCCATTGGCAAGCCGGTAAGGCGGCGGGTGCGAAAGATGCGTGATGCGCCGCATTGCCGCCTTTGCTCTTGCCCTGATCGCCCTGACCGGCGCGCCTGCTGCTGCGCAAGTGGTGCCGGTGACCGAGACGGTCGAGGTGAGCTATGAGGTCAGCGACAGCGGTTCTGAGCGGCTGGTCGCCCCCGAACTCTCCAGCCCGCCCGCTGCTCTGCCTCGCGGCATTGCCAGCTTCGGCCCGTTCCGCGTGCTCGATCCGGGCCGGGCGGCGCTGGTCGGGGTGACCGACGAGGCCAGCCCGGCGCAGTTCCAGGCGATGCTGCGCGCCTATCCCGGGATCGCGCTGATCGAGATGATCGAATGCCCCGGCACTTTTGACGACGGTGCCAACCTGCGGCTCGGGCGAATGATTCACGCGCGCGGCATCAGCACCCATGTGCCAGCGGGCGGCTCGGTCCGCTCGGGCGCGGTCGAGCTGTTCCTCGCCGGCAAAACCCGCGTGGCCGATCCGGGCAGCGAATTCGCGGTGCACAGCTGGGCCGACGAAGACGGGCGCGAAGCGCGCGACTATCCCGCAGACGCGCCCGAGAACCGCGCCTACATCGCCTATTACGAAGAGATGGGGCTAGCTGGGCCGCAAGCCCGCGCGTTCTATGCGATGACCAATTCCGTGCCCAATGCTCAGGCCAAGTGGTTCGGCGCGGCGGAAATGGGTCAGTGGGTGCCGCTCAATTGATCTTGGGTCACCCGAAGAACCGAAGCTGTCACTCGCGCCGCAGGCGCAGCCTATCCCTTCGATGGTTGGGCCATTCCATTGAATAAGGGTGTTGGCTTCGCCACAGACACTACGGCTTCGGGTCTTCGGATGCACCCGAATCCCTTGACTCGGCCACCACCCTCCAGTAACGGCCCGCCTCTGTTATCGGGTCTCCGCGAGGAAGCTCTTTTAGTCCATAGAATTCCTGAGGTTTTGAAATGAAGCGCACTTTCCAGCCCAGCAACCTTGTTCGCGCTCGCCGCCATGGCTTCCGTTTGCGTTCGTCGACGGTTGGTGGCCGCAAGGTCCTGCGCGCGCGCCGCGCCCGCGGCCGCACCAAGCTGAGCGCCTGAGCGCCACTTCCCAAATGTCCGTCCTTACCCGGCGGGCTGATTTCCTAGCCGCAAACCGGGGCCTGCGCGTGGCGCGTCCCGGTTTTGTGCTGCTGGTAAACCCCAATCCGCACGAAGCGATCCGCTTCGGCATCACTGTCACCAAGAAGATCGGCAACGCCGTCGTCCGCAACCGGATGAAGCGGCGCTTCCGCGCGCTGCTGCGCGAATTGCTGCCCGAGCAAGGCCTGCCCGCCCACGACCATGTCCTGATCGGCCGCGACGGCGGGGTCGAGCGCGATTTCACCAAGCTGCGCGACGAACTCACCGCTGCCCTCACCCGCGCCGCCCAAGGCAAAGGCGATCCGCCACGGCGGCGCAAGTGAAGCAGATTGCGCTCTCGCGAAGGCGCAAAGGCGCAAAGGACGGACGCGCCCGACCGAAGGTCGCTCGAATTTGCCGCGGTTTGGTTTTGGTATCGCTATTTTTGAAGCAGCTTGTTTGCCGCAAGCGCGGCCGCTTAGCGCCTTTGCGTCTTTGCGAGAGCCACTCTGCTTGAAACATGTGCTCATCCTGATCGCGCGCGGGTGGCAGTTGGGGCCGTCGCGGATTTTGCCGCCGACGTGTCGCTATTCGCCCTCATGCTCGCAGTATGCGATCGAGGCGCTGGGCAAATACGGCGCGATTAAGGGTGGCTGGCTGGCGTTCAAACGTATACTGCGCTGCCAGCCGTGGGGCGGCCATGGCCATGACCCGGTGCCTTGACAGGCGCCGCTGCCTTCCCATTTGAACATAACTTGACGCAGGGGCCCTGAGTGGACACGCAGAACTTACGCAACATGCTGCTCGCCGGTGCACTGGCGATGGCCATCCTGTTCGGGTGGGGAAAGGTCATGGAGCACTACTACCCCGGCATGAACAAGCCCGCCGTGCCCGCTGCCGGAGCGCCCGCCACTGGAACGGCGCCTGCAGCGCAAGCCTCTGGCTCGGCCAAGCCGACCCGCGAAGGCGGGTTGACCGATGCGGCCGACCTGGCGCTCGAGGCCAAGGACCTGACCACCGCGCTTAACCCCGCAACCCGCGTGCCGATCGCCGCGCCCGGGCTGTCGGGCTCGATCAACCTCATCGGCGGAGTGATCGACGACCTCTCGACCAATCGCCACACCGCTTCGGTCGAGAAGGGCTCCGGGCCGCAGCGGATCTTCTCGCCCGCCGGGACCCCGGCCCAGCAATACGCAAAATTCGGTTGGGTTAGCGCGACCGGTCAGGCCGACCCGGCATTGCCCGGCGACGGAACCCGGTGGACCGTGCCCGCCGGGGCCAGACTCACCCCGCAAAGCCCGGTCGCATTGACCTGGACCAATGGCGCGAGCCAGACCTTCACGCTGACTTATGCGATCGATGCGGACTACCTGATGACGGTCACGCAAGCGATCAGCAACAGCGCCGCCGCGCCGCTTGTCGCCAAGCCCTATGCGCTGATCGCGCGCACCGACAAGACCGCCAGCGCCAACGCCTGGAACCTCCATTCGGGCCCATTTGGCACGTTCGATGACAAGGTTTCGTTTGGCCCCAACTACAAGGATGTGGCCGAGGTGACCCAGATCAGCAATCCGGGCAGGACCGACTGGATCGGGTTTACCGACATCTATTGGATGAGCGCGCTGGTCCCCGACAAGACCGGCGCGACCAGCGATTTCCGTTCGGCCGGCGGCGGTGTGTTTCGCGCCGACCTGATCTATCCGCTGGTCAACGTCGCACCGGGCCAGAGCCAGGCGCTGACCACCAGGCTGTTCGCCGGAGCCAAGGAAAGCTCATTGCTCGACCGCTACGAAGCTGGCGGCATTCCCAAGTTCGGCCTGGCGATCGACTGGGGCTGGTTCCGCTGGTTCGAAAAGCCGATTTTCAGCCTGCTCAAGTTCCTGTTCGGCCTCGTCGGCAACTTCGGGGTGGCGATCATCCTGCTCACGCTGATCGTGCGCGCGCTGATGTTCCCGGTGGCGCAGAAGCAGTTCGCCAGCATGGCGGCGATGAAGGCGATCCAGCCCAAGATGAAGGCGATCCAGGAACGCTACAAGGACGACAAGCCCAAGCAGCAGCAAGAGGTGATGGCGCTCTACAAGCAGGAAAAGGTCAATCCGCTCGCGGGCTGCCTGCCGATCTTCCTGCAGATCCCGGTGTTCTTCGCGCTGTACAAGGTGCTGACCCTGGCAGTCGAAATGCGCCACCAACCGTTCGTGCTGTGGATCAAGGACTTGTCCGCGCCCGATCCGGCGCATGTGCTCAACCTGTTCGGCTACCTGCCGTTCAATCCGCCCGCGTTCCTCGCGATCGGCGTGCTGGCAATCCTGCTGGGCATTTCGATGTACTTCCAGTTCAAGCTCAATCCAGCGCAGATGGATCCCGCGCAGCAGCAGATCTTCGCCTTCATGCCGTGGATCATGATGTTCGTGATGGCGCCGTTCGCCGCTGGGCTGCTGATCTACTGGATCACCTCGAACTTCCTGACCATCGGCCAGCAGGCGTTCCTCTATTCGCGCCACCCGCAATTGAAGGCGCAAGCCGCCAAGGCCGACGGTGCCTGAGGTTTTTCCCGAAACGCACGATGGACCCGACCTGACCGAGGCCGCACGCAAGCTGTTTGCGGGCCGGGTCGAGTTCCTCAAGAGCGCGCCGTCGCTGCAATATCTGCCCGAGCCCACCGTGCCCGAAGTGGCCTTTGCGGGGCGCTCCAACGTCGGCAAAAGCTCGCTGCTCAACGCGCTGACCGGGCGCAAGTCAATCGCGCGGGCCTCGGTCACCCCGGGCCGTACGCAGGAGCTGAACTTCTTCGAGGTGGGCGATCCTGCCGTGCTGCGGCTGGTCGATATGCCCGGCTACGGCTATGCCAAGGCCCCTAAATCTGTGGTCAAGGAATGGCAGCGCGTGGTCCGCGATTTCCTGCGCGGGCGCGCGGTGCTCAAGCGCACGTTGGTGCTGATCGATGCGCGCCACGGCCCCAAGGATGTCGACCGTGAGATGATGGCGATGCTCGACGAGGCTGCGGTCGGCTACCGGCTGGTGATCACCAAAGCCGACAAGATCAAGGCGAGCGAACTCGCCGCCGCGCTGCTCGCCACCCAGACCGAGGCGCGCAAACATTCTGCGGCCTATCCGGTGATCCACGTCACTTCGGCGGAAAAGGGCATGGGCATCCCCGAACTGCGCGCCGCTGTGCTGGGCGACGCGTCGATCTGATTTCTCTGTCCGAAAGCAATCTTAGCATCGCTGCCTAAATCAATACGCCAGCGCCGGTAGCTCCGCACCGCCCAGCCGCACGTGCATAATCGCGGCAAGAGTGGGTGCGATCGAGCGCATGTCGATCACTCCGAGCGACCGCCCTTTTGGTATCTTCGGGCCGATCATCATGAAGGTCGACTGCATGGTATCGCGGGCCGGGAAATAGCCGTGCGTGCCCTTGGAATGCGATGCAGTGGCCAGCCCGCCGGCGGCGGCGGCAAAATTGCCTGCGCTGAAGCCGGGCTGAAAATCGATGAAAAAGCTGGCCAAGGGGTTCCCGCGCATGCCCGCAATTTCGGATTTGACGGCGATTGTGGCGATGCCGTTGGCGGGATCGACTTTCAGCCCGGTCAACACCCCGGCCACCCGGGCCTGCAACGCCGGATCGCCCGGCCGCGCCAGCACGACCGCTGCGCTGCCGCCCGAGGGCCAGGGCATCGCCTCCCAGTTCTTGACCTTGCCACCGGCATCGAGCGTGATCAGGCCCGCATCGATAAATGCGCGGAACAGGTTGGTCTCGTGTCCGATCGGCGCAAACCCGTGATCGCTGACCACCACGATAACCGCGCCCGGATATGCCTTGCGCTCGGCGGCGATCAGCGTGCCGACAATCGTATCGATTCGTTCAAGCACGCCATGCGCGGGCGGCGTGCCCGGGCCATCGGCATGCTGCTGGTGATCGAGCCCGGTCAGGTACACCGTGGCGAATTGCGGCCGGTGCCGCGCAATCAGTGCAACTGCAAAACGCCCGCGATTTTCATCGCCTTCGATGCTCTCATCGATACCCCGCGCGTAAGTCTCACCGGTCGCCGTCTCGAGTTCGGGGATCAGCCCGGGGGTGGCGAGCGCGGCCAGCATCTTGGCATCGTCGGCATGGCCGCTGCGCCAGATCTGCGGCAGGTTCCAAGTGATGCCTTTCGCGCCCACGCTGACCGGCCAGTGGACGTTGGCAACGCTGAGGCCGCCTGCTGCGGCGGCTTGCCACAGAGTCGGCACCTTGATGTCGCTCGCGAACCAGTACCAGCCGCTGTAGTTGATCTGCAGCGGATCGAAGGTGGTGTTGCTGAAAATCCCGTGCCGCGCCGGGCTGGCGCCGGTGATCAGGGTGGTGTGGCTGGGATAGGTCACCGTCGGCAGCACCCCGCGCACCCTGTCCGCGTACGTCCCCTCGCTCAGGAAGCGGCGCAAGTTGGGGACCTTCAGCCCGCGCGCGGGCGCGTCGATCACATCGCCCGGGCGCAGCCCGTCGATCGAGATCAGCAGGACCGGCGCGGCCGCAGCCGGTGAGGCAAAGACCAGCAATGCGCCGAGCGCCAAGACAATCCGCGACATCATTTCGGGTCCCCTATTTCGCAAACAACTGCCCCAGATTGGCAAAGGCTTTCATCTCGATCGCATTGCCCGACGGATCGCGAAAAAACATCGTCGCCTGTTCGCCCGGTTCGCCCTTGAAACGAATGTAGGGCTCGATCTCGAACTTGGTGCCCGCTGCGCTGAGCCGTTCGGCCAGCGCCTGCCAATCCTCCAGCGTCAGCACGATCCCGAAATGCGGCACCGGCACGCCGTGGCCATCGACCGGGTTGGTGCCCGCATCCGCGCTCGCGCTTTCACCGACGCAATGCGCCACGATCTGGTGGCCGTAGAAGTCGAAATCGATCCAGCTGTCCGAACTGCGCCCTTCGGGGCAGCCCATGGTCCCGCCCCAGAAGGCCCGGGCTTCGGCAAGGTTGCGGACCGGGAAGGCGAGGTGAAAGGGGCGCAGGGTCATGGTCGCTGCCTAGCCGAGATTTGTCTTTCCTACAGCCCCGATTCGCGCCCAGGTTCGCTTTTGCGCGCGGGCGGCGGTAGGGGCGCTGGCCGGGACCACGTGGGGTCGCACCGCCCGGGGTAACCGGACTTCCCGGGGCATGGTTTTGGTGTGACCTTCGTGTGACCTTGTTCAGTCTCGACAGGGCCAAGCTGAACGGGTAGCGGTGAACGGCATGAAGCTGATCATCGGCAACAAGAACTATTCGAGCTGGTCGCTGCGCGGCTGGCTGGCGGCCAAACAATCGGGGCTGGCCTTCGAGGAAATCCAGGTGCCGCTGTATGGCGACGACTGGAACACCGCCAAGAAGCGCAACGATGACATCGCCCCGTCATCGGGCAAGGTCCCGGTGCTGTGGGACGGCGACGCGGTGGTGTGGGACAGCCTGGCGATCGTCGAATACCTGGCCGACAAGGTCGGGCGCGACCGGTTCTGGCCCAAGGAAGACGATGCCCGCGCGATGGCCCGCTCGATGGTCGCCGAAATGCACTCCTCGTTCCTGGCGCTGCGTGAACAATGCCCGATGAATGTGCGCCGCAAGGTCGAGGGCGCGCAGATCGATGAGGCGGCCAAGGCCGACGTGGTCCGGATCCTGACGTTGTGGGCTGAGGCCCGCGCAAGGTTCGGGCGCGGTGGGCCGTACCTGTTCGGCACATTCAGCGCGGCAGACATCTTTTTTGCCCCCGTCGTCAGCCGGTTCATCTCCTACGGGATCGCGGTGCCCGGCTTCGCGCTCGCCTACATGGAGGCGGTGTGGAGCCATGAATGGCTGCAAAGCTGGATCGCCGCCGCTGAGGCCGAGGATTCGGTGATCGAGCAGTTCGAGACGCCGGTCAAAAAGTAGCGCCTCGCTACCCGGCGAGGAACCACGCCGCCACGCCGACCATCACCACCGACATGCCCCGCCGCACCCAGCGTGTGCGTGCCGCATCGCTGAGCCAGGCATGTGCCCGCGCCGCGCTGAGCACGATGAACAGATGCACCGCAGTCGCGATCACCACGCTGACCAGCCCCAGCACGAAGGCCTGGCGCAGTTGCAGCGCCCCGCCGGTCAGGAACGGCGGAACCACCACCAGAAAAAACACGAACGCCTTGGGATTGGCCGTGTTGAGCAGCAGCCCCGCGGCAAACCCGTTGCGCTCGTCGTGGGGCGTGGGTTTGGCCGCTTCATCGCTCCAGGTGCGCCACGCCAGGACCAGCATCAGCACCGCGCCCGCGCGGCGCAGCCACACCTGCAGTTCGGGTTGCGCCCGCATCAGTTCGGCCAGCCCCGCCGCTGCGAGCATGGCGTTGAGCATCAGCCCGATCGCAATCCCGGCGGTTGCCGCCAACCCGGCACGGCGGCCCTTGGTCAGCGACAGCCCGGCCAGCCACGCCATGTTGATCCCGGGGGTCGCTTCGAGGATCGCCACCGCCAGGACAAAGCCCAGCCAATCGATCTCGGCTCCGCTCAAAACTCGCTGCCGTCCTTGCGCCGCTGTGCGCCGATACCCGCCGCCAGGTGCATATCGATATCGGGGTAATGACAGGTGCTGTCCCCGGCCCGGCCAATCGCCACAAAGCTGCACGGCTGGTCCGAGCGGTTCTGTAGGACATGGCCGTTGCCGTCGTTCTTGGGAAATGCGGCAACATCGCCCGGACGCATCGGGGTTTCACCGCTGGCGTCGACCAGTACCGCCTCGCCGCTGAGCATCACCACCAGCTCGTCCTCGCCCTCGTGCCAGTGGCGCTGGCTCGACCAGGCACCGGGTTCAAGCACCACATGGCTGACCCCGAAATCTTCCAGCCCGGCGGCCGGAGCAAGCCGCCGATACCAGCGGCCTTGCACCACATCGGCATAGACCGGGGGATAGCCGGTGGCATTGGTTTGGGCGATGCTGTCGAGGTCGAGTTTGGGCATGGCTGGCACTCTCGCTTGTCACTTTGCCGCCTAGCCCATATGCCCAAGCGAAGCCATGCACACCACCTCTCCTTCCGTCGTCGATCTGGCCGAAGCGCTGATCGCTTGCCCCAGCGTCACCCCGGCGGCGGGGCTGGTGTTCGATTGCCTGCAAGGCCAGCTCGAACCGCTCGGGTTTGCGGTCCACCGCTTCCATTCGGGCGAGGCCCCCGACGGCCCGGTTGAGAACCTGTTCGCGGTCCGCCAGGGCCCTCCCGGCACCCGCCACTTCGCCTTTGCCGGGCACGTCGACGTGGTCCCACCGGGTGAAGGCTGGACCAGCGCTCCGTTTGCGCCGGAACTGCGCGGCAGTCTTTTGTACGGCCGCGGGGCGGTTGACATGAAGGGCGCAATCGCCGCGATGCTCGCCGCCGTGGCGCAGGTTGCGATGGAAGCCGGGACGATCAGCTTCATCATCACCGGCGACGAGGAAGGCCCAGCGCGGTTCGGCACCGTTGCGGTGATCGAGCACATGCGCGCGGTCGGCGCGATCCCTGACCTGTGCCTGGTCGGCGAACCGACTTCGGTGGCCCGGCTGGGCGACATGATGAAGATCGGACGGCGCGGTTCGGTCAACGTCTGGCTCGAGGTTGCGGGCAAGGAAGGCCACGTCGCCTACCCGCATCTGGCCGACAACCCGATCACCCGGCTGATCGCGCTGCTGACCGAACTCAAGGCATACACGCTCGACAAAGGGACCGACTGGTTCCAGCCCTCGAACCTCGAGATCACCGATGTGACCGTGGGCAACCCGGCCACCAACGTGATCCCGCCCCGGGCATCGGCGCGGCTGTCGATCCGCTTCAACGATCGGCACAGCGGAGCAAAGCTGTCCAAGCTGGTGTGCGATCTCGCTGAAAAGCACGGCGGCACCGCGCGCCCGGTGGTCTCGGGTGAAGCCTTCCTGACCCCGCCCGGAGCCTTCTCGGCGCTGGTCGCCGCGGCGGTCGAGGCGGAAACCGGGATTGCGCCCGAAGCCAGCACCACCGGCGGCACCTCGGACGCACGGTTCCTCAAGGACTTGTGCCCGGTGATCGAATTCGGGCTGTGCAACGCGACGATGCACAAGCGCGACGAGGCAGTCGCGGTGGCGGATCTGGAGGCGCTGGTGCGGATATACGCGCGGATCGCCAAGGCGGCTTTGGCATGACGTCGTCCCGGACTTGATCCGGGACCGCTGGCCGCACGAAACCGAGCTCGCGTCAGGCCGCCAGCGGTTCCGGA
>JANYGC010000130.1 GCA_025359425.1 Sphingomonadaceae bacterium
TAGGATTTGGCAGGAAAGAACAGGATTATTCCTACGGCGATTCGCCCGGGAACTGCACCGAGCAAAAAAGGGGGGGGACCACCAATGCTGATTACCCGGATCGAACGCTTCTTGCGCGAAACCGGAATGCCCTGGACCAAGTTCGGACGGCTTGCCACGCACGATCCGCGCTTTGTCGAGGATCTGCGCAACGGCCGCTCACCTCGTGTTGCAACCACGGAACGTGTGGAACATTTCATGAACATTTACCGCGAGGATGCCCGTGCAAATTGACCCCAATTCCGATGCCGCGATGCTGTCAGCAGTTCGCCGCGCCAGCCGCACCCCCTTGGATGCCGCTGCTGTCCGCCTTGCTTCAACTCGCCGGAGGGCGCGCCGAGCTGGTCCGCCATAGCGAGCGGAGCTGGGCCAGTGTCACGTTCAGCGGCACCCGTCACACCGTTGTGCTGACTTTTGCCGGAGATGCCGCGGTGCGCGCCGGTGAGACCTTTATCGACGGCCTGCCCGACCACGAATTCACCATTCCGCGCCAGCTGGTCGCCGATGCGGCGGTGGCGCGGGTCGATCACACCCTGTTGCCCGAGCCGCGGCTGGAGGTCGAGGTGCAGCTGCTGCTGCTCGACGAGGCTTAACGGCTTTGAGTACCGCCCCCCAACCCCGTTCGTCCTGAGGAAATCTTGAAGCCTCTGGCTGAAAGACTGTCTCGAAGGATCCGCCCCCGGCGCGGGGTGGTTCGAGACGAGCCTTCGCAAGTGCTCAGTCTCTCCTCACCACGAACGGGTAAGGGTTTGGAGTGAAGCGTTCGCGCTAATACCCTGCGGCGTAATCGACGGTGGGCGAAAGCGGTTCGCCCGCGTGGTACCGCGCCAGATTGACCAGGAACTGCTCGGCCGCGCGCTGGAACATCAGCGTCTGGGCGTTGCCCGACAGGTGCATGGTGACCTGCGCGTTGTCGAGCGTCCACAGCGGGTGGTCTTCGGGGAGCGGTTCGGGGGTGGTCACATCGAGCAATGCGCCGCCGATCCGCCCCGCCTCCAGCGCAGTCACCAGCGCGTCCTGGTCGATCACGCTGCCGCGCGCGATGTTGACGATCACCGCATCGGCTTTCATCGCCGCCAGCTCCACCGCGCCGATCATGTGCTGTGTCTCGGGCGTAGCCGGGACTGCCAGCACGATCCAGTCGAACCGGCCCAGCTCGCCGCGCCATTCATCCGGCCCCAGCGTGCCCGGCCCCGGCGTGCGGCGCACTTTGGTCACCGTCGCGCCAAACCCCGTCAGCCGCGCCTCGACCTCCTGCCCAATCGCGCCGTAGCCGAGGATCAAGACCTCGCTGCCATATAGCTCGCGCTTGCCCGGCGAATCCTTGAGCCATTCGCGCCGCTCCTGCGCGCGCACGACTTCGCGGTAGCCCTTGGCGTGAGTCAGCATCAGCATCAGCACATATTCCGCGATCGGCACCGCGTTGATCCCCGCGCCGTTGGTCAGCACCACCCCGCGCGAGGCGAGCAGATCGAGGGGAAAGGCCTCGACCCCGGCATAGACCGAGTTGAGCCATTTGAGTTTCTCCGCGCGGCGGAACACCTCGGCCATGTCGTCCTTCGAATGCATGTCGAACCAGCCGATCTCGGCCTGCGGTGCGAGCGAGAAGGCCTCCTCCTTGCTCGCGTACCACCGCGCATCGACCCAGCCCGGCAGGCGCGGTTCGAGCAAGGGCTTGAGCAAGGCGTTGAGCACGGTGATCGTCATGGTTGTTCCCTGTAGCGCGCCAGCATCGGCGGAGTATGGAGGCATTCGGCAAAATCGAACGCCCGTGTAATCAGCGGCGGGACCGCTGCGGCAGCGGGATGCGCGGGGTTGAACAGCACGACGTCGGCCTCGGGCAGCACCCTCGAGCGTACCGCGGCAAGGATCGAGCGCTGGCTTGCCAGCCATTCACCGACAAAGGCGCGGATCGTGTCTTCGTCGGGATCGGGCACCCGTTCGGGCACCGCATCGACTTCGGTCCAGCCGAGCACGAAGTCATCGGGAATCCCTTGCAAATCACGCGGCAGATAGCGCAACGCGACCAGCACCGCGAGCCCGGCCTCGGAGGCGAGGCTGACTACCGGAACCCCCGCCGGCGCATAGCGCGCGCCGTTGAGCAATGCTCCCTGCCCGTCGAGCGCCACAAACGGCGCGCGGGTGAGGCGCCAGAGTTTGATCAATGCCGCCGCTCGATTTCGTTGCGGGCTGCATCGGCAAGGAAAGCGCTGCGGGTCAGGCTGCGCTCGCTGGCGGCACGATCGATCGCATCGAGCATTCCGCGATCGAGCGAGATGTTGGCGCGCACCTGCTTGCCCAAGCGGCGGATACGCGGGACGGCGACGATAAATGCACCCTGCGCCAGATCCTCGGCGACCATGCGGCGCACCTCGTCCAATCGCATC
Organism: Sphingomonadaceae bacterium; assembly: GCA_025359425.1. GTDB lineage: Bacteria > Pseudomonadota > Alphaproteobacteria > Sphingomonadales > Sphingomonadaceae > Novosphingobium. The sequence continues at coordinate 2,427 of JANYGC010000130.1, forward strand.
GGCACGACATTCGCGGCGTCCTCGAACCACAATTCGAGCGCTTCGCAGGCGTTGGGCAAGACATCTTCAATCAGGTCGGCGGCCGAAAAACATCCGGGCAAATCGGGGAACGTCACCCCGAATGCGCTGTCCTCATCCTTGTGCACCACGGCGTAAAAGTATTCCATCAATCCCATCCTGCCATCTTGGCGATGCTGCGCGCGGTTCCCAGCGGCAGATCTTTTTTCGGGTGCGGGACGATCACTGTCACCTCGCCTTGGCGGAACTTGTGATGCGAGCCCTTGCTCGAAACGGCGACAAATCCATCCGCGAGCAGCCGTTTGATAATCTTGCGGCTGTCTCGCTCCATGTGCAGTTATTTACACACAACGGGAGACTGTGTCAAGATTTTTGCGCAACATGATACGCACATCATACTACCAATTTCCAGTCCCACCCCAGCGGATCGCCGTCCATCACCTCAACGCCCTGCGCGGCGAGTTCTTCGCGGAGGCGGTCGGAGGTGGCGAAGTCTTTGGAGGCGCGGGCCTCTTTGCGCTGGGTGAGGATGGCTTCGATTGCGGGCTCAGTGATGGTTGCGGCTTTGGGGCGGATGCGGAGGTCGGTGCGGGTGAGCCACATGAAGTTTAGGCCAAGAACGGAGTCCATAGCGGCTACCGCTGTCAGCTTCTCGCTTGGATCTACCTTTTTCAGCGCCAGGATTTGCTCGACGATCGTAAGTGGGACGCCCGTATTCAGGTCTTCGGAAATCCAGTCGTCATATGCGTTGAGAAAGCGGCGCACCTCGGGATGAAAATCGTCAGCCTGAACTTGTTTCAGGGTCCATTCCTCCCCACGCGGCTCCGCTTCCCGAGGCGCGATGGATGCTGAAACAAGTTCAGCATGACGAGCGTTGAGGGTTTCGATTCCCATCACCAACCGCTTCAACCGCACCAAGGCGGCCCCCAGCCCTTCCCAGCTGAACTCCAGCTCGCTCCGATAATGTGCCTGCAGGCACATCATCCGGTAGGCCAGCGGGTGGTACCCCCGGTCGATCAGCAATTGCAGCCGCAGGAAGTCGCCGCTCGATTTGCTCATCTTGCCCGAGCGTTCGACCAGAAAGTTGTTGTGCATCCAGATGTTCGCGCCGCTCGCATCAGAGTGGCAATGCGCCTGGTTTTGCGCGATCTCGTTGGGGTGGTGGATTTCGCGGTGATCGATCCCGCCGGTGTGGATATCGAACGGAAAGCCGAGCAGATTTCCGCTCATTACCGAGCATTCGAGGTGCCACCCCGGCGCGCCGCGGCCCCACGGCGAATCCCATTCCATCTGGCGGCTCTCGCCCGGCGGGGTCTTGCGCCAGATCGCGAAGTCGGCGGCGTTGCGCTTGCCGTCGACCGGCTGGATCCGCCCCTCGCCTTCGTCAGTCACCGCGCGGGCAAGACGGCCGTAGTCGGCCACGGTCGTAACATCGAAATAAAGCCCGCTGTCGAGCTCGTAGCAGTGCTGAGCGGCGATGCCCTTGGCAAAGTCGATCATCTGCGGAACGTAGTCGGTCGCGATCGACCACTTCGCCGGCTCGCGGATGTTGAGCGCCTTGATGTCGGCCCAATAGGCCTCGGTATAGTGCCGCGCGATATCCCAGATCGACTGGGCATTTTCCGCTGCGGCCTTCTCCAGCTTGTCCTCGCCCGCATCGGCATCGTCAGTCAGATGGCCGACGTCGGTGATGTTGATCACGTGGGTGAGCTTGTAGCCCTTGAAGCTGAGCGTGCGGCCGAGCACGTCGGCAAAGACATAGGCACGCATGTTGCCGATGTGCGGGTAATTGTAGACCGTCGGCCCGCACGAATAGACCCGCGCCTCACCGTTACGGACGGGGCGGAAGGTCTCAAGCTTGCGGGTCAGGCTGTTGAACAGCTTGAGCGGAATATCGGTCATGCGGCGGCATTTGCCCGTCTCGTCGTCCCGGCGCAAGCCGGGACCGGTGGCCGGATCGAACCTTGGTCGCGTTTGGGTGCCAGCGGTCCCGGGTCAAGCCCGGGACGACGAGGGGATCAAAACCCCTCCCAGCGCACCGCCTCATCGAGCGCCGCGCGCGCCACTGGAAACTGGTTCACGGCATGGCTCCGGTCGCCCCAGCCGATCGCCATGCCGCAGAAGAAGATATGATCCTCGGGTATATCGACGCACTCGCGGATCTGCTTGGAATAGACCGCCCAAGCCTCCTGCGCGCAGCTATCCATCCCGGCCTCGCGCAGCAGCAGCATCACCGTCTGCAGCCACATTCCCATGTCCGACCACTGCGGCGGCCCCATGTATTTGGGCGTGTGCACCAGCATCAGTACCGGCGCGCCAAACCCCTGGAAATTGCGCGCAAACCACGCGATCCGGGCCATTTTGTTGTCGCGCGGGATGTCCAGCGCGGCATACATCGCCTCGCCCACGCCGACCCGGCGAGCCTCATAAGCGCCTGCGAGTTCGGGCGGATAGACGTGGTATTCGGGCGCGAAGGCAGCGCGGCCCTGCGGCACCACCTCGGCCACCTTGGCAAACAGCGCGGCGAGCGGTTCGCCGGTCAGCATCACCGCATTCCACGGCTGGGTATTCCCGCCCGAGGGTGAGCGCTGCGCGGTCTCGAGAATCTGGCGCAACAAGGCCTGATCGACCGGTTTGGCCTCAAAGGCACGGATTGAACGGCGGCTGGTGACGGCTTCAGTGACGTTCACTTGCCCTCCTCCTCGAACAAACCGGCGAGCTGCTCGATCATCGTGCCGCCCAATTGCTCGACGTCCATGATCGTCACCGCGCGGCGGTAGTAGCGGGTGACATCGTGGCCGATGCCGATTGCGACCAGTTGCACCGGGCTCTGCCGCTCGATCCAGTCGATCACCTTGCGCAGGTGCAGTTCGAGGTAACCAGCATTGTTCACGCTCAGCGTCGAATCGTCGACCGGGGCGCCGTCGGAAATGACCATCAGCACGCGGCGGTCTTCGGTCCGCGCCAGCAGGCGCGAGTGCGCCCACAGCAGCGCTTCGCCGTCGATGTTTTCCTTGAGCAGGCCCTCGCGCATCATCAGCCCGAGGTTGCGGCGAGCGTGGCGGTAAGGCTGATCGGCCTTTTTATAGACGATGTGACGCAGGTCGTTGAGCCGCCCGGGCTGCGCCGGCTTGCCCCCGCCGAGCCAAGCCTCGCGGCTTTGTCCGCCCTTCCACGCGCGGGTAGTGAAACCGAGGATTTCGGTCTTGACCCCGCACCGTTCGAGCGTGCGCGCCATCACGTCGGCGCTGATCGCGGCAATGGAGATGGGGCGCCCGCGCATCGAGCCCGAATTGTCGATCAGCAGCGTGACCACGGTGTCCTTGAACTGGACTTCGCGCTCGATCTTGTAGCTCAGCGAATGCCCCGGCGAGATCACCACCCGCGCGAGCCGCGCGGCATCGAGCATGCCTTCTTCCTGATCGAAATCCCAGGAGCGGTTCTGCTGCGCCATCAAGCGCCGCTGGAGCCGGTTGGCGAGCTTGGTGACCACGCCTTGCAGGCCCTTCAATTGTGCGTCGAGATAGGCGCGCAGCCGGGTCAGTTCTTCCTCGTCGCACAGCTCGGAGGCGGCGACGACTTCATCGAAGGCTTCGGTATAGGCCTTGTAATCAAACTTCGAGGGCAGCTCGGTCCACGGGCGATTGGGGCGCACGGGCAGCATCCCCTCCTCGCCCTCGTCGCCTTCCTCGGCGTCGGCGTTGTCGTCGTCGACCTCGCGCTCGGCTTCTGAATCGCCGTCCTCGTCGCCTTCGCTCGGTTCGGCAGCGACTTCGCTGGGCGACTGGTCTTCGGACGATTCGCTATCGTCGGCGTCCTGATCGTCCTGCTCGTCGCCATCGGCATCCTCGCCCTCATCGGCCTCTTGTTCAAGCGGAGTGGCCTGGGTGAGCTCGAGGTGCTGGAGCATGTCGAGGCTGAGCGACTGGAATGCCTTCTGGTCATCGAGCAGCAGTGCGAGCGCATCGAAATCGGCGGCGGCGCGTTCCTCGATCCAGCTGCGCAGCATCGCGACCCCAGCCTCGGCCACCTCGGGCACCGGCTGGCCGGTCAGGTGCTCGCGTAGCAGCAGCGACAGCGCCATCGGCACCGGCACTTCATCGGGACGGGTCGCCCGCGTGATCGGATCGCCGCCGATCCGCACTGCGTTGGCCGCATCGAGATTGCGGCGCATGCCTGCGTAAGCCTTGGACCCGAGCGCCTCGAACCGGACCTGCTCGACCGCATCATAGGCCGCGCGCGCGGTCGGTTCGGACGGGGCGTGGCGGGCGTGGAGCGCTTCCTTGTGGTGGCGCAACTTGAGCGCCATCGAATCGGCAAACCCGCGCGCTTCCATCGCCTGCTCGCGCGGCAGGTTGCGGCCGGGCATCGGCACCCGCAGGTTCTTGCCGTTGGCGAGCGGCGCATCGGCGGTCCAGGCGATTTCCAGTTCGGGCTCACGCGCGACCGCGCGCGCCGTGCCGGTCAGCACCGATTTGAAGCGATCGAGGGGGGTTTCGTCGGACATTGGCTTAGCGGCTACTGTAGCGCGTGGCCTTCGACAAGCTCAGGCTGAGCGGGTTTGGAAATTTGCTTCAGCGCAACGCCCGCTCATGCTGAGCCTGTCGAAGCACACGCGCGGTGTCAGTCCCGGGCTAGATCGTCTGCCCGGTCTTGGCCCAATCCGCCAGGAACCCTTCGATCCCCTTGTCGGTCAGCACGTGCTTGACCAGCCCCTTGATCACCGCAGGCGGCGCGGTCATCACGTCGGCGCCGATTCTGGCCGCGTTCAGCACGTGGATGCCGTGGCGGACGCTGGCGACGAGGATTTCGGTGCGGAAATCGTAGTTGTCGTAAATCAGCCGGATATCGGCGATCAGCTCCATCCCATCAAACCCGTTGTCATCGTGGCGGCCGACGAACGGCGAAACGAAAGTCGCTCCGGCTTTGGCTGCAAGCAGGGCCTGGTTGGCCGAAAAGCACAGCGTGACGTTGACCATGCTGCCATCGCCGGTCAGCGCTTTGCAGGCTTTGAGGCCATCGAGCGTCATCGGCACCTTGATGCAGACATTGTCGGCGATTTTGCGCAGGATCGCGGCCTCACGCATCATCCCGTCATAGTCGAGCGCGACCACTTCGGCGCTGACCGGACCGTTCACGATCCCGCAGATTTCCTTGGTGACTTCCTTGAAGTCGCGCCCCGACTTGGCGATCAGCGAGGGATTGGTGGTCACCCCGTCGAGCAGGCCGATGGCGGCGAGGTCCTTGATGTCGGCGATTTCGGCGGTGTCGGCGAAAAACTTCACGGGGGTTGCGCTCCTGCTTGCGAGTCAGCCGATACTATAGCCCGTTAGAGGACCTTGAACACCCCGATCAGCAGCGGATCCTTGGTGGTTTCGGGATGGGCGCGAATGGCGGTTTCCTCGTGGCCGATCTGATACCAGATCGAATTGTCAGCCCGGTTGGCGACCGATTGGGCCATCAGGCCAAGATCGATCCCGCCAAGCGCGCGGACGGCCTGCCCGATCACCGGATCGCTGCTGACCCGCAGCGCGTCGGTCAAGCCGGGGATCATCGCGTTGATCAAGGCTGGACCCATCTCGGTGCGCAGATACGAGGTCGCCGCGGTTGGTCCACCGCGCACCAGCCCGATCGCATCGGGTACCGAAATCTTGCGCACCGTCTGGTAAACCACCGGAGCGGCGCGCGCCGCGCCCTTTTCAGCAACAATGTTCAGCTGCTGCTGGAGATTTTGCTTGAAAACCGTTGAAGTCAGCAGGTTTCTGAGCAGGCCAGTGCCCGAATTTCCGAACAACTCGGGCGCTTCGAACCGCGCCACTTCGCTATCCCAGAACCCGCCTGGCGCGGTCAGCAGCGCAAAGGCGGCCTGCGACGACAGCGTCAGCAAGCGGCGGATCGCCTCGACCATGCTGAACCCGCCCATCGACTGGCAGCCGGGCAGGAGCAAAACCCCGGCAGCGGCGCTTCCAGCCAGGAACGCGCGACGCGCCATGACGCCATTGTGGATGTTTTGCATTGGACCCCTCCTTCAAAATTGCGGCTGTCGCGCGCCCCGGTTTGTCGCCATAGCAGCGGGCCGATGAACCGCGTCCGCCTCCTCGTCTTCAATCCGGTTCTCAGCGTGCTGGACTATCGGCTTCCCGAAGGCATGGCGACTGAATTCGGCTCTCTGGTCATCGCCCCCTTGGGCCCGCGACAGGTCCTCGGGATCGTCTGGGAAAAAGAACGGTTGGCGGGGGAAGAGGTTCCCGAAACCAAGCTGCGCCCGATCCTCGAAGTGCTGCCGGTGCCGCCGCTGAGCGCGCCGCTACGCCGCCTGATCGAATGGACTGCGGACTATTACGTCGCGCCGATGAATGCGGTGGCGCGGATGGCGCTGGGCAGCACTGCGGCGCTGCGTGGCGGGGGCAGCACCACCGAATACCGCCTCTCGGGCCACGAGCCCAAGCGCCTCACCCCGCAGCGGCTGGCCGCGATCGATGCGCTGCACGGCGAACAGGCGAGCATCCGCGAGCTGGCCGAACTGGCCAGCGTGTCCGAGGGCGTGCTGCGCGGGCTCGTGAGCGCGGGGGTGCTGGAGCCGGTCACAGTCGATCTCGACCGGGCCTATCCCCGCGCCCGCGCCGATCACGCCGTGCCCGAGCTTTCACCCGACCAGCAAGATGCCGCCGACACCTTCATCCACGCCGTCAAGGCGCAGGCCTTCGCCCCGTTCCTGCTCGACGGGGTGACCGGCTCGGGCAAGACCGAATGTTACTTCGAAGCGATTGCCGAGGCGATCCGGATGGCGCGACAAGTGCTGGTGCTGCTGCCCGAGATCGCGCTGACCCAGAACTTCCTGCGCCGGTTCGAAAGCCGCTTCGGGGTGCCGCCAGTGCTGTGGCATTCGAGCCTCAAAGCCAGCGAGCGCCGCCGCGCGTGGCGGGCGATTGTCAGCGGTCATGCGCAAGTGGTGGTCGGCGCGCGTTCGGCGCTGTTCATGCCCTATGCCAAGCTGGGCCTGATCGTGGTCGATGAGGCGCACGAGGTGTCGTTCAAGCAGGACGACGGGGTGCGCTATAATGCGCGCGATGTGGCAGTGATCCGCGCCCGGTTCGAGCGCGTCCCGGTGATCCTCGCCAGCGCCACCCCGGCGCTTGAATCGCTGCAACTGGCCGAGGCCGGGGTCTATACCAAGGTCGATCTGCCGGCGCGGTTCGGCGGCGCGGAATTGCCCGAGGTCTCCATCGTCGACTTGCGCAGCGAAGTGCCCGACCGCGGCCGCTGGCTCGCCCCGCGGCTGGTCGCGGGCTTGCGCGAACGGCTGGCGCGCGGCGAACAGAGCCTGCTGTTCCTCAACCGCCGGGGCTATGCTCCGCTGACGCTATGCCGCCACTGCGGCTACCGCTTCCAGTGCCCCAATTGCAGCGCCTGGCTGGTCGAGCACCGCCTCTCGCGGCGGCTCGCCTGCCACCACTGCGGCCACCAGACCGGCACGCCCGAGGAATGCCCCGAGTGCCACACCCCCGATTGCCTGGTCGCTTGCGGCCCGGGGGTGGAGCGGATCGCCGACGAGGTCGCCGAGCTGCTGCCCGAGGCGCGGGTGGCGGTGGTCACGTCGGATACGCTCAATAGCCCGGAGAAGATCAGCGCCTTCGTGCAAGCGGCCGAGGACAAGCTGATCGACGTGATCGTCGGCACCCAGCTGGTGACCAAGGGCTATCACTTCCCCGATTTGACCCTGGTGGGCGTGGTCGATGCCGATCTTGGCCTCGAAGGCGGCGACTTGCGCGCGGCCGAGCGGACGTACCAGCAGGTCGCGCAAGTCGGCGGACGCGCCGGGCGCGGCGACAAGCCGGGCGAAGTGCTGATCCAGACCCGCCACCCCGAAGCTGCCGTGATCGCCGCGCTCGCCGCCGGGGACCGCGATGCGTTCTACGCTGCCGAGGCCGAAGGCCGCCGCGATGCCGGCGCACCGCCGTTCGGGCGCTGGGCCGCGATCATCGTCTCGAGCGAAACCGAAGCCGAAGCGCGCGATGCGGCCAAGGCCATCGGCGCGATGGCCCCCAACCTGCCCGACGTCATGGTCCTCGGCCCCGCCCCCGCTCCTTTGTCACTCCTCCGCGGGCGTTACCGTTACCGCCTGCTGATCAACGCCCGGCGTTCGGCTCAGGTCCAGCAGATCATCCGCGCCTGGCTGGATCCGCTGAGCTTCCCGCAAGGGGTGCGGGTGGGCGTGGATATCGATCCCTACAGCTTCGTATGAGCAGCCGACCGATCCTCATTCCGGTGCTCGGCGACCAGCTTTCGCCCGGTCTGGCAAGCCTGCAACGCGCCGATCAGGCCAACGCCATCGTGCTGCTGGCCGAGGTCTGGGACGAGGCAACGTACGTGCGCCACCATCAAGCCAAGATCGCGCTGGTGTTTTCGGCGATGCGGCATTTTGCCGAAGAACTGCGCGCGGACGGCTGGACGGTCGACTACATCAAGCACGATGATCCCGACAACACCGGTTCGCTGCGCGGCGAGGTCAAGCGGGCGCTGGCGCGGCACGATGCGCAGGCGATCCGCGTGGCCGAACCGGGCGAGTGGCGCTTGCAGCAGGACTTCGCGCAATGGAGCACAGCGCTCGGCTGCCCGGTCGAGATCCTGTCCGACACCCGCTTTGTTTGCAGCAAGACCCAGTTCTACACTTGGGCCGCCGCGCGCCGCGAACTGCGCATGGAATACTTCTACCGCGACATGCGCCGTCAGACCTGCCTGCTGATGGACGGAGACAAACCCACCGGCGGCAAGTGGAACTTCGACGCCGAGAACCGCTCCGGACCCCCCGCAGATCTCGTCGTCCCGCCGCTTCCGCACTTTCCGCCCGATCAGATCACGCAGGAAGTCATGGCGTTGGTCGCGGCCCGGTTCGGTGACCATTTCGGCTCGCTTAAGGGTTTTGCGATGCCCGTCACCCGCGCCAATGCGGAAGAAGCGTTCGCTGATTTCCTTGAAAACCGCTTGCCCACCTTTGGACAGTATCAAGACGCAATGATCGCGGGTGAGGACTTCATGTTCCACGCCAACATCGGAGCGGCCATGAACCTTGGCCTGCTTGATCCGCTCGCCGTCGCGCAAGCGGCCGAGGCTGAATACCGCGCCGGCCGCGCGCCGCTCAACGCGGCCGAAGGGTTTATTCGTCAGGTCATCGGCTGGCGCGAATATGTCCGCGGCATGTACTGGCTCGATATGCCGGGCATGGCCGAGGCTAACGCGCTCGGTGCCCGCCGCCCGTTGCCCGATTTCTACTGGACCGGTGATACGCAGATGGCCTGCCTGTCTGACTGCGTCCGCACCACCCACGACAACGCCTACGCGCACCACATTCAGCGGCTGATGGTGCTCGGCAATTTCGCGCTGCTGGCGGGGCTTGATCCGGGGCAAGTCGCCGACTGGTTCCTGGTGGTCTACGCCGATGCGTATGAATGGGTGGAATTGCCCAATGTCGCGGGCATGGCGCTCCACGCCGACGGCGGGCGACTGGCAAGCAAGCCCTATGCCGCGAGCGGTGCCTACATCAACCGGATGAGCAATTACTGCCGGGGCTGCCGCTACGATGTGAAGCAGAAGGTCGGCCCGCAGGCCTGCCCGTTCAATGCACTGTATTGGGATTTTCTCGCTCGAAACGAGGCCAGGCTGGCACGCAACATGCGCCTTGCCAACCCCTACGCCACCTGGCGCCGGATGAGCGACGAACAGCGCGCGGGATATCGGGAAAGCGCCGCGCAGTTCCTCATGACGCTGGAGCCAGCGAAGCCAGGGTGGGCAAGGCGGCCGAGCTGATGCCGCGTTGCCCTTGTTGCAATCCGAAATCTGGTGACATCGATCAATCGATCTGCCTATTCTTCGCAATACAAATTGGGGGGGCCTAATTATGCGCGTTCTGCTTGCCGCCATACTTGTTCTGTTCGCGTCCCCCGCCTGCGCGGCGACCTGGCATGAGGCGGAAACCACCCATTTCAAGATTGTCAGCGCAGGCGATGAGAAAAGTTTGCGCCAATTTGCCGAGCGGCTTGAATATTTCCACACCTTGCTGCGGCTTGCCACGGGGGTCAGCGAAACCGGGCGCCCGGTGGTCAAGGTGCGGGTCTTTCTGGTCAACTCGATCGGTGACGTGAAACGCCTGATCGGCGCCCCGGGCAGCGACATTGCGGGGTACTACAGCCCGCGCGAAGACGGTGCGATCGCGGTCGTGCCGCGCACCACTGGCGACGGCATTTTTACGGGTCAGCTGGTGCTGTTCCACGAATATTCGCACCATTACATGCTGCAGTATACTCCGGTGGCCTACCCGTCGTGGTACGTGGAAGGCTTCGCCGAGATCGCCTCAACTGCCTCGTTCGAACGCAAGGGCTTCATTACTTTCGGCAAGGCAGCCTCGCACCGGCAGTACGAGCTCGATGCGGGGCTGAGCTACCCGGTCGCCAAGATGCTCGACGGCACCTACCTCAAGGACCGCGCAAAGGGGCGCGGGTGGAGTTACGGCGATGCCTGGGTCCTGACGCATTATCTGACCTTCAGCGATACCCGCCGCGGCCAGCTGCGCGCCTATCTGAACGCCATCAACCAGGGCAAGAAGATGTCCGATGCAGCGCAGGTATTCGGCGATCTTGGCAATTTGCAGCGCGAAGTCAGTGTCTACCTGTCGGGGCGCAGCTTCAGCTACCGCGCGGTGCCGATCAAGGAAGACTTGGCCGGACCGATCGCGATGCGTACGCTTGGCGCAGCGGAATCGGCACTGATCGACATGCAAATCGAGATTGAACGGCATACAATCCTGCCCACCAAAGGCGACGACGAAGCGCAGGACGTTTTCGACAAGCGTTTGACCGCAGCCAAGCAGGATCGCGACGCCTATCTCGCCAAGGTTGAAGCAGTGGCAAACCGCTTTCCCGGCGAAACCGCCGGGTGGTTGTTGCTCGCCGATGCGCGCTGCGCGGTGGAGGACTATGCCGCTTGCACCACCGCCGCCGACCGCGCGCTGGCCATCGCCCCGGCCAACGAGCGCGCGCTGGTGCGCAAGGCCCAAGCGATGATCGGCGCAGCGCACGATCTGCCCCCTGCCCAGCGCGATCCGCAAGTCAAAGCCGCGCAGACGATGCTGACCAAAGCCAACGCCGCCGATCCCAACGATCCGCTGGCCTTGTTGTGGCTTTACAAAAGTTATGGAGCGATGGGCAAATCGGCCGACGACGACGGGTTTGTGGCCTTGATGACTGTGGTGCAGCTGATCCCGCAGGAAGACGGCCCGCGCTTGATGTTGGCGCAAGAGCTGATCCGCCATGGCGGCCTGCGCGATGCCCGCATCATCCTGCGCCCCTTGGCCTATTCACCGCACGAAAGCAGCGCATCGCGGCTGGCGCGGACTTTGCTCGATCAGGTCGAAGCGGCGCTGGGGGTGGGTTGAACATGGCCGCAATTCGCTTTGCTCTCGTCCTGCTGCTGACGCTGGCAGCCCAATTGCTCGCGGCGTCCCCCGCCCAGGCCAAATGGTTGCGCGCCGATACCCGGCATTTCGTCATCTACAGCTCGGGCTCGGAGAAGGAGCTGCAGCGCTTCGGTTTGCAGCTCGAACGCTTCAACCAGCTGCTGCGGCAGCGAGTCGATACCCAGGATGACGATAACCCTAATAAGCTGACGGTCTATTTCCTCGGCAGCCAGGAAGCGGTGTCGCATCTTTATGGCGGCAAGACCCGCTATGTCGCCGGGTTCTATTCACCCCAGGAGGATGGTACCTACGCGGTCGCCAACCGCTCGAAAAAAGACGGCATGTTCGATCTCGACGGGATGACCGTGCTGTTTCACGAATATGCCCACCACTTCATGTTCCGGCATTTCACCTATGCCTACCCCACCTGGTACGTCGAAGGCTTCGCCGAATTCCTCTCGACCGTGACCTTTGCCGACGATGGCACCTACACTGTCGGCAAACCCGCTTATCACCGGGCGTTGGGCCTCAACCTGCTGGCCAAGACGCCGATTGAAAAGCTGCTGTTCGGTGACATTGCGGGAATGTCGCCCGAGCAGGTCGATGCGTTTTATGGCCGGTCATGGCTGCTGGTGCACATGCTCAGCATGCAGCCCGAATACAAAGGCAAGACCAAAGCCTATTTCGCCGCCATCGCTCGCGGCAAGAGCCAGCGTGAGGCGGCCACCGAAGCGCTGGGCGATCTCAAGCTGCTCGACAAGGCGCTCGACAGCTATTTCAACCAGCCAAAGCTGACCTATTTGAGTTCGAAGATTCCGATCCAGGTCGACGCGGCAATGAAAGTTACCGAAATCGATGACGTGGCCGGGCAACTCGTCATGTTCAGGCTCAAACGCAAGCAGGGCAAGGCCGATGCCAAATCACGCGATGCCTTGCAAAAGCTGGCCGCTGCCAACCCGGCACGCGCAGATCTATGGTACGAACTGGCGCTGACCGGACGCGATATTGCCGAGGGGGCCGAGCCGCCTGAGCGCGACAAGGCTGAACTGCTGGCCGAAGCCGCGGTCGATCGCGCGCTGACGGCCGAACCGGAGCATGTCCGTGCCAATGTCCTGAAGGCCGACATCCTGTTCAAGCGGCTGGAAGCCAGCGCTGCGGCCACGTCAGCTGACTGGTCGAAAGCGCGGAAATATCTGATCGTTGCCAATGCCCATGCCGTCGACGACCCGCTGGTCCTGATCGAATGGTACCGGAGTTATGCCTACCAGCGCCGCGAGCCGACCAAGACTGCGCATGACGCGCTGGCCCGGGCCTTCAGCCTTGCGCCCGAAGTCACCGGGCTGCGCGTCCAGTACGCGCTCGATCTCGCCGCGACGGGAGAATTCGACAAAGCGATCAATCTGGTTGAATTTCTGGCCCAGGATCCACACGAGGGTGAGCAGGGGCGCAAGCTGCTGCAGATTTTGTTCGCAATGCGCGACGCGGCCAAAGGAAAGTCACCCGCGCCGGTCAAATAGCCGGGGTGCCGTCAGGCCTGCCCGGCCTCGCTTCGCCGGACCCATAGCGGCGGCACAATCGCCCCGCGCCGGGCGGCCACAACCAGCATCGCCACTCCCGCCCCGGTCGCCACCACCATCGCCACCACACTCGCCTCCAGCCCGAAGTCGCCGCCGGTCAGCCAGTCGGGCCCGACCCGGCGGGTGATCAGCAGTCCGAGCGGGGCCTCGCCGCCCGAGACCGGGACCGAGAAGATCCAGCCCTGGGTAAAATTCCACGCCGCGTGGATGCCCACCGCCAGCCACAGCCGCCGGGTCACCAGATAGGCTGCGCCGAGCAGGATCCCGGCTTCCATCGCGATCGCAAAGGCGGCGAACAGCGTCGCGCCGGGGTTGGCGAGGTGCGCTGCGCCGAACAGCAGCGAGGTGATCCCCAGCGCCGCCCAGGTGCCAAGCAGCGCCTCGAGGTGCCGCAGCAAGATCCCGCGAAACATGATTTCCTCGAGCGTGCCGCTGGTTACCGCCAGGGCCAGCATGGCCCACAATGCGCCCTGGCCCCTTACTCCGAGCACCTCGAACCCGCCGAGGAGCGCGACGATCCCGGTCATGACGCTGAACAGCAGGAACCCGATGAGCAGGCCCAGGCCAAGCTCCTGCACCGCTTTCGCAAGCGCAAATTCCTGGTCGGGGCGCCGCTCCAGCCAGCGTTGCAGCGCCTTCCACGTCAGCACCAGCAGCACCGCCAGACTCAGGGCGCCGGCGAAATAGGCTGCGCCATCGGCCTTGGCGATGAACAGGTGCGCCGCCCAGGAGTAGCCGCTGCCGACCAGCACGATTACGGCGAATTCGATCACCAGCAGCGTCAGCGGGAACGCCACGATGCGCCGCGCGAGGCCCGGCTGCTTGGCCACTGCAGGGCCGGACTCGGGCTGGTGTGTTAGTTCATCCATACACCTTCATCGCGCAGTCCGGCACGGCTGGCAACCGGTTTTGCTGTCATCCGGCGCCGTACGGCACGATCTCACCCGCAAACACGGCCTTGGCCTGCTGCGAAACCCAATCCATCGCCGCCGCCCACGGGCCATGGCCATAGCTGATCCGCGCGACGCCCAGCGCGGCAAGCTCGGCGGTGGTGCCGCGTCCCGGACCCCACAGGATGTTGACCGGCAGCGGCGAGGCGGCACAGATCGCCTTGATCGTCTGGTGATCGCCCAGGAACGGCACGAACAGCCCACCCGCTCCCGCTTTCGCATAGGCCTCGGCCCGCTCAAGCACCGCGTCGATCACGTGTTGCGCATAGTTTTCCACTTTGAGCCCGCGGTAAACATCGGTCCGCGCATTGACGAACAGCCCCGCCGAAGCCGCCGCTGCGACCCGCTCAGCCGCCTCGGAAACCGGCAAAAGCGCGGTTTCGCCGGGCATCCGGTCCTCCATGTTGATCCCCGCCGCCCCGGCAGCGCGCGCCCGTCCAACCGATTTGCCGACTGCGGCAGCAGTCGCGCCGTAGCCCGATTCAAAGTCGATCGTGACGGGCAGATCGGTGACGCTGATGACGCGCTCCAGATTGCGCAGCGCGTCCTCGATCGCAAAGTCCTCGCCATCGGCAAAGCCTTGCGCTTCGGCCACCCCAAAGCTGCCGGTGGCGATCGCCTTGGCCCCGGCCTTGGCCACCGCCCTGGCGCTGCCCGCATCCCAGATGTTGAACAGGACGAGCGGATCGCCGGGCATGTGAAGCGCCTTGAAGGCTGCAACCTGGTCAGTCATTTAGCTTCCTTTTCCAATATCTTACGCTTGATTTCTAAGCCGTAGGCATAACCGCCCAAGCCGCCCCCGGTGGCGATCACGCGGTGGCACGGGATCAACACTGCGACATGGTTGGCACCGTTGGCCGACCCCGCCGCGCGCACTGCCTTGGGTTTACCCACCGCCGCGGCGAGCTGCGCATAAGTCCGCGTCTCGCCCGTGGGAATGCACTGCAATTCGCGCCACACCGCTTCCTGGAACGCCGTGCCTTTGACGTCGAGCGGGATGTGCGCAAAGTCGCCAGGCGCTTCGACCGCGGCCACCACATCGGCGAGCAGCGCGGCGAACTTGGCATCGCCTTGGGCGAGGTCAGCATTGGGAAACCTTGCCTCAAGCGCCTCGACCCCTTCGTTAAATGACAGCCGACACACCCCTTTGTCGGTCGCGGCGACCAGCATCTGACCGAGCGATGTATCGACCACCGCCCAGGCAATTGTCACACCCTTGCCGCCTGCCGCCCATGCCGATGGGGCCATGCCCAGCCTCCCCTGATTGGCCTCGTAAAACCGCGATGGGCCCGAATAGCCCGCCGCGTAGATCGCATCGGTGACGCTCCCTTCCGCGCTGAGCGCCTGCGCCGCGCGCTCGGCCATCAGCGCGCGGCCATAGACCGAGGGCGAGAGCCCGGTGTGGCGCGCGAAGACCCGCTGAAAATGCGCCGCTGAGTAGCCTGCCTCCGCCGCCAGAGCCGCCAGCGCGAGCGGTTGCTCGGCCGCTTTGATCGCGGCAATGGCACTCAGCACGGCACGTTCGTCGCGTGACACATCGTCGGGCGAGCACCGCAGGCACGCCCTGAGCCCCGCCGCGCGCGCCGCCGCACCATCGCCAAAGAAGCGCACGTTCTCACGCCTGGGATGCCGCGCCGGGCATGATGGGCGGCAATAGATGCCGGTGGTGAGAACACCCGTGATAAACCGCCCGTCATACGACCGGTCGCGCGCCAATGCGGCGGTCCAGCATTCTTCGTCGGGTATCGGGCACTGGGTCATAATGTCAGTCATGGCATTGCTCCTGCGTTTCGCAAGATATGGGGCAACCGTTTACTGGGAGCATCCCGCGCCATGCGGTCAAAGCAATTCGAGCAAACTCCCTAATTGTCGATCACGGTGGATAAGCAGGCCAAGCAGCCTCTAAAGGTTTTATCGCATGATATGGTGGAAACCTTCGATGGCCTAGAACTGGATTAAGACATGCGGATGATCAAAGAAAACAAGCTTATGTTCCCGTGCGATCTATGCGGTCGGGAATATCAGCACGGTCCTCATCGCTATGAAGGTCATAAGTGGTATGACTACGAAATAATGGTTTGCGATACCTGCCATTCAAGTAACCACGATGGGATAGGTCCGTATCTTGAACCAATGTTCGAAAGCGCATTAGCCAAAAATGGTGTCGAATTGCCTCAACGAAATTCTAAAGGGTGGTATCCTAGAGGGCGTACGAACTGATTTTTGGGAGTTTGGCTCTAAAGCAATTCCAGCAGCCGCACGGCCAAGGTCCAGGCATCGCCCGGCCAGCGCGCGGACAAGTAGTGGCCGTCGCGCAGCACGAACCCTGCCTCGGGCGCCTTCGACCCAGAGTAGCGCGGGAAAAGCCCGCCCCGCTCGAACCGCCCGCCCGGTTTGATCCGCTGGCGCACTTCGTCCTCAACGCTGATCGGATAGGTGCGGTAATGCCCGGGCAGCGCTTTGGCGGTGAGCCGGACCGAAATTTCCTCCATGATGTGCGTCAGCGCAGTGGTGCGGCGGCCTTTGAGCACGCCTGCGCGGGCCAGCGGCAGCACCCCGTGACAGATCGCGCTGACCGGCTGCTTCGCGGCAAAAGCCTCCTTGGCGAGGCGCTGGACCTCGGCGCTCTCGCAATAAGGCTTCATCCCGGGGGCATGACCGCCGGGGAAATGCACTGCGGCAAAGTCGGCGGCATACGCCTTGGCCCAGCTGAGCGGCCGCTTATACCGGGGTGCTGCAACCATCGCGGCATAGGCCGCCTCAGCCTCGAGCCGGCACTTGAGCGAGGCGGCGAGCACCGGCAAGCCCGCCCCGCTCAGCGTGATCGGATCGCAAGTCGCCGGCTCGCCAATCGCGGTGGCGAACGACACGTCGTGACCAGCCTCAATCCACACCCGCCACGGCAAAGCCACTTCAGTCGGATCGTAGTCGGTCTGCGGCAGGACAATCAGGATCTTGGCCATCCTCAGCCCCCGAGAGCCTTGAACAGCATCAAGGTCCGCTCTTTGGCGAGTTCGGCGCTTTCGGGATGGTAGTCCTTGCGCCGGTCCGAATTAAACCCGTGCCCGGCCTCGTAAACGAAGATCTGCGCGGTCGGGTGGTGCTTTTCGATCAATTTTTCGACCGGGGCGATGTCGACCATGCTGTCATAGCGGCCGAAGTGACAGATTGTCGCGCACTTCGGTGCTTCGTCGGCGAAGCGCGTGGCGATGTAGCCGCCGTAATAGCACGACGCCGCGTCGAGATCGTCCGAGAGCTGCGCCATCCGCCACGCGACCGAGCCGCCGAAGCAATAGCCCGTTATAAAGACCGGCCCGCCGCGCTCTTTCATCCAGGAGATCGCCCGCGCGGTATCGTCAAGTCCCTGATCCCAGTCATGCTCGACCCGCGCAATCTGCACAGCGCGTTCCCAGTCAGGTCCGGCATAACCCAGCGCGCAGCCGGGCTCCTGCCGATCGAACAGCCCGGGGCTGATCACTTCGTAGCCGTCGGCGGCATATTCATCGCACAGCTCGCGGATGTGGTCGGTGACGCCGAATATCTCTTGCACCAGTACCAGCCCGCCGCGTCGGTCACCGCTCGGGATTGCGTGATAGCATGGCATTTCGTGGCCATCGGCCATGGTCAGTTTGAGCCAGTCGCCCATCAAATTCCCCCAAATGCTTCGTCATTGCGGGCGACCGAAGGGCGCGCGGCAATCCAGGGCGGCTTACGCGACTCTGGATTGCTTCGCTACGCTCGCAATGACGAATTCAAAAGTCGAGGTCACCCTTCTTGCATCGCAGCACAATCATGGCTATGCGCGCCCCCGTCCCCGGGGCCGTCGTGCAGTCTTGCATGGCATCCGCCCCGACAACGCACCCGATGTAAGGAAGCGACACGCGTGGAGAATTCCGGCGGTATTACGGCCAGCTTGCAAGGGCGCTATGCGTCTGCCCTGTATGAGCTGGCTGCTGAGAACAAGGCAGTTGCCGCGGTCGAATCCGACCTTGCCGCGCTCGGCGAGGCGGTTGCTGCTTCGGGCGATCTGGCGGCGTTGATTCGCAACCCGCGCCTCACCCGCGATGGCGCTCAGACGGCGATGACCAATCTGGGTGCGCACCTCAAGGTGTCACCGCTTAGCCAGCAGTTTCTTGGCGTGCTCGCGCACAACCGCCGGCTGGCCGCCTTGCCGCAGATCGTCTCGGCCTTCGCCGGGATCGCGGCCGCCGCACGCGGCGAGCTCAACGCCACGGTCACCAGTGCGCATGCGCTGAGCGCCGACCAGATTTCCGCCATCGCCGCCAAATTGAAGGCGCGCGAAGGCAAGGACGTAAAACTTACCGCCACGGTCGACCCCGAGATTCTCGGCGGCTTGGTCGTCCGGATCGGCTCGACCCAGATCGACAGCTCGATCCGCACCCGTTTGAACACCCTCGCTAACGCGATGAAAGGCTGAACATGGATATCCGCGCCGCAGAAATTTCGAAGGTCATCAAGGACCAGATCGCCAGCTTTGGCACCGAGGCGCAAGTCTCGGAAGTCGGCTCGGTGCTGTCGGTGGGTGACGGCATCGCCCGCATCCACGGGCTCGATCAGGTCCAGGCCGGCGAAATGGTCGAGTTTTCGAACGGGGTTAAGGGCATGGCGCTCAACCTCGAAGCCGACAACGTCGGCGTCGTGATCTTCGGCTCGGACGCCGAGATCAAGGAAGGCGACGTCGTCAAGCGGACCGGCACCATCGTCGACGTTCCCGTCGGCAAGGGCCTGCTCGGCCGCGTGGTCGATGCGCTCGGCAACCCGATCGACGGCAAGGGCCCGATTGTCTCGGACCAGCGCATGCGCGTCGAAAAGAAAGCCCCGGGCATCATCCCGCGCCAGTCGGTCAACGAGCCGGTGCAGACCGGGCTCAAGGCCATCGACGCGCTCGTGCCCGTCGGCCGCGGCCAGCGCGAACTGATCATCGGTGACCGCCAGACCGGCAAGACCGCCGTGGCGATCGATACCTTCATCAACCAGAAGCAAGCCAACGCCGGCGACGACGAGAAGAAGAAGCTCTACTGCATCTATGTTGCGGTCGGCCAGAAGCGCTCGACCGTGGCGCAGATCGTCCGCCAGCTCGAAGAAAACGGCGCGATGGAATATACCATCGTGGTCGCCGCGACCGCGTCGGAGCCCGCCCCGCTCCAGTACCTTGCACCTTATACCGGCGCGACGATGGGCGAATTCTTCCGCGACAACGGCATGCACGCCGTGATCGTGTATGACGATCTGTCCAAGCAGGCGGTGGCTTACCGCCAGATGTCGCTGCTGCTGCGCCGCCCGCCGGGCCGCGAAGCCTATCCGGGCGACGTGTTCTATCTCCACAGCCGCTTGCTCGAACGCGCCGCCAAGATGAACGACAGCATGGGCGGCGGATCGCTGACCGCGTTGCCGATCATCGAAACCCAGGCGGGCGACGTTTCGGCCTACATCCCGACCAACGTGATCTCGATCACCGACGGCCAGATCTTCCTTGAAACCGGCCTGTTCTACCAGGGCGTGCGCCCGGCGATCAACGTCGGCCTGTCGGTCAGCCGCGTTGGCGGTGCTGCGCAGACCAAGGCGATGAAGAAGGTCTCGGGCTCGATCAAGCTGGAGCTGGCGCAGTACCGCGAAATGGCGGCCTTTGCGCAGTTCGGTTCGGACCTCGATGCCTCGACTCAGAAGCTGCTCAATCGCGGTGCGCGGCTGACCGAATTGCTCAAGCAAGCGCAGTTCAGCCCGCTGTCGTTCGAAGAGCAGACGCTGTCGATCTTCGCCGGCACCAACGGCTATCTCGATGTCCTGCCGGTGGGCGACGTGACGCGGTACGAAGCTGAAATGCTCAGCTTCATGCGCGATAGCCATGCCGACACGCTCAAGCTGATCCGTGACACCCGCGACTTTGGCGACGACGCCAAGAAGCAGACCGTCGCGGCGCTTGACGCCTTCGCGAAGCAGTTCGCCTGATCCACTTGAAAGGGTAAGGCTTCATGGCCTCGCTTAAGGAACTCAAAGGGCGGATCAACTCGGTCAAATCGACCCAGAAGATCACCAAGGCCA
>JANYGC010000048.1 GCA_025359425.1 Sphingomonadaceae bacterium
CGCAAAAACCGAAAGGTCCAATATCACTACGACAAAGACCTATACCGACAGCGCCACAAGATCGAGAACGTCTTCGGCAGGATCAAAGACTGGCGCCGCGTGGCAACCCGCTACGACCGATGCGCGCACACCTTCATGTCCGCCATCTCCATCGCAGCAACTTGCTGCTACTGGTTGTGATCAATGAGTCCTGACCCTAGGTGTAGACGTTGACGATGCCCTGACTCTGTCAGAGCGGACCGACATTTAGTCGAATGCCGGCCTTCGGACACGTTGGGGGCCGGCAATTCGCTCTGGGTGCTGAAAGCTGCCTGTCCGTACACGACAACATAGCGGACATTCGCGGACAAGGTTGATGGACGTGAGTTCCTACATAACAAAGGATCGTTAGTTGACCTGACTGTGCTTTCATGATGCCCTGCTTGCAAGGGGGAGCAGACGATGCGAGTCTTATGCCAACTTTCGATGGCGATAGCATTGGTATGGACCGGAGCACCGGCAACTGCAGGGAGCCCCGATCCGAACATCAAATTGCCACCGCACGCTGACTCACCAACGTCGAGCCAGTGCGAGGATACCAGCGCCAGCGATGACGCGCGGATAGCTAGCTGCACGTCGGTTATCACGTCCAGACAACGCCAGAGCGCACCTCTCGCCGATATTTATCTCAGCCGTTGCAACGCACTGATATCGAGAGCCCTTCGCGCCCGATATCAAAAAGACGGGTCGACATCGCTGGCGCCGGGCCGCAACCTTGATCAAGCACTTAAGGATTGCAGCCAGGCGATCGCGCTGAACCCGACTGATGGCCGCGCCTATTCCTCTCGCGCAGAAATATACGACATGCGACGTGATTGGGACCGCGCCATCCCAGATTATGATCAGGCGATCAGACTAAAGCCGATCGCCAAGGGGGCTTTGGACCTCGTCTTTCGTGGCACAGATTACGCCAATAAGGGCGACTACGACCGGGCGATCTCGGATTGCAGTCGCGCCCAAAGTCTTGGCGGCGAAATGCTTGGTGGCTTTGATGAGCTTTGCCTCGAGAACGCGAGGGGTTCGAAGGCGCGCGTCGCTGCAGGCCAAACACCGAGAAACATGCGGGCATGGTGCCGCGGCAAGGCCCTCATTCAGGAGGGCGATCCTCGCGAGCTGGTGATTCCGGGGTGCACGGCGCTGATCAAGTCAGGCAAGGAAAAGCCCGGTGATCTAGCGGAAGCATTCTACAATCGCGCCCACGCCCGCTACTCCGAAGCCGATGCCGATAAAAACCTGGCCGATTACGGTGCCGCGATTCGGTATCGCCCGCGCTATGCCGACGCCTATGGCTGGCGCGGGATCACCTACTATTGGCCTAAAGCTGATTACGATCGCGCCATCGCCGATCTCACCATGGCGCTTCGACTAAAGCCGAACGATAGGTTGTACCTCAGCTATCGCGGGAAGGCCTTAATCGCCAAGGGTAGCTACGCTGTGGCCAGCAAAGACTTCGCGCGGATAATCGCGCTCGACCCTGGTAACGCCGAAGCTTTTCTGCGCCTGAGCGATGCGAAGATCGGCCTGCACGATTACGCCGGTGCAATCGTTGATGCGGATCAGGCGATCAAGCTGTCCCCTCTTTCGGGCGCGACCGAAGCTTATAACAATCGCGGCGACGCCCATTTTCATCTCGGCGCGCTAGCCGAGGCAATGGCTGATTACGATGCCGCGCTGAAGCTGTATCCGGACAATTGGCAGTCGCTTTACGGGCGGGGGGTCGTAAAGCTGCGCGTGGGCGATACGGCTGGAGGACGAACGGATATTGACGCTGCAGTCAAGCTTCATCCCGGGGTGGCAGATGAAGAGCGGAAGCGCGGGATCGCTATGTAAGGAGTGCGATACACCGTGTGTTACGAAGCTTACGAACAGCACGACCAAAACGTCGTTACTGGCATTTGGTTGCCTTCGTCTCCTACCGACGACTTTGCGGACATGAGCGTATCCGCTGCACCCCGTAGCCCCCCGAATGTCTTCGTGCGCTGCTTGGCCTTGTGATAAAAGTCGAGCGGAGGAGATCACCCATGCATTCTGTGATAGAGACCAGACGGTTCGACCAGCCGGACGACAGGCTCGACATGAAAGACGCGGGCGGCATCTCCATCATCAAGATGCGAGACGGCACGACCGGAATGCATGCCACTTTCGAACCGGGATGGACGTGGGAAAAGGACGAGAAGCCCCTCCTCGGTTCTCCGGCTTCTTGTCCGGCGCGTCACACTGGCTACTGTATCGCGGGTCAGCTGGTTGTTCGCATGGTCGATACGAACGAGGAAATACGCATCAGTAGTGGCGACTTCTTCGAGATTCCGCCAGGCCATGATGGCTTTGTCGAAGGTCCTGAGCGGGTGGAAATGATCCTGTTCGCCCCACCGGAACACAGCCACTGAGGCCGAGGGCCGTTCATTTTTCCACGCCGTCGCAGGACGGTCCTTCTCCCTTGGCCGACCCATCGACATTGAGAACGTTCGATTGCTATGCACAAACTGCGCATGAGCTTGGGAAGCCGGAGGCGACTGGATGAAAGTTGGAGGTCACGTCTCAAGAGTTGACTCACTGAAAAATGAGGCGGATGATTGTGCCGATCAGGAGAAAACTGATGCGCTTTCATTTGTTGGCTGCTCTGACTGCGCTCATCGCGGTGCCGGCGGTCGGTGATGCGACTGGCAAGTGGCAAGAGTTTTTCAGTAATAGCGGGTTATCTCGTCTTCAGGAATCAGATTGGCATCTCTTAACCACAAATCATGAGATGGACATAGGGCTGGCGAGCGAAATCAGTTATTATGTTGCTTGGCGCGATGGAGGGGATGTTGGCGTATTTATGCGCTACACATATTCGCCCGCGGTATCGCCGGCCGAACTACCCGCTCCGGGGCCGCTCCAAACTGAATATGTGGAAACCACTATCACCTGCGCAAACTCCACTGTCCGGCTCCACCGCATGCATCTTTATGCTCCGGACGGACGCAAGTTCGGAATGTGGTTTGACCCCGATGCTTCGGCCAATGCTAGTGCATTCGGTAGTGGCAGCCTGACCGGAATGACCGCGCGATTGGTATGCTGATCAGTTCAGGACATGCGTTTCTCTTATCATCTCGGCAACGATCGTAACCACAAGCTGATGATATTGCTTTGCTTTGTCAGTTTAGCGTCCGACAGAAGTCTCTAGGGCGAGATGCCGGGTCCCCAGCGCACAGAGTTTGCCATCTGCCAGAAGCTCGGTGTTTGCTGGTCATAGTGGGATGGCGTCGCTGAGCTAGACATTATGAAAGTTACTTTTTGTGGGCCGCCACTGAGTGGAACTGTGACCTGGCAGACTAATGTCCGTCGTCAGAACATTTGGCGCAACTCGTGGCGTAGATTTACGGAATGCGGCCAAGCTTGGGGTGGAACCGGCTGCGTTCCAACTACGCAGGCCGATCAGAATCTTCCGATGAAAGCGGACAGGCAGGTTTCCACCCTCGAAGCGGACAGTCCCATTAAGCAATCCTTTGCCCAAAAGCGGACTAGGAATTAATCGCTTAGATGATGCGGGTCGCCAGATCGGCGCTTCGACACGTTCGCCAAAACATTGAGGACCTGCCAATCTAGTTCGCAATTCGTAAATCTGAAGCGGGCCAAGAAGGCAGGGTCCGGGTTGATTAAGCCGACTGGGCCTCGGCAGCGAGCTGCATTTTACGCGCTTTGACCTGCTCCATAAGGCCAATGAACCGTGGATATTCGCGGATCGGGTCGAGGCTGTTGTCTTTTTCTATCCATTCGAGCCAACCTCCACTGACCCGGTCGACTACCCGGTCGAGCAGATTACAGGCTGTTTCGGCCTCGCCGAGCCCTGCCATGCCGCATGCCACATTGTAGCGCAGCCGCGCGTTGTCTGGATCGAAAAGGTCGATGCGGTTGGCCCAAAGTTTGGCGCGGTCGGCCTCGCCAAGCTCGCCCAGAGCCGTAATGAAGAAGCCCAGTGCGTTGCTGTGGTCGGGCTCCAGAGCGAGTGCGCGCTCGCAGCGCGCCAGCGCGCGTTTCGCGGCGGCGAGGGCCTTCGGCCGGTCACCGATCGCGGTATAGGCCTGGGTGACCATGCCGGCTGGCCGAACGGCATCGGGATCAAGCGCGCAGGCTTTTTCGAAGAAACGGATCGCGTCGGTCCATTGCGCTTGCTGAATGCTATAGTAGCCCGCCATCAGGTTGGCGTCGTAGTTTTCGGGATCGAGCGCTAACGCCTTGTCAAGAAACGGCTGGCCAGCAGCAAAATCCATCAGCCCGCCCCGGCCGATCGCTTCGGCCATTGCGGTATTGGTTTCGGCGATGCTGTCGTCGATTGCCAAGCCGCGCTCGGCCGCTTCGCGGGCGTGTGCGGCGGATGCGCCCGCGACCATTCGTTGCGCCATTTCGGTCTCCGCAATGGCCATCAGCGCCCAAGCCGGTGCGAATGCAGGGTCAAGTTCGACTACACGCTGGCAAATACGGACGATCAGCGGCTTCATGCGTTCGCTACCACTGCGTTCAAACTGCCGGGCCATCAGAAACAGCTCGTAAGCTTCGGCATTGGCCGTCGGGCGGTTCGTGATCGCGCGCTTTTCGGCCGGCGCGAGGTGCAATTTGAGCGCCGTGGCAACCGCCACCGAAATTTCGTCCTGGATCGCGAAGATGTCGTCAAGCGTGCGATCGAACCGCTCGGCCCAGATCTGTTCATCGCTTGCGGCGTCGAGAAGCTGCGCGGTGATCCGCACCCGGTCTCCCGCCTTGCGCACGCTCCCTTCGAGAATGTGCGAAACCTTGAGAGCCTGTGCGATGCTTGCCGCGCTAACCGTCTTGCCCTTGTAGGAGAATGCAGCGCTGCGAGAGACCACCGAAAGCGCCGCGACATGACCAAGATCGGTGATGATGTCTTCGGTCACCCCATCGCTGAAATACTCCTGCTCGGCATCTCCGCTCATGTTGACAAACGGCAGGATGACCACGCGGGGCTTGCTTGGTTCGGCAGTCGTTGGTGCCACGGGCGCAGCTCCGGTCGCGGTCTCGAGCAGGGGCGCTCGCTGCGCAATGCGGCGGCGAATATCGGCGAGCAGCCCAAGCCAGGCGCTGTCCTGGCGGTCGCCTTGCCAGTGCGCCAGTTCGGCGGTCTGGGTCAGTTCGAACATGATCGGCCGCTCGCAAGCATCGACGGTCACGGGAACCATGGTGCCGTTGCGGTCGGCCACCGTCGCTTCGGCGCGGACCCAGCGCGAAACCACTGAACGCGGCGACCACAAGACCACCACTGCTGCGGCACCCTTGAGAGCCTGCTCGGTCACCTCGTCGTAGGCATCACCCGAACTGAGAGTGACGTCCCACCACACCGACAGCCCTGCATCGACAAACGCTTCTGCGAAATGCCGGGCGATCGCCTGGTCCTGACGGTTATAGGAAATGAAAATATCGGCCGACATTCGCGATCTCCAATTTCTGCAAGGTATTAGGTTATTGCAGCGCGGAGGCAAGTTCGCTTGGGCGACCCGCCGGAATGGTGCGGGCGATGTGTGAGCCGAGCGTCTAAAGCAGCATCAGCGCTTCCGTTTGGATCCGCTTCCAATGCTGACTTTTGTCAGCGCAAACGCACCGACTGGCTAGACAAGGCAGTGGCAGCCAAGCACGTCCACTGCCTCGAACTAGGATCGACGGTTTAACGCGGCCGGCATGCCCCGCCCGCACAAGCCCGCCAGCCCATTCCGCTACTTCAACTCGTCCTCCGAGGTGATCCGCCTCGTGGTGATGATGTATGTGAAGTACCCGCTTAGCCTCAGGAACGTCGAGGACCTGCTGTTCGAACGGGGGATCGACATCTGCCACGAGACAGTTAGGAAGTGGTGGAACCGGTTTGGGCCGATGTTCGCAGGCGACATCCGCCGGCAACGCGGCTCACGCATGCGCGGCTTCCGCCACTGGCGCTGGCACCTTGATGAGATGTACGTGAAGCTGAATGGCGAAATGGTTTACCTGTGGCGCGCAGTCGACCAAGAGGGCGAAAACCTCGAGAGTTACATCACCAAGACCTGCGACAAGGACGCGGTGCTGACATTCATGAAAAAGGCGCTGAAGCGCCATGGGTCGCCCGAAATGATCACCACCGATGGGCTGCGCTCTTACCGCGCGGCGATGAACGAGCTCGGCAATGCCGACAAGCAGGAGATCGGTCGCTGGGCCAATAACCGGGTCGAGAGCAATCACCTGTCGTTCCGATGACGAGAGCGGGCGATGCTTCGATTCTGACAGATGAGATCGCTGCAGAAGTTCGCCTCCGTCCATGCCAACGTCCACAACCAGTTCAATCAGGAACGCCACCTCGTCGATCGGCAGACTTACAAGGAACGCCACTCGGCCGCATTGGCCGAGTGGCAATCCCTCATAGCCTTGGCCCTCGCATCCAAAGCTACAGCTCCCCCAATGAGAGACGAGTTGCGATTAGACTGACAGCACCCTCAGCGCTAATTGAGTTTGGGCTTATCAGAGGGATAGATCAGCACCGTCGATGCAATAACGGCGTGTTCGCTTTGCATCTGTGGACGCCCCAAAAGCCGCAAGCGACAAATTTGGGTATCGGGCACGTAGTCGGATGGTGCCATCCGTCTGGCCTCTGATGCAGCACCAGGGCATTGTCAAACTAACCAGAAACCAGTTCAAACGGAGAGTTGCGCAAGGACTGTCTGCGACATAGTGCGAGCGAAACTGCGTACAAAGACATCTCAGATGGTGATCAATTCCGCACTAACGTGTCTAGGGTAAGTATCCTTACCAGATTGGGAAACGGCGGCGCATTTGCTTCGACAGTACCTCCGGGAAGCAGCGCTCGGATCAAAGCTGTGTTTGATCTCAACCGAGATGGCGCAGACGAGATTGCTTGTCACCGTTGAATGCTCTGTTGTTGAGCGCCACACGTCCACGCGGCCGCCTTCACTAGTTCGTTCGGAACTGCTTAATCGAGTTGATCCGGCGCTCTCCGCCAACGCGTTCGAGCTGGACAATGAGATCGATCGACCGGCTGATGTAGTCGGCAGCATTGGCGAAGCTTAGGTTGCTGCCCGAGGCCAGCACAAGCAACGCGAGCTGGTCGATCGCCCGGTCGGGGGAATCAGCATGGATTGTGCTGATCGAACCGGGATGCCCGGTATTGACTGCGCGCAGAAACGTCAGTGCTTCGCTCCCCCGAACTTCGCCCAGAATGATCCGGTCGGGCCGCATCCGCAGCGCGGCGATCAGCAGGTCTTCGGCTGAAACAGCAGCTTCGCCCATCGACCCGCGCGCCGCGATCAGCCCGACCGAATTGGGATGTTGCAACTGCAATTCTGGCGCGTCCTCAATCAAGATCAGTCGCTCGCTGCGGGGGATTTCTTGCAGCAAGGCGTTCAGAAAAGTGGTCTTGCCGCTCGAGGTGCCGCCTGAAATGAGAATGTTCTTTCGGTCGCGGACTGCAGTGCGGACCCCGTCGATCGCGTCGGCAGGCTTGGTATTTTCGACCGCCCGGCTGCTTGCCAATACCCTTTGCGTTGCGGTGCCAGTTCCGCTCTCACGCCATGCGTCCAGCGACAAGCCCGCCGAGACATGGCGGCGAATGGCGATAGCCACTTCGCCGCGGGTTGCGGGGGGCAGGACGATCTGGACGCGCGATCCATCGGGCAGGCTCGCGGCCAGCAGCGGCGCCTCGCGGTTGATCCCCTGTGCTGACGACGCTGCGATTTGCCGGGCAAGCCGCAGCAGTACTGCCTGCGAAAGCGCCAGCGTCTCGTGGCGCTCGATCTCACCGCCGAGCAGCTCGATCCATATCTCGCCGGGGCGATTGATATAGATGTCGGTGATATCGCTGCGCGAAAGCCACTTCGAGAGCGGAGCCAGAAAGCTGTCGAGATAGACCGGCTCGGTGACCGTGCTCATCGCTCGACCTCGGTAAAATCCAGATCGTGCGCGACAAAGACCGAAACCGGCGTGCCTTGCGCGACCTTGAGCGTCGGTTTGACGCTGTCGGCTGCCGGCGCAATCGTCTGCGAGCTGCCCGGAAGGCCCAGAACAACCGTACCGCCTCCGACGTTACGGGTCGCAAGCCCAACCCCGAGATTGAGGGTCGATTGCAGCAACGCGCTGCCGAATTGCGCGAAGAAATGCGAGTTGACCTTACCTTTGACCCCGGCCCGCCCCAAGGGATCGGCCGAGGGGGAATCGAGCGCGATCATTACGCCGTCGGGACGCATCAACCGGGTCCACTGGATCATCGCCCGGTTTTGCCCTGACGACACATCCGACTTGTATTCGCCGTAAAGTCGGCTCCCGCGCGGAATGAGCACCCGGGTGCCGTCAAATCCGCGGACGTCGCGCGATACGATCGCGCGGGCTGGCCCGGCCCGGGTCGAATCGAGCGCCGTCTCGAGCACCGCCTGGATTACGCTGCCTTGCGGGACTGTGGTTGCCGGGTTGTCGAACCGGCTTGCATGTACGCGCTGCAATGTGCCCTGGGTGGTACCGGCCCCTTGGTCGGCTACTGAACCGGGATTGTTCTGGTAGACCAGAGCCGGGCCTGACGGGATTGGTGCTTGCGGCAGATAATATGGCGCAGGGCTGGACTGCATATAGGTCGGCGATGCGGCCTTGGTTAATCCGCGCGGGGCTGGTGCCAGTTGCACCGGCCTGATCTGCGGCACGACTTGAACATACTGCGCCGGCCAGTTCGGAGTTACGAATGTATTGGCCTGAACGCCGCGCTCGGCATCGGGGATCGCAAGCGGAGGCGGCGGCTGGATGAAGGCATTGTCCGGCGCCTTGCCCGGGGCAAGCTGGGGATCGGATTTTGCCGCGCGACGCGCCTCGAGCGTGCCAAAAAGGACAATCGCGGTCAGTCCCGCCGCTGCAGCAAATAGCCAGGTTGCGCGGTTGTTCACCGGTCGCGCCACCAGCGGCCGGGCGTTGTCGGTACTGACCGGAGGCGAGGCACTATCGGTCACACTACTTGCCCTTGCCCGGCTCGATCCGGCTGGCCTGCGCCGAGCGCTTGCCGATGCGGAAGATCAGCCGCGGATAAGTCCGGTCGATGATCATCAGGCCGCCGCGCATGTAGCTGTCGACCGTCTCCTCCTCGCCGAGTGCGTTGAGCGCAAACATCGCGGGCAGCGCCTGATCATCCTGCCACTCGATATAGGTCTTGAGCCCATCATCGCTGACCTGTTTGGGCCGCAGGCTTGGCTCGCCCTTGAGCCCATATTGCTGGCTCGCTGACACAGGCGACACCATACTGGCGGGCGGCGCAGGTGCGGTCGCGGCAAGGCCAAACCGTACCGCATAAGCGACATCGTTGGCCGGGCCGACCGCAACCTTGAAGCGGTAATCGCGCAGCTGTGTATGCACGGCGATCGATGCGTCCGCCGGCCGGCGCACGGTGCGCACGGTGAGGCTGTCGGCCTGGGGGGCAACCTGAACCTCGATCGCGGAGGGATCGCCCACAATCACCGACTGGATCACTTCGCCGGGCCCAAAGATCATGACGAGGTTGCCGCCTGCAGTGGTGCGCAGCGGCAGATCGACCCCGGAACGCCATTCGAGCGTTTCGATGCGGGGATCGAATTCGAGCGGGCGCGGCGGCTGGCCCTGCGCAGACGCGGCGATCGCCAGACCCAGGACGGCAAGCCGCCTCATTGCGGAGCCGGTGCCAAAGGCGGCGGCGCAGCTACAGCCGGAACTGGTGCTGCACTGACTGTATCCGGCGCGATCTCGGCGCTCTTGCCGTAGCGCAGAACCTGGAACCCAAGTGGGTTTTCAAGGCGGCTCGCCGCGCTCATTCCAGCGGCGGAAAACCTGTACCTGAGTTCGGCAGCCCAGATGCCCTGTTGTACCGGCTGCCCGCCCGGATCGGCCCGGGTAACCGCGAACCGGACCAGGACCATCTCGGGGCCAAGATTGGAAATGCTGCGGATCTCTGCCCGCACGACCGCCTGACGCGGCAGGGTGGCGAGCGGACTCGAGGGATTGGATGATTGCACCGCGGTCAGATACTGGCTGCGGGCATCGCCGCCCGACCACAGCGCAACCTTGCGGTAATTGTCCCTGAGCGCATTTATTTCGAACCCCTCACGCGCGATCACGTATTGCGCCAGCATTGAACGGGTCAGCGCTTCGTCCGGTGTAATGGTATCGGTCTGACTGAGGTTGAGCGCCTGGACGTAGCCGGTCTGCCTGTCGACCAGCACGGCATAGGGTTCGATCCGTTTGAGCGGCATCAGCATGATGAGCGCGATCGCCTCGAGCACCGCCACCGCGCATGCAGCTGCGGCAACACGCCGGGCACTGCGGAGGCTGCGCGCGGTATCCTCGGCGCGGTCATCGGCCCAGGTTTCGGCGGCTTTATAGTATTCCGCGAGTCCGGCAGGATCGGGTTTGTTCATTTTGCGCCGTCCCTGTTCGATGCCGCAGCCGAAGCTCGGCGATGGTTGCGGCGGTATGATCCGCCCAGCGCATCCCGAACGATAACCCCGGTAGCTGTCCTGTCTCGATCAACCGGTTCACCCGTTCGCAGATCCACAAGCTGCCGACCGGGCTCGCCATGCCGGCTCTCGCGCCGCATCACCTGTTCGACCGCATCAGAAACCCGCTGCGCGCGGGCCGGTTCGAATGGTCCACTTGCCGCCATGGGCACCACCGCAAACTCGGGCTGCATCCTTGCTCGACGTAACGGAGCAGCTACCGGGAGCCACTGCCGCCAATTTGGCGACGCAAAAAACACCAGCCGCATCACCAGAACAAGCGCGCCCACGGCCGCCAGATTGAAAGCCAGGGCCAGCGCCAGCAACTCGGTCGGCGCGGCGAAAGTCATGACATTGGCTTCGCGCTGACTGAGCGCGCCGCGTAGCCAGCCCTCGAGCATCGCGAGCTCGGCGCCGTAGATCAGCGTCAGGACAATCGCTCCGAGCGCGCAGGCTCCAAGCCCCCGCAGCCAGCCCATGAAGACGTCTCGGGTTCCGCCGAACAGCAGCAGGCATGCCAACAGCGGCGCGAGCGCGAGCAGGATGCCGGCCGACAGGCGCACCAGCGCGAGCGGACCGATTGTGCCGGTGAGGAACGCAACCCGCCCCCAGGCGAACCCGCTCTGATCGGCCAGTGCGACGCCGCGGGCCGAGTCCCCGAGATCGGCCGAGCCCACGATCCCGCCGGTCAGCCGCCCGGTGCCGAAGGACGTCAGCGAGATTATCCCCTGATCGAGATTATCGAGCCGCTGGTTGAGGTCGCCCTGGCTGCCGGGCAAGCCCGAGGCCTGGCCGACGCTGCCAGCGATTCCCGATGGTCCCTGCAGCACGGCCTGGTAGGCCACAGTGCGCCAGGCGGGCCAGCTGGTCGCCAATGTCAGGACGATGCCGATCTTGAGCATGGCGCCGACCATATCATGCCCGCTTGGCGCTTCACCGAACATCAGGCGAATGCCGAACAGCGCCACGAACAGTGTCAGCGCGGCCAGCAGCAAGGAAGCAACGGCTGAATTGGGGTCAGCCAGCGCGCCAAAGCCATAAGCGCCAATCGACTGTGCCTGACAATCGATCTGGCTTAGCACCCCGCCAAGGAAGTGGCCGCCGGTCTGGACCGCAGCGCAGCTCATGACGCGCGCTCGAGCAGCTGCGCCATCCAGGCGGTGGGGTCGAGCCCGTTTTTGCCGGACAGTTCGTCGAACAACCGCACCGTCGCTTCGCGGCCAGACAGGATCGTCAGCAGGTCCTTTTCGCCCGACAGGTTGAGCCGCGCCACCACGCTGTCATTGCCGTGCTTGATCAGGAAGCAGTGCGAATTGTCCGGCAGGGTCCGGACCAGTTCAAATTCGTGCGGGGTCAGCCCGAACCCGTCGATATAGTCCTGGGTCCGCGCCTTGGGATTGATCATGAAGATCTGCGTCGCGGCCTGTTCGACGATCGCGCTGGCGATCCGGCTTTCCAAAGCATCCTGTGCGCTTTGCGTCGCAAAACCGACGATCCCGTTGCGCTTGCGGATGGTCTTTTCCCAGTCCTTGATCCGGCGCACGAAGACATCGTCGTCGAGCGCCTTCCAGCCTTCGTCGACCACGATGATCGAAGGCGTCCCGTC
Source organism: Sphingomonadaceae bacterium (assembly GCA_025359425.1). GTDB lineage: Bacteria > Pseudomonadota > Alphaproteobacteria > Sphingomonadales > Sphingomonadaceae > Novosphingobium. Next base: position 12,124 of record JANYGC010000048.1, read on the forward strand.
GAGTCGGTCTTCGACCCGGTGGAAAAAATACAGCAGCGCCGGGGTGCGTACAGTGGGATCGTCAAGCACCGCGGTCATGTCGAAGCCCACCGTCGCTGCCGAAAGATCGGTCAGGTCCTCTTCGTTGTCGAACAGCCAGGCCCGCTCGCCCTCGCCCCACCACGGGCGCATCCTCGCGTAGAGGTCGCCTGCCTTTGGCCGGGTGTGGCCGCGCAGCAGCTCGACCAGATGGCGCAGCCGGCGGTGCGGGCGGATCGCGCCGAAATTTGCCTCGACCGCATCCTTGATCTGCTCGAGCTCGCCCGCATCGGCGGTGCCAGCCAGCAGGGTCAGCCAGTCGATCAGGAACTGCCGGTTGCCCGGCGTATCATCGAGTTGGAGCGGATTGAGACCCGAAGGTTCGCCCGGGCGGAGCCGGTCGTATTGACCGCCGATTGCCCGGATAAACAGTTCCGCGCCGCGGTCCTTGTCGAAGAACACGATCCGCGGCGCGAACTTGCGAGCCTGGGCGAGGAGAAAGTTGAGCACAACCGTCTTGCCCGAACCCGATGGCCCGATGACCGTGAAATTGCCCAGATCGTTCTGGTGGAAACTGAAGAAATATGGCCCGGCCGCAGTTGTTTCGAACAAGGTGACCGCATCGCCCCAATGGTTGCCGCGCGGACGGCCGATCGGGAAATTGTGCAGACTGGCGAGCCCGGCAAAGTTGGCGGTCGAGACCAGTCCCTTGCGCGCGATATAGCGGAAGTTGCCCGGGAACTGCGCCCAGAACGCTGGTTCAACCGCAATATCCTCGCGCACCGCCACGATCCCGAGGTCGGCCAGCGCAGCGATGACTTCGGCAACTTGCCCGTTCAGGGCCTCCAGGCTGCCAGCGTGAACCGCGATCGTGGTGTGGTGTTCGCCAAACCCGGCGCGGCCCGCGGCGACATCGTCTTTTGCCTGGGTCAGTTCACTGCGCAGCGACAAGGCCTCGTCCTCGGCCGAGCGCATCCGCCGCAGCGCCAGGTTCATCCGGTTCAGCGCCGCAGCGCGCTCAACGAATGCGAAGCTTTGCGAGACCGTGATCTCGAACGGCATCCGGTAAAGTTCGTCGAACATGCCCGGCAGCGTTTCGCCCGGATAATCCTTGATCGAGACCATCGCGCCGAATTTGCGGGGCAGGTCTCCGGCTGCGCCAAGCTCGTAAGCGTCAGCGCCAAAGCTGGCCCGCCGGAAGGGCAAATGGTTGCCGATATCGCCATGCGGCAAGCCGACGGGACGCATTTCTGCATTATAGAGATAGGACAGGAACTCGAGCGGCTCGCTGCGGAAACCGCCTTCGTCAGGGTAGACTGACAGCAGCCGCGGCGAATAGGCCCCCAGCGCCGCGATCATGGCTTCGCTCGCTGCGCCAAGCGCGCGCCGTTCTGCCGCCATGCTTGCTGACCGGTCGGTTACGGTTCGCGCCAGCAGTCCGCTGAACCGGTCAAGTAGCCCTATGCGGCCCCGCACTGGGCGGCGGACAATCGTCAGGAACAGCTCGTTGACGTACATCTCGCGCGCGGCGAGCCGTTCGCGCCAGCGCGCGTCGAGGTGACGGGAAAATTCGTCAGCAAAGCGCGCCTCGAGCGCGACTTCGGCCTTGCGGCGAATGACGTGGTGATAAATCGCAAATCGCGAGGAGCCGACTGACTTGAGCATCGCATCGCGCAAGATCGCACGGTAATTGAGTTCATCGGTATCGGCGGTTTCGAACAGCAGACCGCCAAGCCGGATGGTCTGCATCAGAAAGCCGTCGCGCGTCTCTATCGTGACGTCGTCGACATGCCGTGCGTAAGGCAAGTGATTGCCCGCAGCCACCTCGCGCGCAATCACGCGCGGGTCATCGGTCAGGGCCGGTAGGAGTTGCATCCCCACAGCCTGTAATTCTTGACCCTGGGACAGCGGCTGACCCGGGCGATCCACAAGTCGAAAAAGCGCGGTTCGCGAAGGCACGCGAGCATGCCAGCGACGTGGACAATTGCCGCGAGTGCGATCGCCCAGAAGCTCTTGAAGATCAGGAAAAGCTCGGCGGCCAGCACCGCATTAGAAATGAAGTACGTGTAGGTGACGCCCGCGAACATCTGCGGCCGCGCGAGTGCCACAAACAGGGTGCTGCGATTGAGCGTGGATGACATGGGCGTCGTCCGCCTATCCGCCTGTGGCCGAGCGAATCCCGGCAACAATACTGGCCGCCCCAAACAACACGAAACAGCCAAGGATCACGATCGCGCCGCGCCGCCAGTCGATTCGGCCAGTAAGCATCATGAAACCGACCGAGGCAATGGCGATTACAGCTGCGACAGTTGCCACGGTGCCGAGCAAGGTGCCCTGCAACCAATTGAGGGCACCGATGATCACGCCAGAGCCTTCTGGATCAGGTGCGACCATCGCAAAGGCCGCACGCGGAACCGGTAATAGCGAGAAGAATGCCAGACCTGAACTGAATTGCCGGAGCCTCAAGATTTTCCTCCCTCCAGAGAATCAGAGTGCAGCAACAGAACTTGGCAGGTTCGCGAATGGCTGACCATAGTCATGGCAGCTCCCGTGACGAATCTGGTGGAACCAAACGCGCGGTTGCATTCATCCAATTTGCGCGCGATCATCTCGGTACAATGCTGCTGCAACTCGCCCTCGACCAAACCGCGGCCCTGCGCGCCGCGCCGCAAGGCACTTTTTCCGCAGCGCAGTGGGTCCAACAGGTGTTGGTCGGCCCGCTCGGCACTTCTCTGGCCGTGATCGCGGTGGCCTCGTTTGGCTTCGCCTTGCTGGCGGGCAGGCTTTCACTGAAGCGTGGCGGATTGCTTGTGCTTGGCTGCTTTATGCTGTTCGGTGCGCCGGGCCTTGCACGGGCGCTGATCGGGCTGGCGCAAGCGACCAACACCGGCAGCGCTCCTTTGCCCCCTCAACAGATCACTGTTCCGCCCCCGCCCGTCGCAGCCGATCCAGCCCCGTTCGACCCTTATGCCGGGGCCTCGGTTCCCAACGCTGGAAATTGATTGCATCACGCGATCGGGCCTCACGGGCTGAACAGGGCGCGGGCGGTTAGCGAAGGGCTATGCAATGGTTCCACATCGGCATAGCTTGACCTGCGAAAGCAAGGAAGCGGTGCCGAGCCAAAGGTTGAACCACAGGCTGCCGGCCGCGCGTACGGGGGAGATGATCCAATGGCCGTTTCTGACCATGTCGATTTCAACGACTTCATGGCGGGGGTCAAACGCCGCAACCCGCATCAGGATGAGTTCGTCCAGGCTGTGCAAGAGGTTGCCGAGGACATTTTCGACTTCATCGCGGACAAGGAGGATTACCACCGTCAGCAAATCCTGCGCCGCATTGCCGAACCCGACCGCGTGGTTTCGTTCCGCGTTTGCTGGGAAGATGATCAGGGCAATGTGCGCGTCCAGCGCGGCTGGCGGGTGCAAAACAACAATGCGATCGGCCCGTACAAGGGCGGGATCCGGTTCCATCCCAGCGTCACCGAGAGCGTCCTTAAGTTTCTCGCTTTCGAACAGACCTTCAAGAATGCACTCACCGGCCTGCCGATGGGTGGCGGTAAAGGAGGCTCGAACTTCAACCCCAAAGGCAAGAGCGTGCGGGAGATTATGCGCTTTTGCCAAAGTTTCATGACCGAGCTTTATCGTCATATCGGCGCAGACATTGATGTGCCCGCGGGCGATATCGGCGTCGGTGGACGCGAAATCGGTTTCATGTTCGGCCAGTACAAACGCATCACCGGCGAGTTCACCGGCGTACTGACCGGCAAGGGGCTCGAATGGGGCGGCTCGCTGATCCGCACCGAAGCGACGGGGTATGGCGCGGTCTATTTCCTCGCCTCGATGCTTGCCACCAAAGGTCAGGATCTGGCCGGAAAAACGGCGGTAATCTCAGGCTCGGGCAATGTCGCGACACATGCTGCCGAGAAAATTGTCCAGCTCGGCGGCAAAGTGCTGACCCTGTCGGACTCGGGCGGATATATTCACGACCCCGACGGAATCAGCCAGGAGAAAATCGACTGGGTCAAGGCGCACAAGACCCATCGACGCGGGCGGATCGAGGACTATTGCGGCGAATTCCGAGGTGCCAGCTTCGTTGCGGGCAAAACCCCGTGGCACGTGCCGTGCGATGTCGCGTTGCCTTGCGCCACGCAGAACGAACTGCTCGGTGATGATGCCAAGGCGCTGGTTGCGGGCGGCTGTGTGGCGGTGGCCGAAGGCGCGAACATGCCGACCGATCTTAGCGGGGTGCATGTGTTCAAGGCGGCCAAACTGCTGTTCGCGCCGGGCAAAGCCGCCAATGCCGGCGGGGTTGCCGTATCGGGGCTGGAGATGAGCCAGAATTCGGGCCGACGCGCCTGGAAGGAGGCCGAACTGCAGCAAATGCTCAAGGATATCATGGCGGGCATCCACACCAGCTGCCAGACCTACGGTGATCAGGGGGGCGGATATATCGACTATGTCCGGGGCGCAAACATCGCTGGGTTCAAGAAGGTGGCCGATGCGATGCTGGCGTTCGGGGTGGTCTGAGGAGATGGCGACCGAAACCGGTAAATTGTCGTTGCAGGCGGTCCACCTGGTTCGCACCGCCACGCAGACCAACCTTACGCTCAGCCAGATGGCCGATCAGAAAGCGAGCATCCTGATGGGTGCGACCTTCGTGGTCTTCACCATTGCGGTGGGACAGGCGCGCACCGGCGCAGTGCCCTTGACGCTGCTGGTGCTGGCGGCCTTTGCCTTCCTCTCAGCAATGTGCGCGGTGGCAGCGATCCTGCCTTCCGTGGCCACCAAAGCAAGCGGAGGCACGCAGCCCAACCTGCTATTTTTTGGCACTTTCACCCAGCTCGGCGAAGACGAATTTGCCGACCGCGTGATCGCCGAACTGCACGACGATGAACGTATCTACCGCGTGATGCTGCGCGATATCCATCAGAACGGCATGGTGCTGCAGAACAAGAAGTACCGGCTGCTGAGGGCGGCTTACCTGCTGTTTCTCACCGGGCTGTTCTGCTCGTTCGCAATCTTTCTGTTCGAGAGCCGCGCCTTGTTCGGCGCAATCCGTTTCTGAACTAGCGTACGCCCAGAGTAGCCGCCTGCTCGCGCAGCTGAGCCGCCTGCCCGGGATTTGCTGCCACCGCGTTGGCCAGGGTTTTGCGGGCCAGGTCGGGCTGGCCGAGCGTCATGCGGCTGCGGATGAGCATGATCCAGCCGTCAACATTGGCCGGATCGGCTTTGAGTTTGGCTTCGAGCCGGGCGACCATGCCCTCGGCCATGCCGCGTTGTTCAGACGGGCGCAGCGCTGACGCGCGGGCGATGTCTTCGTTGCTTGGCCCTGGCAGCACAGGCGGCGGTGCCGGAAGCTGCGCGGCGGGTTGCTCGACCGCAGCAAGCTGTTTGGCCACGGCGATATGGTTTATCTTGGCCGCCTGCGTAATCGTGCGCCGCAGGTCCGCTTCCCATGCCGCACCTGGCGGCGTATCGGCAAGCAGTGCCAGCCAGCTGTCGATAGCGCCCTGATGATCGCCGCCGAGGTCCTGCTTCACCGCAAGAAAATAGCGGGCGCGCGGGTCTTTTGGATCGAGCGCAACTGCGCGTTCGAAATCGGCTACGGCGGCGGCGGGCATCGGATCGTGCGCGCTGGCCATGACCCGCGCCTCGCCGCGCCCGGACCATAGCGAGGCTTGCTGCGGGGCCAGCTCCACGGCACGGTCGTAAGCGGTGACGGCCTCTTTAAAGCTCCCGGTTTCGAAATAGGCCCTGGCCAGCGCTGACCAAGCCTCACCGTCCTGGGGATTATCGCGGGTTTGCGCCTCCAACGCCAACAGCGGATCGACGATATCCAGCGTTTGAGCCGCTGGTGAGCCGGCTGCTCCTTCTGCGGCGCTCCCATGACGCCTGAGCGATACTCCGATGGCGTAACCAGCCACGAGGATTGCTACCAGCAAGACCAGTGTACTGACGCGCCAGCGTCGGGTCTGACCTTCTGCCATAGGTTTGCTCAACTTCATTGTTTGGTTGCCGCTGCGGCTTGCCAGCCATTCGTGCAATTGTTCGGCTCCGGTGTGGATTAGCCGCTCCGATTATGCAACACTTGGACAGCAGACGGGGGTCTGTGGGATTTTCCCGGGGAGAACCAGTGGCAGATCGCGTGCGCATTGCCATCGTCGGGTCCGGACCGGCCGGGCTTAGCGCGGCGGCGCGCGCAGCGGAGTTGGGGCTGAGCCATGTCTTGTTCGAAAAGAGCACGCATCTGTCCGACACAATCTACAAATACCAGAAGGGCAAGCATGTCATGGCGACGCCCGCCGCGCTGGTGTTGCGGTCGGACCTGCCGTTCGATGCCGGCAAGCGAGAGGTGGTGCTTGGTGCGTGGGACCAGCAGGCAGAAAAGCAGGGCGTCTGCGTGCAACACAATGCAGATGTGCAAAGCATCACGGGCGGCGCGGGCAACTTCACAATCACGCTCAAGAACGGCGGCGAAGTCCTTGCCGAAACGGTAATTCTGGCGATCGGCACCCAGGGCAATCCCAACCTCGTGCGCTGCCCGGTGGGTGACGGCGCGGCGGTGCAGTATCAGCTCGACGACCCTGCAGAATATAACGACGAGCACATTTTCGTGATCGGCGGCGGCGATGCCGGGATCGAGAACGCACTGGGGCTTGCAGCCGACCCGGCACAGGGCAATGTGGTCAGCATTGTCAACCGTTCGGCCGATTTCGCCACCGCCAAGGACGCCAACGTCAAGGCTCTGTTCGCCGCGCGTGATGCCGGGCGGATGACGATCCACCTCGAAACCACCACCTCGCGGATCGACAAGGGCGAAGTCGCGCTGGATACCCGTGACGGCGAGGTCATCGTCCGCTGTGACCGGGTCATTGCGCGGATGGGTTCGGCCCCGCCACGCGCCTTTGTCGAGGCTTGCGGGATCGAATTCAGTGGTCCCGATCGGCTGGCGCTACCGGTGCTCTCCCCTTCGTTCGAATGCTCGGTTCCCGGCATTCATGTGATCGGCGCACTGGCGGGCTATCCGCTGATCAAACATTGTCTGAACCAGGGCTACGATGTCGTTGAATACATCAGCGGAAACCGCAGCCTGAAGCCTGCTGACGAACCGATTCTCGCCGGCAAATTTGCTTCGCTGCCCGGACATCGCTCGGTGGCCGAATGGCTCACATTGCTGCGCAGCCAGATCGAGATTTTCCGCGAAGTCTCCCCGCTTCAACTCCGCGAGCTGATGCTTGACAGCGCCGCACGCAGCTTTGCGCCGGGTGAGGCGCTGTTTGTGCGCAATGACACTGGCTCGTCACTATTCGCGCTGGCCGAAGGTTCGGTGCTGGTCGAAATCGACAAGGACGATCCCGCCAAGGTTGTATCGATCGAACAGGGCCAGATCGTCGGCGAGGTCGGGCTGATTTCCGGACGCCGGCGCGGGGCAACGGTGCGCGCGGATGGGCCAGTGGTGGCGGTTGAACTTTCGCGCACCGCTGCGCTCAAGCTGATCGCCACTGTTCCGGCGGCCGGGCGCGCCATCGCGCGGGTTTCGATCGAGCGACAGCTGCTCCAGCTGTTCGGCTCGGGCCTGACCCGCGAGGATGTAACCGAAGTTGTCGAACTCGCCGAAGTGCAGACGATTCGGGCTGGAGATGTGGTGCTCACCGAAGGCGAGAATGGCAACGATATCTACGTTATCCGGCAAGGATCGATGATCGTCGAAAAGGCGATCGGCGGCAAACAGGTGTTCCTCAATTATCTACCCGCCGGGAGTTACGTCGGCGAAATGGCACTTCTCGATGGCACCCCGCGGGTTGCCACGGTCAAGGCGGCGGTGCGGTCCGAAGTGATCCGGTTGCCTGGTGATGCATTTGCCCGGTTGTTCGAGCGCAAGCCCGAGCTGCGCCGCAAAGCACTGGCTGACATGGCCGCACGGCGCGACATCAACGCCTTTATCGAAGGCCGCAAGGACCAGTTCTCCGGCTCGGTCGACATGTATTCGCAGACCGCGCAGTTCCTGGTCGATAACGGCCTGGGCGAAGCAACCGATGTGCTGCTGATCGACGAAACGCTATGCATCGGCTGCGACAACTGCGAAAAAGCCTGCGCCGATAGCCACGATGGACTGACCCGGCTCAATCGCGAGGCCGGACGGACTTACGCCCATCTTCACGTGCCCACATCCTGTCGCCACTGCGAGCACCCGCACTGTATGGCCGACTGCCCGCCCAATGCGATCACACGCGGTCCCGATGGTGAAGTCGTCATCGATGACACCTGCATTGGCTGCGGCAATTGCCAGCGCAATTGCCCTTATGGCGTAATCCGGATGGACAGCATTCCGCCGCCAAAGCCGCCGCTGCTGTCGTGGCTGCTGTTCGGTGCCGGTCCCGGGCCAGGCGAGCCTTCTCACGCCTGGCGCAAGGAAAACGCGAAAGGCGCCGAGCAGCCCAAGAAGGCGATCAAATGTGACATGTGCTCGGGGATCGAAGGCGGCCCGGCCTGCGTGCGTGCCTGCCCAACCGGTGCCGCGATCAGGGTTGCTCCGGAAGCCTTTCTTTCGGTGGCACGGCTGGCGAAAAACGACTGATGGCCAGTAGTTCGCGCCCTTCGCGCTCAGGCGCAGCACAAACCGGGCGCCAACTCAACAGCGATCACGAAGGCTTCTTGCGCCATCGCAACTTCCGCTGGCTCAAGCGCGCAAGCGCTCTGTGCCTTGTCGCCATTCTCGCATACGCACTGATCGATGTGCAGCCCCGCCCGAACGGCGGAACCTGGCTCGGGTACACTCTCGGCACTATCGGGCTCTTGCTGATCGTCTGGCTCTCGCTGCTAGGCGTACGCAAAAGGATGATGACGCGCGGGGCCTGGTCTCTCAAGGCCTGGACCTCGGCGCACGTCTACCTTGGCCTCGCGCTGATTGTGATTGCCACACTGCACACCGGCTTTGAATTCGGCTGGAACGTCCACACGCTTGCCTATGCGCTGATGCTGCTGGTGATCGCCTCGGGCCTGTTTGGTGTCATCGCCTATTCGGTGCTGCCCGCTGCGCTCAGCAACAACCGCGAGGAGATGACCCAGCCGCAGTTGGTCGAAGCACTTGGCGCAGTCGATCGCCAGCTGCAGAGCGCCGCGCAGCCGCTTGAACCCCGCTGGGCCGGGCAGGTCCTCGCCGCGCTTGGCGAAGGCCCATTTACCGGCGGCTTGTGGCAACGCCTGACTGGCACCAGGCAAGGCGGTGCGACCTTGCGAGCAATCGACGCCTTCAACAGTGCCAGCGCTGAAGAGGCTGACGATCCAGCCCTGGTCCGCGTCGAAGCGTTGCTCCAGAGACGCGCCGCTCAGCTCGCCCGGATGCGGCGGCATATGCGGCTCAAGGCGTTGCTCGAAGTCTGGCTCTACGTCCATGTTCCGGCGACCTTTGCTTTGCTCGCCGCTTTGACCGCTCACGTGATCAGCGTGTTCTACTACTGGTAGCCGGGGGCGAGCGGGGCATGATCTTTCGGCTCAGAACCACCCAGACCACCGCACAGGGACGCGAAATCGTGCGCGACCGCGAGGTCAGCGGGGACCGCATCACGATCGGCCGCTCGGCCGAGAACACCCTGCACCTGCCCGATCTTGCCCTCGATCCGCATCATGCGGTGATCCAGGTCACCGAAAGCGGCAGGATCGCGATCAAGGCATATGGTGCAACCGGGTTCGTGCTCGATGGCAGGAAAGTAGGCGAAGGGACGATCGATCCGCAGGCTGGCGGTGAACTTCGGTTTAGCAGCTATCGCGTTGCTGTTTCACAGTCCGACGATGGGGCAGTGCTGCTGAGCATAGGACAGATTGGCGAGGCAGTTGGCGACGAGACAGAGAAGGCCGGGTTTTCGCTCGCCGGGCGGCTGGCGGGCAAGCGGACAATGTCCTGGCTGCTGGGGCTCACAGTGCTGATTGCCTTCCTCGCGGTACCGATCATCAGCCAGATGACGCGCGATCGGGCCGCCAAACAGGGCGTGGTCGGTGATGCGGCGTGGAGTTCGGGCCCGCTCAGCTTGGCGCACCATCAACTCGAGGGCAAATGCGAGGCCTGCCACGTCAAACCGTTTGAGGCGGTCCGCGATACGGCCTGCCTGACCTGCCACAAGGATGTCCACGAGCATGCCGCACCCGCCCGGCTGGCCAATGCCCGCGGGCCCGGCAGCGCGAGCGACCAGATTGAGTGGCGGATCGCTCACCTGTTTGGCAAACCCGGCCCCGGGGCCTGTTCCGATTGCCATACCGAACATGAAGACGCCGGGCGGATGCCCCCTCCCGCCCAAGCCTTCTGTGGCGACTGCCACGGCTCGCTCAAGGAACGACTGCCCCACACCGAACTCGGCAACGCGACCGATTTCGGGAAGGTCCATCCCGAATTCCGCCCGTCGCTGGCACTCACAGTGGGCAGCGACCAACTGACCCGGGTCTCTCTGGCCGAGCATCCGCGTGAGGCGAGCGGGTTGACCTTCACGCACGACCAGCACCTCGATCCGCGCGGCGGGGTGGCTCAGATGGCGCAGCGGCTTGGCAAAGGGGCCGGCGGACTGGGTTGCGCTGATTGCCATCACCCAACCGCAGACGGGGTCCGCTTCCTGCCAATTGACATGGAGCGCGATTGCGAGGCGTGCCACAGCCTTGCCTATGACAAGGTCGGCGGGACCTTCCGGCGCCTGAAGCACGGCGATACCGACCAGATGATCGCAGATCTCTCGGTCGCGCCGCGCGCTGCCGCGCCAATCGTGACCGGACGGGTGCGGCCCGGCGACTACGCCAACGGCGGGACCTATTTCGCCCGCTTTTCGCCGTCGGGCGGCGGGGTCGGATCGGTCACGCAAGCCTTATCACGCGACGGGATTTGCGGCGAATGTCATACGCCAAGGCTGGCAGGCGGCCGCTTCTCGGTGGTGCCGGTGACCCAAACCATGCGCTTTTTAAATCACGGCTGGTTCAACCATGCCGCCCATAAAGAGGAAAAATGCACCAGCTGTCACGCCGCCGACCGCTCGAACTCGGCGAGCGACCTGCTGCTGCCCGATCTCAAATCGTGCCGCAGCTGCCATTCGGGCGAAGTGGCCCCGCGCGGCAAGGTTCCCTCGTCTTGCGCGATGTGCCACGATTATCATCTTAAGGCATTGGCCCCGCGCGGGGTCGAGCCACGGCGAAAACGATGACGCGGGAGGTGCCCCGGTGCTGATCGCCCAGATCACCGATTGCCACATCGGTTTCTTCCGCAGCGATGTGGGCGGTGCCAATACGCGGCGGCTGCGCGCGGCGCTCGATCGGCTACGCGATGGCCCCAATCGCCCCGACCTGCTGCTGCTCTCGGGCGATCTCACCGAATTCGGCGATGCGGCAAGCTATGCACGACTGGCGGCAATGCTGGCCGACCTGCCCTTCCCGGTCCACCTGATGGTCGGCAACCACGATGATCGCGATGCCTTGCAAGCGACCTTTCCGGACACACCGTTCGACCAGGGTTTTGTGCAATACGTCCTGCCCTTGCCCGGACTGCGTCTGATCGCGCTCGATACGCTCGAGCCGGGACGGCATGGCGGCGCATTCTGTGCTGAGCGGGCCCAATGGCTGAGCGACCAGCTTGACGCCGATCTGGTGACCCCGGTGGTGATCGCGATGCACCACCCCCCGATTGCGGTTGGGCTGGACTGGCTCGACGGCGATGCTGACGCCGCGTGGATCGCCCGCTTCACCAAGGCAATCGCCGGACACCCGCAGATTCGGGCAATTCTCGCTGGACACCTGCACCGCACAATCCACGCGAGCGTTGTGGGTGTTCCGTTGACGATCTGCCCCTCAACCGCCCCGACTGTCGCGCTCAACCTGACCCCGGTAGACCCCGAGCGGCCCGATGGACGGGCGATGATCATCGACGAACCGGCAGCTTTTGCCTTGCACCGTTGGGAAGGCGAACGGCTGATCTCGCATTTCGAGAACCTGTCCGCTGGTCAACCCTGGGCCGTGCTCGCTGGCTATGACACAGCCTTCCAGGACCTCGTGCGCCTGAATGCCCGCGAGCGCCGCGGATGAATGGCGAGCTTTAGCGTGCGGCGCGCCAGGCGCTCATGTCGCCGTTGTCATTGACCCGGTAGAGGAAGCCCAGCTGGTTGAGGAACAGCTGCTCCATCTCAGGCCGGTTGAACGGGCGGGAGCCGAGCCGGCCGAAAACCGCGATCTGCCCTCCGGTTTCATCCACCGCGCGGTCGCGGTCGAGGCCCTTTGACATCGCAATGGCCGGCGACGGGGTCTTCGCCCAAGCGATCAATTCCGGCATCGGCGCAGGCGAAAAGCCGTAGAAGTTGCGCTGGCTTTCTGGCGAGGTCAGTTGCAGCACTTTCATCCCGTTGCGACCATCCGCGACGTAGGCGAACAGCGAGGCGTTGGTCGAGGCGACCACAACGTCCTCGGCATCGTTGAGTTGTCCATCGAGGGTGACCTTCTGGTAAATCTGCGGGATGCGAGGGCGCGTGACATCGACAATCACCAGCCCGTCCGCCTTGGCCGCGACGTAAGCATAGGTGCGCGCGACATAGACGTGCCGGGCATCGGCGAGCGGCACGGTTGCTTCGGGGACGGCGAGCGGATTGCGCAGGTCGGTAACGTCGAACAGCTTGAGCCCGTCGCGGTCGGTTACCCACAAATAGCGGAACTGCACCGCGCTGGCCCGCGCATCGACCAGTTCCCGCACCGCAGCCAACCTGGGTTTGAGCGGGTCAGACAGGTCGACCGCGACCAGGCCCTTGGTTGCGGTGATGTAAGCCACTTCGCCTGCGAGCACGATATGGCGCGCGCCGTTGAGCACCCCGTCGGGGTTCCAGGTCACCGCGCGCTGCAGCTTGTTGTTGCGAAACTCGCCGTCGGAGAAGGTGTCGATATCGACCAGGATCAGCCCTTCGACGCTGTCGGTGATCGCAGCGTAATTGTAGATCGGCAGGAACGGCTGTTCCTGGTTGGCGTCGCGCATTGCTGGCGTATTGCGTTCGGGCGCGATCGGCTGGTTGGTGGGCAGCGCCATGCAGGTCGCATCGGTGGTATCGACTTGCGCGTCGCCGGCGAACGGGGCCGAGACGATCGGATCGGCGAAGCCCTTGTTGGCCACTGCCGCGACGTCATAGACGTGGAAGCCGCCCTTGCCTTGCGCGACGTACATATATTCGCCGCGCAGTTGCAGGCAGCCGACTTTGTCCGGCGTGCCCTGAACCACATTGCGGAATTGTTCGACCGGGTGACTGTCCCCCCCGCCGAGCGAAGCGGCGGGCTTGCCGCGCGTCCAGTTCTTGAGCTCGCGGCCGTTCTGCTCGACATGCATCCGGTAATAATCGGGGTAGGCATAGCGTTGCAGATAGGACCCGATCACCGCCTGCGGTTCGTCCCATTCGGTCACCCGCACCGCCTCGAGCCCGTTATCGAGCCCGGTCCAGGCGTTGAGGCCCAGGAAGTTGACGAAATTGGTGCCGAGCAACAGCGTCTGCGCCATGATCGCATTATTATCCTCGTTCATGCTGACGTGGCAATCGCTGCAAGTCTTGGTCTCTTGCGTGCGGACGGTATGCGGAAAATGCGGCGCGAAGGCCTGGCTTGAGAAGCCGGGCGCGCTGATTGGCGGTTGCTGGATATAGATCCGCTCGCGGCTGCTGTTGGTTGAGGACAGGATCAGCGCCGAGCTCGATCTGACCGGCGTCACCTCGCCGCCCTTGGTGGTCATATGCTTGCCGAGCTGAAACATGTCATCACGCGCCACTTGCGGGTTGTAGGTTGCGAAATTGCGCGTTTCCTCACCCTCGAAATGGTTCGTCGATGTTTTCCAGTTGGCCTCAATCGGCAGGTGGCAGCCGCCACAACTGGTCGTCCAGGCGAGGTGGCACGAGAAGCAGGCGATCTTGCCATCCTGGTGCGCGCGGTCGGCCTTGGGCACTCCGGGCCCGAAGCCGAAGCTCCCGTCATCTGCCCCCGACCGGCTCATCAGCTTGGCGCGGGCGGCCTTGAGGTTGAAATTGGGCGACGCCGGATCGACGCTGTCCTTGGTCAGGTGCACTTGCCATGAGAGATTAGGATCGATGATCGAGCGCTGGATCAGCACCCGCCGCCCAAACTCGTTATTGACCCATTCGAACCGGCGCTGGCCATCGGGGTTGCGGAGCAGGGCCAAATTGTTGCCCTTCGGCGGCGCGGCTGGCCCCGAAGTGAGCAGCTTGGGATAGGCATCGGCGGTGCCGTGGCAATCGGCGCAGCCGATTTCGACCGCGTTGGCGACCTCGCCATAGATCAACCCGTTGCCATGGCTGTCTTGCGCAAAGTGGCAATCGGCGCATTGCATGCCCTTCTCGGCATGAATATCCATCAGGTGCACGCTCTTGCCCGGATTGACCCCCGGCGGGACGAACTTGCCCTGGCCCCGGGTGCGCCATTTCTCGGGATCGTCTGGCGATACAATATGCGCGGTGTCGGTCCCCCAGGTCGCCTGCGCGCCGTCCGCGTCGAGCAGGTTCCCGGCCCGGTCGCGTTTGAACACACCGCGGAAATTCCAGCCGTGGCTGTGATAGTCGGCGAATTGCGTGTCCTTCAACTGCGGGTTGAGGTCATAGACATTGCGCAGGAAATCGACATCGCCCCACAGGCCCCGTGCCGCAGCAGCTTCGGGGTTGCGTTCGTTGACCGATCGGATTGTCGCGGCGTCGGGATAGCGCTGGTGCTTGTACAGTCGGTCGTAATCCGCATCGCTCATCCCGGGCGGGCGCGGGGTGCGGTTTTCAGGGCCGGGCCACATCGACGGCGCGTCAGCTTCATAGTCCCACATGGTGTACCCGAGGAACGAATTCACGAACACGTTGGGCTGGTGCATGTGGCAAGTCATGCACTGCGCGGTGGGGATCGCGCGGGTGAAGACGTGGCCGAGCGGATGGCCGGATTCCTTATCCAAGCCTGCGTCCGCGGAACCGTGATCGCCTTTAAGCCCGCCATGGCCGCTGGTCTTTTCGGCGATGGTCGGATCGACCGTGACGCTCTGTCCGTCGCGGCCGAACTGCGCGTAGATCGAACTATGGCGCGGCTCGCGGTCGTTCGCGTAGATGACGTGGCAACCCGAACAGCCCGATCCGCGATAGTCGCCCGGCTGGTCGTTGGTCCCCATGAACCACATGAACGGATCGTTGAGCCGGGTCTTGTGGATGTTGAGCACCGGGATGGCGACCCTGAGGCCGGTTCCCGGCCCGCGGTTCGATTGCTTGAGATCTGGCCGCCCCGGTTCCTCGAGCCGCTGGATCGAGCCGCTGGGGTTGGGCAGACCGACCTCGGCAAAGCCGGTGCCGTTATTCCGCCCGCCATCCTCGAACACCCGGAACACATCGCCCGGCGGCACGACATTCCAGCGCGGCAAAGGGTAGAGCGCAGCCAGTGCACCACGCGCGGCCTGCCGTTTGCTGACCGTTCCCGGCGCGGCCACCTTCGCGGGCTTGCCGTCGCGGGTATAAGCCTCACCGAATATGTAGTTTTTGAGCGGGACAATCCCGTTGTTGTAGCTCGCTCCGCCCCACAGCATCGCCCCGCTGGACATCAGCGAGCGCTCTGCGGCTTCGATTGTCGGCAAATGGCAGGCGCCGCAAGCCTCGCGCGCTGCACGGTAATCGCCGGGGTTGACGAACCGGACAAACTCCGGCGCTTCGCGGTTGAGCAAAGAATAGCCGCGCTGCGGATTGGCCGACGAGGGGAAATGCCAGGCCCCTGGGAACTGAGGCAGTACATGCGCCCGGTCACGCATTGCGGTGTAGGCAGGATCGCCGCGCGGAAGTGCGGGATCGCCGCGCACGCTGGCATCGCCGCCATGGCAATCGGTGCAGCCCAGCCGCACGGCGGGCGACACGTGCATGGTCGGCGCTTCGGTCTTGACGTGACACGATTGGCAGCCATCGGTCTTGGCCGCTGCCTGCTCTTCGGTTTGTCTGGCCGGGGCCGGTGGAGCCGTCACCAGTGCATAGTCACGCGCAATCTGCTTCTCACCCTCGCTGGCGCGGATGTTCGAGGAATGGAGCAGAACGACCCCGGCGCAGATCAATGTGGCAAGGGCCAGGATAGCGCGCTGAAACGGCATCAGAAGGAGAATACCGTGTTGAGCAATACCGAATAGTACTTGTTATGTCGCTGTGCGTTGTCGAACAGGTCCTGGAAACCGCCCCCGGGCAGCAGCGCCGCAGCCGATAACCGCAGCACAATATTCTGCGTCGCCTTTGGCCGCCAGATAGTCGAGAGCGAGAGATCCCAGCCGATATCTCGGGGGATGCTACCCTCATTGCGCAGATCCTGCAGGGTTGCGGTGTTGGCAAACCACAGATGATTGGCATTGACAGAGATACGCAAGGTCGGTCTCAGGTCGAAATCACCACCCAGACCGACCAGCACGGTCCCCGGATTGTTGAAGTTCGACTGGCCCTGCTCTTTGGACGAGCGCAGCGAATTGAGGATCCCGTTGCGGCCATTCACAGCAACTGCCCGCCCGCCACCGGCAAACGGAATGGTCTGGCGGATCCAGTATGAGGTGTCCGCCCCGGCAAACACCGGGTTCTCGAACACCGCGTCGAACCCGCCTTCGGTATTGTCGCGCGGGGCTGCATCACCGCTGGCGTATAACCCCGACAGGCGAATGCGTTTCCAGTCCTTGTCGTAGGATAGCTCGGCAGCCGCAAAGCTTGCCCGGATTTTCGCGGGGTTGCCGGTGAAAAAGCTGTTCCGATCCTGCCCCAGCGCGACATAGGTCGATCCGGTGAAGCCGAACCGGCCAATTCGCCCGTCGGCGTTGTAACCGAGATAGACCACATCGTATTCGCGTCCGCGCAACGTGCCGAGCAGCGCCGGGCGCACCGGAAATCCGTTGTCATCGACCTTGATTTGCCCGCCTTCGCGATTGCGGTTGTACACCACGGTCAGCTGACTGGTCAGCGCGGGCAGCGGGAAATCCTGGCGATAGAGGTTAGCGACGAACAGCCAGTCATTGCGCGGACGTTCGGTCACATTGTTGAGACCCGAATTGGTGTCTTTCTCCAGCCGCCAGAATGCCGCGAGGTTGTATTGCCAGCGGTTGCCGTCACGGTTGCCGAAAAAGCGCACGCCAAGCTGGTTATCGTTGAACAGGAAGCCGCGAAAATCGGACTGGAACGGCTGAATCCCAACCCGTACCGAGTCAAAATCGTAACGCACCGAGACATTGCGCAGGTGATAGTCGACGAACAATTCCTGCAGCCCGACAAAGTGATCGGCACGGTGGCTCGGCTTCGACGGATCGACAGACAGAACCCGGCGTTCGGGCACATCGACGTAGTTGAAATTGAACCCGAGCGCGATCCGGTATTCGATCTCGGGCGGCTTGAACGCGGTGTTGCCCTTGGTCAGCGAGGCACTGACCACGAAAGTCTGCGAAAACACATAGCTCGCATCCTTGCCGAATACATCGAGGCCGCCAGGCCGCTCGGTGGTCTGCACGCCCACCGGGATCGGAAAGGTGCGCGGCTCCAGCACGGTGTCGGAGATCAGGCTGAGTGTCAGAAACCAGTCATCGCCCTTCAGAAAGCCGGGGCGCTTGCCCTCTGGCAAAGGCAGGTCACCCTTGAGCAGGTTCTGGTGAAAGGGGTCACGTTTCGAATGGCAGACATGGCGCAGGTTGGGATAGAGTTCGATCAGCGTCTGGTCGGCACCTTTGACCGGGCACAGGCCGGTCATGATCCGCCAACGATCGGGCACAGGTATTTGATCGGTCGGAAAAGCCTCGGGCGGCGGGGCGCGCACTGCACCAGGATTATCTTGCGAAACCTGCTCAGGCAGCCCGGTCTCAAAGCCGGGGCGGCGGCGGCCCTCGATTACTTGCGGATCGACTTCGGGCGGACTGGCAACATCGGGATCGGCGACGGGTGGCGGCGGTGGAGGGGGCGGCTGCGGGTTCGTCGCTTGGGCCAGCAACAGCGGCAACAGAAGCGCCCCTGCCCCCATTACAAGCCCTGACAGACATTCTGCGCATCGCTGCCGATAAGCGGCGCGAACGGACAGCTGACATAGCGCAGCCGCGCCGTCCTGCCCCCGCCGAGGTTGAACACGAGGGTGTCGGCGCGGACCGCAGAAGGTGCATTGCCAAGCGTGCCGAGTATTGTGCCGGCGTTGTTCAGCCCAAGGAAGGCGATCATGTCATCCTGGTCGATCCCGTCGCCCGAGACCCCGATCGCACCGATCAGCGTGTTGCCGCGGTAGATCGGTACTCCGCCGGCAAAGATCTGGATGCCATTTTGCAGGCGGTTTTGCCCCGGCCTCGCGTCCGGAATAAAGCTGCACCGTGCCGGTGTATCGCTGCCGCTCGCCCCGGTGACGAAGTTGAGGTGCTGGCCAAGGTTGGATAGAACCAGCGCCGATTGCAGTCCGGTCGAGAACGGGCTCCACTTGGCAATCGGGCGCGACAAGGGTCCGTTGGGACGCGCGACTTCGCCATCGGGGAAATAGGGCCGCGACAGGTTGCCGATCGCGCGTGAAGAAAACGCCAGTTGCCCGGTAAGCGCGGCCGGGTCAGCGAAGAAGCCGCGGATTGCGGGAACGAAGCTGCGAACATCCGGACTGGGATCGGCCAGCAGCTGCGTGGCGGCGTTGGGATTGGTGAAAAACGCCGCTGTGCGGGCCTTCTGGAGCGAAACGTCGATACCGAAGATGGGCGCGTCGGGCGAGCGGACCAGCCCTAATGCCACCCCGCGCGTATCGACCAGAGAAATCGTCACTTGCGCCCGGCTGTCGAGCGGCTGCCGGATCTGGGCCCGGGCATGTGCCATTGTACTGAACGCCTGCTCGAGAATGCGTTGCGCTTCGAGCGCCGAGATCGGCGTGCCCACTTCGGCGCCGTCACTGCCCGCGCGCAGCGGGAAGCGGTTGATGCCCGAGCCGTTGCTGAGGACGAATGCGTCGCTGGTGGCAAATTCGGCAGCGGTCGCTTGGCGCACCCCGGAGGCTTCGCTGCCATAGATTGCGCCTGACAGGACCGCTGCGACCGGGAAATAGCCGATAACCGGGGTCAGGCCCCCAAGCGCCGGGACAGTTGCCGCATAACTCGCCCCGGCAACATTGGTCAAACCGGAATAGTCTGTGTCGGTATAGCGCAACGAAGTGCCGTCGACCGAAATCCGGTTGGCGCGAACTTCGAGCGGTGCCTCGTACCCGACAGTTCCGGCAAGGCCGCTACGCTCGTCGGTGTCGCTGTCCACATCGAGCACATCAGGGTCGAACCCATAGATGCCGTCCCCCAGAACGCCGACCCCGCCGACCACCACACCGTTCTTGTAGAGCGGGAACCCGCCGGGATCGGCCGACAGCCCGAGCGGTGAGCGCTTCGGCCCGATCAGGGTGGCCGGACCCGAAGCCAGCCGCGCGGCGAGGTCGGAGCAGGGCAATTGGCTGAATTGCACCCCGAACAACGGGCCGCTCTCAAGCCCGACGGTCGACGCCGCAGGCGGAAAGCGCTGCTGGACGATCATGCTCGCGGTGCGGGTGGAAAAAGCGTTGCCACTGCTGGACAGGTAAGCCCCGGTAATCGCCTTGGCGATCGCGGCGGCTTCGGCAGGCACGTTCAGTCCCTGGATGTCCTGCTGCGAACCATCCGCCGCCCGGGGTATCGCGGCAAGTGCCGGAGCGCCGGTCATGCGCAGCACGGCGAGCACATTGCCGACCCGGTCTGTCACCGCGATCACTGCCGGCCGGTTGTCGGCTTGCGCTTGCGCGGCGGCCTGTGCCAGCACCGCCTGCACATCGATCACGGATAACGACTGCGCCGCCGGAGCGGTGTAGAACGATCCCGTCGGCGGCACTGGAGCTGGCGTGGGTGTGGGCGTAACCCCGCCGCCGCCGCCCGAGCCGCCGCCGGCACTTCCACCGCTCCCGCAGGCCGCAAGATTGAGCAGCGCCAGCCAGCCCACAAGATGTGCGACCCGGTTCCTCATCGCAGCGCCCCGATGGCATTGACCGCCTGCCGCAACGCCGCCCGGAAAGCGCCCGGATTGTATTCTGCCGGGCTCGCCACTGCCGCGTAGGCGCGGTTTATACTCGCGCGAATCCCGGCTGCGGCGCCAACCGTGATCCGGCCTTCGCGGACCAGCAAGTTCAGCAGTGTATCGACCGCCATGACTGACTGGGCCGATCCCGCGTAATCGGTGAAGCGTGCGGAAATCGCCCGACCGCCGATCGCGGCGATGACCCGGAAAGCGGGGTCGCTCCCGCCGGGCCCGCGCGCGAGTGCGTCGCCGAGCGCGCCTGCCGCCCCGCCCAGCCGCCCCGCAGCCGCTATTGCAGCAGGGCGCCCCGTGCCCATCGCAGCGTGGAAATTGCGCGCCGCGGCGTCGAATTGCGCGGCTTCGCCCGGCGCCAGGACCTGCGCCACAGCTGAGAGCATAATGATGTTCTCGTCATTGTAAGGCGGCTGCCCGAATGAAATTGGTCGAGCCGGATTGGTCTCAAACGTCCGTGCCCGCTCTGGATTGTCGTCGATCCCGCGATGGCAGCTGTGGCAATCGTAGAACGTGAATTCGGGAAATATCCCGTTGTTGGCCAGATCAGCTCGCCCAAACAAGCTGAGCGAGCGTTGGACCGCCTCGGCCTGGCCCACGGCCCACAGCCGAACACTGTCGCTGGAAGGTTTGCGCGCGGTGTAATCGACGTCCGCGTCCCAATGCTGCTGAAGCGAGGAGAACAGGTCGAGCTCGAATGACAGCCGCGGATGCCCTGCGGCCATCATCGAATGGGTGACAAACTGCCCGGGTTGGCCGCTGCCAAGGTGGCAATCAAGACAGACCGCAGCGCGAACTTTGGGATTGTCGAGCGCGTTCATGCCGCCAGCGACGTTGCCCGCATGGCTCGCTCCGACTGCATAATGGCTGGCAATCCAGCCCGACGCCGGGCCGTGGCAGCCTTCGCAGCCGACCCCATCGGAAATCAGGAAACGGTCACCGCGCGCCCCTGCCGGGGTGGCATGGCAGCCAAGGCAGGCAGCTGCCGACCCGGCCGGACCAAGCCCCAGCGTACTTGCAATCCGCTCGCCGCGCAGTGACGTCAGCGCCGCATATGTGCGGCTGTGTGCGCCGCCGCGCGATGAGGGTTCCTGCCACAACCGAAGTTCATCCTGGCGGACGACCTTGCCATCGCCATCGGCGCGGCCATGGCAGGTCGAACCGGCGCAACTGGCGACGCCTTCATACCGGCCTGAAGCAAGAGCTGCCCCGGTCGCCACACCGGCAAGTGCAGCCGCACCGAAAAGCGCAATCAGCCAGCGACGAAACGCAGTTCCGATACTCGGCATCAGGCCCTCCCACCGGCGCGCAGTCTGGCATGGTGGGCCGCTGGGAGCAAGCTGGTCGTCACCGCTTTGCTCCGTTGCCACCCTGACCCGCGCGGCCCATAAGCCCAGCCGATGGGGAGTGGTCTGCAAGCGATGATACGCCGCCTGCCGGGCGGGCGCTGGCTGGCGCTAGCGGCCCTGTTCGCGCTGCTCGCAGCCGCCGACTTCTTATGGCTCGATGCAACCCGGATCATCGACCAGCGCGGCGGGGATGTGCTTCTGGCGCTCAACGCGCAGCGCCGGCCGCAGTCGGACAAAGTGGTGATCGTCGATATCGACCAGAAGTCGCTCGAAGAAATGAACGATGACGCTGGCTCCTGGCCGTGGCCGCGTTCGGTTCACGGCGAGTTGATCGAGCACATTGCTGCGCAGAATCCGCAAGCGATCGTGTTCGACATCCTGTTCAACGAGCCGGACGTATTCCGACCCGAACACGATGCCGCCTTCGCCGAAGCGGTGGCGCAGCACCCCAACGTCTGGCTGGCGATGACGCTCAATTCGAATGGTACCGGCGCGGTGGTGAGCGAACTGCCACCTTCGGTCGGCGCACGGCCGGTGGGAAATCCAAAACCCGGTACGCGATTGCCGATCCTGCTGCCGCTGGTGGTTGCGCAGTATCCCGAAGCGATGCGCGGCGGGTTGATCAACTTTACCCCCGACAGCGACGGAACCGCCCGGCACCACCTGCTCCATACCGATCGCAGTGGCTGGCGCTTTCCCTCATTGGCGGCGCGCGTAACTGCCGCGGCCGGATACCGGCGGCCAGAAACGGGCCAGCTCATGCTCAACTGGCGCAGCGGGTGGCAACATGTGTCATACGCCGACCTGTATCTCGACAGCCTGCGCCGCATACCGCAGCGGTATGCGGACGAGTTCAAGGGCAAGATCGTGGTGATCGGCACTGCCGCGCCAGGCTTGACTGACTTTCGCGTGACGCCGCTGGGCAACACCTACCCAGGGGTCGAAATCCTCGCCACTGCGCTCGACAATCTCGCGCGCGGGGATTGGCTGCGCGAGGTGCGCCGCTCGACCATGCTGCCACTGGCGCTCGCACTGATCGCTCTGCTGGCAGCGGGCTTCGCCCGTAATGTCAGCCCGCAGCGCGTGCTGATGGCGATGATCGCGACAACGCTCGTTGCCATCGCTGCAAGCTGGCTATTCCTCATCGGCGGCACCTTCGTGCCTGTTCTGAGCGTTTTGGCATTCGGCTGGGCCTATTACCTGGTCGCAAGCGGTCTTGCTTACCTCGATGAACGCGCGCGACGGCTGCGCACCGCCAACCTTTTTTCCCGCTTCCTCGACGCCCGCGTGGTCGCCGAGTTGATCGACAAAGGCGAAATCGACTTCCGCCAGCAGGCCGAAGCCCGCGAGATTTCGGTGCTGTTCTCGGATATCCGCGGCTTCACGGCCCTGTCCGAAGTGTCCGCGCCGGAAGCCGTCGTGGCGATGCTCAATGGCTACTTTTCACGGCAGGTGGGGGTGATCTTCGCGCACGGCGGGACGCTCGACAAGTTCATCGGGGACGCGATCATGGCGTTTTGGGGCGCACCGGCATCGCAGCCGGATCACGCGGCCCGCGCGGTTTCCGCAGCGCTTGAAATGTCGGAAGCGCTGGAGGAAATGCGCGGGCAACTGGGCACCATCGGGGCCGAGCTCGAGATCGGCATCGGTATTCATTCAGGGAATGCCGTGGTCGGTCTGATCGGATCGAACGACCGGCTCGATTATACCGCTATCGGCGATACGGTAAATCTCGCCAGCAGGGTGGAGAGCACGACCAAGGGGATCGCCCGGGTGCTGGTGACCGAGACGACCCGCAATGCGGCCGGTGATGCGTTCGCATGGCGCGACTGCGGTGTTCACCGGGTCAAGGGCCGCGAAGAAGGCGTTCGCCTGTTTGAACCTTCGCGCAAAGCTGTTACGCTCTGATCCCGGATCGGAGTGTGGAGGTTATGCGAAACACGCGCGTCATCCTCGTCGCCGCCATTGCCATGCTGTCGTGGACTGCGGTGCAGGCCAATGAACGCGGCATTGTCATCCGTGCCGGAGACTTGTTTGCCGAACCCTTCATCGACGCAGCCAAGCTTGGTCCGCTAACTGGCAACCAACCGGTCACGATTACCGAACGCCGGGGCGGCTGGCTGGCAGTCGAAGTCGGCGGGCGGCGCGGCTGGGTGCGCATGCTCAACGTGCGCCTTGAAGCCGCGCCCAGACCTGGCGCCAATACCGCAGCGATGCGCACTGGCAGCACCGGGCGCACGGTCGCCACCGGGGTCAAGGGTCTCGACGAGGTCGATATTCGAGGTGCCTCGATTGATCGCGAGCAGCTGGCCCGGCTTGACCAGTTGGCTGTAAGCGAAAGCGATGCGCGCCAGCACGCTGTCCAGGACAACCTCAAAGAGTCCAGGGTCGATTACCTCAAGCCGGGCAAGGTCAAGTGATGCGTCGGCCCCGCCCGCTGTGGTCGCTGCTGCTCGTCTGCGCGCTGTCATCGACAGCCGCATCGGCGCAGTTCGGCCCGCTGAATAGCATCGTCAGCAAGGCCCGCTCGGCGCAGAAGATCGGCGAGGGACTGCGCTCGATCAACGAGCAGGAGGAGATCAAGATCGGCGGGGATCTGGCCGGGATGCTGCTCGGAGCCGCTCCGCTGCTCGATGACCCGGCCAAGCAACGCTATCTCAACACGCTCGGCGGCTGGCTGGCGCTGCACAGCGAGCGGCCCCGCTTGCCGTGGAAATTCGGGATTCTCGACAGCAATGATTTCAACGCCTTTTCGACCCCGGGAGGCTATGTACTGATCACCCGCGGCTTGTTCGACCGGATGCGCAACGAATCCGAGCTGGCAGGCGTCCTCGCGCATGAAATCGCGCATGTCGTGCGCAAGCATCACCTCCAGGCGCTCCAGAAAGGTCTGCGCGAACAGTCGCTGAGCGAAATGCGCAATTATTTCTCGGTTTCGACCGGCAACGGGATTGCCGATCGGTTCGCGGGTGCCCTGCTCAGCGCCGGCAAGGAAATGTACATTCGCGGCCTCGACCGGGAAGATGAGTACGAGGCCGACCGGATGGGCGTGGTTATTGCGGCACGATCGGGCTTTTCGCCTTACGGGCTGGTGGGCGTGCTCCAGACCTTGTCCGCGACCACTGACGAGAAAGGCTATGGGCTGCACAACCGGACCCATCCGCTACCGCTCGACCGGCTGGTGTGGCTGGATGCGGCAATGGGAACGCGGTTCGACAGCATGCAAGGTCTGGTCGACGATGTTCCAAGCTTCGTCACCCTGCGCAATCCGCCACCGTCGGCCGCTCCACCCGCCCGCCAGATTAAGCCCAAGCCCAAGCGGCCCAAAGGTTAATGGCCAAAGAGGTTAAGCAACGCTCGGGCAGCCGCGGGGCAGTGCTGGCCGGGATCGGGCTGGTGGCGCTGGTGGCGCTGCTTCATGTGCTTGGCCTGCCCACGCTCGACCGGCTCGGCTTGCTGTTGTTCGACAGCTATGAACGGGCCGCGCCACGCGTCTATGAGGATGCCCCGGTCAGGGTGATCGATATCGACGATGAAAGCATTCGCCGGCTTGGCCAGTGGCCATGGCCGCGCTCCGATATTGCCCGGCTGACCGACCGGCTGGGTCAGGCCGGAGCTTCGGTGATCGCCTTCGACGTGGTCTTTTCCGAGCCGGACCGCACTTCGCCCGCGCGCATCGCCGATCAGCTCGCGCGTGGCGGGGCAGAAGCCGCGACGGTCGCTGCGCTGCGCCGCTTGCCCGATCATGACACCCAATTGGCGCAGAGCTTCGCCGCCACCCCGGTGGTGCTGGGTTATTTCCTGGTCAATGACCACGCCGGGCCGCAAGTCGCCAGCAAAGCGGGCTTTGCGATCGGCGGTTCGCCGCCGGGCGATGCGGTGCCAGCGTTCCGACGCTCGATCGAATCGCTACCCGAGCTGAATGCCAGTGCCGCCGGAAGCGGCTCGGTCAGCCTCGCGGCGGATAGCGACGGCATTCTCAGGAGTGTTCCCCTGATCGCGCGGCAAGGCAACCAGCTGCTGCCATCGCTCTCGCTCGAAGCACTGCGGGTGGCGCAGGGGGCGGGTTCGATCATGGTCAGGACCAGCGATGCCAGCGGCGAGACGCGCGGCGCACCCGGCCAGATCGTCGCGATCAAAGTCGGCCAGTTCGAAATTCCCACGACTGCCGCGGGCGAGCTGTGGCTGCACTATACCCGACCGGTTCCTGCCCGTACCATCCCGGCGTGGAAGATTCTTGACGGCACGCTCTCACCCGCCGAGCTCGAAACAGCGGTTGCCGGGCGAATCGTCTTTGTCGGAGCCGGGGCGATCGGTTTGCGCGATCTGATTTCGACCCCGCTGCGCGACCACGAACTGGGCGTGATAGCGCATGCCCAGGCGGCCGAACAGGTCATCCTCGGGCACTTCCTGCACCGGCCTGACTGGGCACCGGGCCTCGAAATGGCGCTGATTCTGGGGTTGGGTCTGGGGCTCGCAGTGCTCCTGCCCCGGCTGGGCGCAGCGCGCGGCGCGTTTGTAGGGCTCGGTGCAATCGGACTGGTTGGCGCCGGGAGCTGGCTGGCCTTTATCCAGCGCGGCTATCTGCTCGATCCGACTTATCCGGTGCTTGCGCTGCTGCTGGTCTACAGCGCCCAGACCGTGCTGGTGTTCTACCGCGAAGAACGCCGCCGCGCTTATATCCACAGTGCGTTCGACCGCTTCCTCTCGCCCGAAATGGTCCGGCGGATCGCCGCCGATCCCGACCGGCTCGAACTCGGCGGCGAAGAGCGCGAGATGACCGTTCTGTTCTGCGATGTGCGCAATTTCTCGGGAATTTCCGAGCATTTGGCCCCCAAGCAGGTGATCGACTTCCTAATCACGCTGCTGACCCCGCTGTGCGACGTTTTGCTGGCGCGCAAGGCAACGATCGACAAGTTCATCGGCGATGCCATAGTGGCGTTCTGGAACGCGCCGCTCGACGACCCCGACCAGCACCGCAACTCCGCGCGCGCGGCGCTCGAAATGGTGCGAAAGCTGGGCGCCCTCAATGCCGGCGAAGGACGCGACCCCGACTTGGCCTGGCCCGGGCCTGTGCGGATCGGAATCGGGCTCAATTGCGGGCTGTGTTGCGTCGGCAACATGGGCTCGGCGCAGCGGTTGTCCTATTCGCTGATCGGCGACACGGTCAATCTCAGTTCGCGAATCGAAGGCCTGACCAAATTCTACGGGGTATCGATCGCGATCGGCAAAGCGCTTCACGACAATCTGTCGGAATTTGCAGCGCTGGAGATGGACCTGGTCCGCGTGGTGGGTCGCGACGCGCCCGAACGGGTCTTCGTATTGCTCGGCGACGAGGAATTAGCTGGTTCGTCCAAGTTCGCCGATTTGCGCGAGCGGCACAATGCTATGGTCGCCGCTTATCGGGCTGCCGATTGGGATGTTGCGGGCCAGCAACTGCCGTTTTTGATGGAGCATGGCAACGTGCTTGGCCTCACCAATCTTTACGCGCTTTATCGCAAGCGGATCGAGACACTGATTGCCCACCCGCCGCCAGCCGACTGGGATGGTATATACGATGCGCGCAGCAAGTAGGCAGAGATTCAAAAACTTCTAAGGCTTGCCCGGTTCACTTGGCGGATCATTTGGCGAGCTGGAGCCAGTTGGCGTCCTGCCCCCACCATTGATAACGCTGGGCAATATCCTCAACGCCCCACCCAGAAGCGCCTTACCCAGCCCCCCGCCGCTCACTTGTGCCGGGAACACCTCATCATGAAGGCTGGCGAGCCCTTGGGGCGAAATCCGGAACGGACCTATCGGTGCAGCACCCGCGCGGGGCACAAAAGCCGCCTGCATCGGCTCGGTGAGTTCGACCGTGACTCCGCCCGAAGTCACAGACGCAGAGCCAACCTCGGCTCCGGGCTCAGTCCCCGGGCCAGGCCCACGCAACACGACCAGCGTTGCTTCTTTTTTGTCGGCGTCCGCGTCACGCACCGCTTTGATTTCTAGCTTTGCAATATCCCGGGCGCCGTCACCGACTACGCCTTCAAGGATGGTTCCCCGGATGCCGATGGTCGCAACCGGCGAAGATATCGTTGCGCTGTTGCCGCGATTGGGCTGCCCGGACATGAAGCGGAACGCACCGCGCAAAACGGTCGCACCCGAAGTCCGCCCACGAGCCGGATCATAGACGAAACGGTCGATCCGCAGCGCGGAATTGGCTCCGATGGTGAATGTCGAACGATCGAGTAACAACACTTGCAGCCGGCCACTTTTGCCGGTTTGAATCAAATCGGCCAGCGCAATCCGTTGCCGAACCGAGATGGCTTTTGGCTTAGGCGATTGGGCGTTGCTCAGCTTGACCTCGCCAACCACCGCAGCAGCCACGCCGACTTGCGCCGAATTGCTTTGCGCATTGGCGTACCCTCCGCTCACCGTGGCTATCGCCGCTCCAACTGCGAGAAGCCTTCGCAATGCACGCGGGAACTTGTGCAGGGGAATCCTCATGTGCTGGGCCCCTTCAACGCTGACGCCGAACATGGTTCTCGTGCAGCAGCCCAGTCAGGCTTTTTGAAATCCTTGGACTTCAACCTGGCAAATTCCACAGCTGCACCATCCCGGTCGTCGATCCGGCACAATATGCTCGCATGAAGTAGACGAGCCGGCTTGTTCGCCGGATCAGTCAACAATGTGCGCTCAAGTGTTGCCAGCGCATCGAGCAACGCACCCGACACTGCTTGCGACCGGGCCAAGGCCAACCCACCTTCTGACTTGGCACTGGCCAGCACGAGCTGGTCGAGTGCTTCCAGGGATTGCGCAGTCGCAGATTGCGACATGATCGCGAATGCCGTCACGAATGCGAATGCCGCCGAAATTCCTCTGATTGCGATGCCTGTCATGATCGCTGCGTCCTCCCGCTGATCACATTGGAACAAGATACCTATCACTTAGGAAATCAAGCAGCAATCGAACTGACAAGGGCAGGAAAGATGCAGTCTGCAGGCACTGTCAATCTAACCAGAAACTGGTTCAGTGGGAGAACTGCGCAGGGGCTGCCTGCGGCAGGCATTATCGTGCTTAGCATAAACGTCCTAACCAGATTGGAGAACGAAGGTGCATTTGCTTTGACTCTATTAGCATCGGCCAACGCCCAGGCGACGTGGAGATTGGCAACCAAGCCCGGGTCCACAGTGACGAATGTCACCGAAGAAAGCCCCGAGTATCGTGGTGCGCTTCCCGCATGGCGGGTGGCCTTTCCCGATCCGACGCCACAAGTGTTTCGTTGCCGCTGGAACTGGCAGGATCACCGCCGTCCGCACCAGCAGTTGGCGGCTCTACGACTTCTTCTGGAGTCTCGACATCATGGACTGGAAGAACCACGAGGATTTCAACACGCCGTGGCTTTTGGCATTCGCCATCGGCGGTCTGTTTTTGGGCTGGCAGGCACGGTGTTGCTGTTCATGCGCTGGCCGATTCGGCGTCGGTGGACCGGCTCAAACGCGAGAAATTCGACATGACTTCAAATAGATTCCCGGACCGTTCCACCAAGTCCAAACTCCGCTAATCAACATTCCATGGATCGCTGTCGTAATCTGATGGCTGTGCGCCATACTCATCCATGATCTCGGGGCCAGCATTCGATGGAACAAATGCAACAGCGTCGTGCTCGCGAATCCATTCTAACATCTGCCTGAATGCATCCACCTGATCGAGGTAACGAACGTTGGAAAATCCCAACAGTTCAGCCTTGAATTCGCCGAGCCAGGCCGACTCTGTGGGCAGGAACAGACGGCCGTTCTCCACGATCGGGCTCACACCCTCGGCACGCGTCACCTTGTCAGTGGTGGGGTTGCGTGGCATGGGACAGTGGTGGGTGGGCAGTTCCATACGCAAGAACTGGATCAGCGCTTCGCCCGATGCCTTGTCTTCAATGAACAGGTGCTGCGGCCGATAGTGCATGGCGAGCTCAACGGCCTTTTTGACCAAGTCCGGCATTTCGAGGCGGATCCGGCAGACATCGAGAATCTAGGAGGCGTTGACAAATTGGCGGGTCCACAGGCGGATTGAGACGATGTGGATGAAGCCGAGGTAGCTGTCGGCGGTTTTATCGTATCGCGTTGCCAGCCTGCGGGCATTCTTGAGCTTGTTGAAGCAACGCTCGACCATGTTGCGCAGGGCATAGATGGCGGCATCCACGGGTAGCTGGACCAGCCGGTTGCGCTTGGTCGGGATCATCGCGGTGCCGCCGCGCTTCTCCATATCTTCGCGAATGAAGTCAGCATCATAGCCCTTGTTGGCGAGCAGCACCTTGGGGGCCGGTCCGTCGGCATCCATGATCGGCAGATAGCCTTTGTAGTCGGAGACTTCGCCGCCGGTCAGGGCGAAGGCTATGGGCAGGCCCAGCGCATTGATGCGGAGATGGATCTTGGTCGTAAAGCCACCTTTTGAGCGGCCAAGACCCTGGCGCGGAGTCCCCCTTTAGCGCCGGCTGAACACTGGTGTGCCCGGATTATTGTGCTGTCGATCATTTGCAGGCTGGGCTGGCCACCGCCGCTGTCGTTGAAGGCTTCGAGCAGCAACTCCCACAAACCGGACAGCGTCCAGCGCCGGAACTGGCGGTAAACCGATGACCATTTACCGAAATGCTCGTGCAGATCGCGCCAGGCCACGCCGGTGCGGGCAACCCAGAATATCCCATCAAGAACAAGCCGATGATCCCTCGGTCGCCGCCCGCTGCGCGCACCGCGCTCGATCACGAACGGCTCAAGACAGCCCCATTCCTCATCGCTCATCAAACCCGGGATCACAGTAGCCTCCCCAAAAGCTACCTTGAATCAGATACTCAACCTCTTGGGAATCCCCTTTGTCAACACATCCTAGGTCATTGGCGACCGGCCGTGTATAGGCAGTGTTGAGGATCAAGCGTGAAAGAGCCACAATCTACCGGGGAAACAACAGTCGACCATTCGACAAACGTTTCCGCACAAAAAATCCAGGCTGCGATGCCGAACGAGCCACGTATCGGCATGCTCGAATTCAAGGCACTCGCAGAGACCATCCCCAACTTGGTGTTCGTCACCGACAGCAATGGATCCAACATCTACACGAACATCGTGTATTCGCGGTATAGTGGCGTTGCCCCAGAGTCGCTACTTGGCGACGGATGGGTCTGCGCCCTGCATCCCGACGATCAGGAACGAGCCAAGAAGCTTTGGGCTGAATGCGCTGAGTCAGGAAAAGCCTACGACGTACGCTACCGGTTCAGGCGCTTTGATGGTGATTATCGCTGGCACGTTGTCCGCGGCTTGCCGTTGCGCGACGCGCGCGGCGCGATCGTACGCTGGATGGGGACGTGCACCGACGTTGATGACCTCATCACATCGATCGGTTCCAAGACAAACTCCGAGGCAGTTCTCAATGCATTGGGGCACGACACCGGAATAATCCTGTACGCAAAGGATTCCGCTGGTCGCTTCATATATGCCAATGACGCGACGATCGAGACGATTGGGCTGCCCATGGAACAAATCCTCGGCAGATCAACAGACGATTTTGCTCCGGGATCAGCGCAATCTGCATCAATTCAGGCGAACAACGACCTCGCCTTGCGGTCCACGGACGGTGTCGTCGTTGAAGAGAATTGGCTCGCTCCTGATGGAACCCTGCGCACATACCGGTCGCGCAAGGCAAAATTGCAACTGGCCGACGGAACCATTGGGCTGGCTGCGGCGATGATTGACGTCACGGCCGAGAAAAACCTGGAGAAGTTGCTTCTCCAATCAAGTGTACGATACCGCAGCTGGCTGGATGCAATTCCGGTTGCGACCTTCGAGGCCGATCGCCTGGGCCGCATAATCGGGCTCAATCAACATTGGCTGGACACGTGCGGGATCAGCGTTTGCGATGAGCCTCACGCGTTGAGCGATCTGATTGTGCAAGAAGCGCAAGAAGATTTTGGGGCAGAGTGGGCGGCGTGTGTGAAACACGGTCAACCCCTCAGTCTGGACCTGCCAATTTACGATCACTTCGAAAAGCGAGTGCGCATTTCTAGCGTGACTGCATTTTCGGGCTCCATGCTTGGAGCACCGGATAGCGACCATTGGTACGGCAGCTTTAGTTAGCGTGGCAATCACCGCACTTGTCAAATTTGCAATTCAACTTTGGGCGTTTTCCATTACTGGTCGAGACGTAATTCTCGACGACTGTATTCTTTCCCTCCGCCATCACAAGGTCGGATCCAGGTGAACATTGTTAGCTTGATGCCCTCATGAGCTCATCGCAGCAAGGTTTCGGTGCCATGGCCGCTTCGCCTCTTCAACTCGCGAAAATTGCCTATGCCGAGCGTCGACGTCGCGATCAGGAAATAGCTGGATCAGAGATATTCGGCGAACCTGCCTGGGACCTATTGCTCTTTCTTTTCATTGCTATGCAGGAAGGTAGGATCGTGGCGCTCTCGACACTGCTCGATGCCATCGCCGTTCCGCCAACGACGGCTATCCGCTGGTTAAAGGTGCTGGAGACCAAGGACTTCGTTGAGCCGACACGACAAAACACCGATCATCAAAGCTCGGTTACATTATCCGAACATGGAAATTTGACGATACTTCAGTTCTTTAGCGAACGTCGTTGACGTCACTGTTGCTTCTAAAAAATCCCGTTTGAAACCCGACGAAGCCTGTTGATGGAAAATCAAGCGTGATCAACGGACCGACGTCGTTCAGACCGATGTGACGCTGACGGGCGTGCCGATTCGCGACAACGGCGAGGCTGCCGCGCTAGGCGGTGATCGGTAAGGCCCAAGCGACTCCCCTGGTCCGTTCGGCTCGTCAGGATCGCGAGCGTGACCAACCCGACGTGAAATGTTCACAGCGCTTCGTTGAACTTTTACCGGCACGAGAGCGCATACCCGCGTTAGCCAGCTGCACGCCAATCATCGGCCGTAGAATCGTCGGCCGGCAATCCAGGCGTCGGTTCGCCGTCGGGGTTTTGTCGGCGATCAATCAAGCCAGCCTGTCCCGGTATTCTGATCGCTGCCTGCACATCACTATTAAACCCGCTGCGCGGAACTGCGGCCCAATTCGTCTCCTTGCGAAGATACGAGTGGATGCCCCGTAACCGATAAATCAAATTGAGCTGTCTATAGCCGAAATTCTCCATGATTGCGGCGAGCGAGATCAAGGCAAGCGTGCGGGCACTCGGTGTACGCCGCAACTGTTTTTCTTCCAGCACGAGAGCACCAATACTAACGCCTGTACCAAAAGCGAGCGTGAGGCTGAAAAAGGAGAGTGCGATCGTTGGTGACACGGTTCCCACTGCCAGGGACGCCAAGACGCTCAGGTAGCCAATCAGTTCGAGCGGGGGGCCGATGACGTCTTCGAGGATCAGGAGCGGCAGCGCGATCATGCCGATCCGGCCATACTTCGGGTTGAACAGCATGTTGCGGTGAGCGACGACCGTCTCGATCGCGCCCTGCTGCCAGCGTGAGCGCTGGTTGCGCAAACCGACCAGCCGTTCGGGTACCTCGGTCCAGCAGACTGCTTCGGGAACGAAGCCAATTTTATAATCAGCCTTTTTGTTGCGCATGTGTCGATGGAGGCGCATTATTATTTCTAGATCCTCGCCCACGGTATCGTGGCGGTAACCACCGACTTCGACCAGCACCGACCGGCGGAACACGCCGAATGCGCCGGATATGAGCAGCAACATCGACAGCCGCGAACTTGCAACCCGCGAAACAAGGAATGCGCGCATATATTCCACAATCTGGAATCGCGGCAGCCAACGTGGCGACAGACCAGCGCGCGAAATGTGGCCACCGCGTACGGTACTGCCATTGACGACCCGGATGGCCCCCCCCACGGCGATCAGGCGTCCATCATCCCACAAAAACGGCTCGATCGCGCGGAGCAGGCCGTCAGGCTCGATGATGGAGTCGGCATCAATCACGCAGACAAGCGGGCGCTGGGCATAACCCAGCCCGGCGTTGACGGCGTCGGCCTTTCGGCCATTTTCCTTGTCGATCACGACGAGTTTTGGGTGCGATGGCGAACTGTAGACTCCGCGCACACGCGTCCGGTGAAGCACCGTCACGGGCGATCGCTCGAGCGGTACCAACTGAAACGCCTCGAGTAACTGGCTCAACGTCTGGTCGGTAGAACCGTCGTTGACGACGATGACTTCGTGATCGGGATATTGAAGGGCGAGAAGGGCGCTGACGCTCTCGACGATGGACAGCTCTTCGTTAAACGATGGCGCGATGACCGATACGGGCGGTACCAGGCTTTCGCTGCGCGACCAGAGATCGACCGATCTTTCGAAGGGTCTTAGACGGATGGCAAACACCCACGACGCCGTCGCGAGCTGAACGAGCGACACGAAATTTCGGCAGAGAACGGAGATGATTCCAGCCCAGGCAAGGCCAGTAACAACCGCTTTGCCGGTCTCGATGAGATGATCAATCACGGTCACGCTGCAGTCGCCAACACCGAGAGGCCTCCGAGTGGAGCGGAACGCAGCTTCTGCAGTGCCTCGGTTGCGCGCGTGCGTACCCACCAGGATTGATGCTGCACGAGGCTGAGCAGGATCA
>JANYGC010000077.1 GCA_025359425.1 Sphingomonadaceae bacterium
TCCAGGCGGGCGCAGGGATCGTTGCGGATTCGGACCCGGCCTACGAACAGCGCGAATGCGAGGCGAAGGCGGGAGCGTTGATCGCGGCTGCACGCGAGGCGGTGCGGGTTGCGGGTGAGGCGAGGTACGGGCAGTAGTGTCCGCTAAGCCATTTGCAGTTCTTTGCTAAGCCTCTCTTCAATCGACTTTACTGCGGACCTTACCTTGAATTCAATGCTATCTGGCTCGTCACTTTCATGGTCCCAAATTCGCTTTTCCATTTTCTCGACAAAACTTTGATCATTGTAGCCGCCATAGGGAGTTCGGTATAGCATTCGCGCGCCGACTCTAACTTCACCAAAGCATCTACGCACCTCAACGAATGGATTGTACGCATCCTCGCCAAAGAGGACTTTCACCTTCAAGCTGCAAGCATGCACTTTTTCAAATAAGGCTTCTCGTTCCTGCATTCGATTGAATGTTACGAACGCGAGATCACGATTTGCTTTCTGAATATTGGACTCATCTGAGTCCGGCTCTCTGTCGCTTGACTCCGATGCATATGACATCCCGTTTATCCCCTACACACACCTTGACGGCCGCCGCAGGTGGTGGAAAAATTCCATTTCCCCATATGTGGGCTATAGACTTCAGCCCTGCATACCGTTAAACGGTGGGGAATGGACCAGATAGATTCCCTGCTCGGCGACAAGAGAACGAAGATCGCGACACTTGAGCGCGCACTAGAAACGGAGCGCGCCGAGCTACGCGGCATGGAGGCGCTGGCTTCTGCCATTAATTCTGGCGTGAAGACGCATGCTGGCCGTGCATTCCGTGTTGGCCCCTTAGAGAGCGGCACCAAACCCAAAGGATCTGGCCGTCAGCCGGGCGCAATCTCAAAGCGGTGGCGGTTCGTGCTAGAAACATTGCTCTTGCTTGAGAGCGATTGGTTTCCTGCCGAGACTGTGGTCGAAACAGTGCGCGCACTTGAGCAACGGGAAATTCGGCCGGCCGAAGTCCGCCGCATATTCGATGGC
Organism: Sphingomonadaceae bacterium; assembly: GCA_025359425.1. Classification (GTDB taxonomy): domain Bacteria; phylum Pseudomonadota; class Alphaproteobacteria; order Sphingomonadales; family Sphingomonadaceae; genus Novosphingobium. The sequence continues at coordinate 1,017 of JANYGC010000077.1, forward strand.
TATATTGAACATGGTTATGTCGTAAAAGACGACGCCGGACTTTATCGCGTGTCGGATCAAGCTGCCGAAAAATTCGGGCTGGCGAGAACCTCGCCCAAAGAGAATGAGGCTCCAAGCAGTTACCTGCCGGAGCCTCAGAAACCCGCTGGCTGGGGTGTACCACCACCCCCGTCAGCTTGGATCAACCCTCAATCCGGCCCGGCAAGCTAGAAAGTGAGCATCCCAATGTGGCAAACCGCTTTGTTAGCATAGACAGTTGCCGTGTCCGGGGGCTTTTCGCTCCCGGCGCGGTTCCTTTGTAACACACCTACGATTCACAGGTCAAAAGGAACTTTAGATGGCCGATCTCATTGGGCCTAAAACGCTATATCTTGGGTTTTGTGGCCTGATAGATTCCGCCGGTGTCGCAAAGATCGCAGGAGCCTTTAATCAGGCCGTTAATGACCAGTACGATGCGGTGCATCTCACGTTTACGTCACACGGCGGCAGCGCCTCGGAGGGGGTGTTCTTGTACTACCATATCAGGGGTCTCCCCATCCGGACAATCATCCATAATTCGGGTATGGTCGCATCAGTTGCGACGACAATTTACGCAGCCGCCGACCACCGAACTGCATGCAAAGACGCAATTTTCCAAATCCACCCGGTGCAAGTTCAAGCAAATGGGGCGCATTCATCTGTGCGATCTACGCTAGATATGGCGCTCGCCGAAGAAGCGAGGATAGACGGCATTCTAGGAGAGAGGACAACCATTCCCCAAGAGGTTTTGAGCGATCGCCGGAGCATCGACATTTTTATCGCCCCGGATAAGGCTCTTGAATACGGCTTGGTACATGAAATCGGACCGTTCACGCTGCCGCCCGGCAACCAAGTCTTCCACCTCTGACGGCGGCACATCATACCCTGGCGCAACGAAAATCGTTTGCGGAGAAACGCTGAGACTAACTCGCATAATGCACTCCTTTGCGCTGTGTGCGTTTCGCTTACAACCTAGTGGTTGTCAATTCGTTGCTCACCTAAGGCTGCAACTCGCTGAAAAGTGTGATATGTAGGACTTATGGAACTGAAACTGAACAGGGCGCTTGCGGAGAATCGTTTAGAAGATTTTGTCGCTCAAGCTGAATCGCAGGGTATCGGCACCGCCGACCGCAATCAATTCGACACTCTAATGGGCCGTGTCACAGCGCCCCTACCAGAAGGTCAAACATCCCGTTCACCCGTTCGCGGTTCGAAGCGCGGAAAGTGAACTCGGACAGGTAGCGCTGCATATGCTTGGCGCTGATCTGCACATGGGTTGACCGCACCGACGCTTTGAACAGCCGCCAGAAGCCTTCCACGGTGTTAACGTGGAACGTCTCGCCAGTCCGATAGTCATAGTGCGAATATTCCTTGGCACCGTGCTTCACAGCGCCATGCGTGAACCCGTCGCCAGTGAGTAAATTGTAGCTGTAGAGTTCGTCTGTGGAGACGACCGAACCTGGCTCTACGTGGTCCAGAACAACGCTGCGCAGCGTGTCCTTCTTGACGTTCGGAATGACAACCGCCTTCATCGGCCCATCGCGGCTGATAAGGCCCATAACGATGGTCTTGCCTGGTGCGCCGCGTCCACGCTTGCCGCCCGAACGGCGACCGCCGACATAGGCTTCATCGAGTTCCACGTGACCAGAGAGCAGCGCGTCGAACGACTGCGCTTTCATGGTGAGTTCGCGGATTTGCTGCCCGATGCGCCAGCCAGTCTTGTAGGTGACACCGAGTTGCCGTTGCAGTTCCTTGCCGCTTACGCCGTGGCGCGTCGTGCAGAACAGATACATGGCGTAGAACCAGCTAACCAGCGGGGTGCGCGTATCGTGCAGGATGGTGTTCGCGGTCGGCGCGATCTGGTGCAGGCAATGC
>JANYGC010000083.1 GCA_025359425.1 Sphingomonadaceae bacterium
CCTCCGACCCGCCTTTGGCGGCCCACCTCCCCCAAAAGGGGAGGATCGACCGAGCAAACCGCGTCCCCCCGCAACCATCGACACCCAAACCCTCGACGCCACGTGGGAGCGCAAGCTCGCCAAGGCGCTGGTCCATCCCGATTTCACGCTCGACCTGCACGGCCACAGCCTCGATGCGGCCCACGCCCGGCTCGATTCGGGCCTGGCGCAGGCGGGCGCGATGGGCGCGCGGCTGGTGCTGGTGATCACCGGCCGCCCGCGCCCGGTCGAATCCGCTGACCGCAGCCATTCGCGCGGGGCAATCCGCGCCAAGGTGATCGACTGGCTGGCGCTCGGCGCGCACGGCTCGCGCATCGCCGCCGTCCGCCCGGCGCATCGCCGCCACGGCGGCGCGGGCGCGCTTTATGTTGTTTTGCGCAGGCCCAAATAGAAACCGCCCCCGAACTAGCCGCACTGGGCGGCTGGCACGGGGGCGGTGATAATTCAGGCTGATCCAATCAGAAGTTGATCGAAGCGGTCACAAACACCTGACGCGGGTTGGCGTAGTAGGCCGACAGAATGCCTTCCTTGCCCAGCGCTGAGGCGAGCGGCGTGACCAGCACGCCCGTCGTCGGATTGGCGCGCATGAAGGTATAGCCCGAGGTCTTGATCCGCTCGTCGGTCAGGTTCTTGCCGAACACCCCCAGCGACCAGCGATTGCCCGGCGCGTGGTAGACGATGCTGGCATCGAACAGCTGATAGGCTGGCTGGTCAAGGTACGGGTTGGCGATTTCGAACTGGAAGGTCTTGCTCTTGAACGACATTCCCGCAGTGAAATCGATGTTTCCCTCGCCCAGGTCCACCCCATAGGTGGCCGAGGCCGCGCCGCTCCACGCCGGGGTGTTCTGGACGTGGCGGAACGAGGCCACCTGGGTCGGAACACCGGCAATGTTGGTGATGTACGACAAGTACTTGGCGTCGATATAGCCGACCGAACCGTTCAGCGTCAGCGCGCCGAGCCGCAGCTTGCCCTCGGCCTCGAAGCCCTGCATCCGCGCCTTGCCCGCGTTGGAAACCACCCCGCAGAAGCTGGGCAGGCCGCCGATGGTGCAGGCGACCGAACCGGGGATCTGGACGTCGGTGTAGTCCATCCGGAAGGCGGCGAGCGCGACGGTGAAGCGGCGGTCAAACAGCGCCGCCTTGTAGCCGATCTCGTAGCTGTTCACCTTTTCCGGGCGGAAGCTCAGGAACTGGGCAATCTCGGCATCGGACTTGGTGCCGTCACCATTGAGATCGGGGGCGTTCGCGCCGGCCCCGCGCGGATCGAAACCGCCGCCCTTGAAGCCCTGCGAGAAGCTCACGTAAAGCTGCGTGTCCGGGTTCGGCTTGAAGCTCAGCGAGGCGCGCGGAGTGAATTTGGTGAAAGTCTGCTTGCCGCGGAAGTTGGTGCCCGGCGCGCCGAACGGGATGCCCGCCCCGCCAAACGTCGGCGAACCGCCGCCCAGGTAGTTCTGGCGCAGGATCTTGGCGCTGCGCTCGTCCCAGGTATAGCGCCCGCCGACCGACAGGCTGATCATATCGCTGAAATCGTAGGTAAAGTCAGCGAAGGCGGCCATCGTCTCGGTATCGACATTGGCGTCGGTATAGCCGGTCAGCCCATTGATGGTGGTGAACAGCCGCACGTCGAACTGGGTCAGCGCCGACGCACTGAGGTAATAGGCGCCGATCAGGCCATTAAAGTTGCCCTTGTCGATCAGCATCTGCACTTCCTGGCTGAACTGACGGTTGCGGTAATAGCCGGGCACATCGACATCGACCGCCGGCAATGCGTCGAAGTCGATCGGGGTCGCCGTATCGTCCTTGCGGTAAGCCGAAATCGAACGGAACGTCAGGCCGTCGCTGGGCTGCGCCTCAAGGAACAGCGAGGTGCCCCAGGCGGTCACGTCCTGCACCGGGAAGTTGAGCCCGCCCCTGGTGTCATAGACATTGGCGAGCACCGGGGTGCCGCTGACGATGCCGGGGATGAACCGGTGCCCGCCGCGCGGGTTCGAGGTGTCGTGGGTGTAATCGGCGGTCAGCCGCGCGAACACGTTGGTGCCGTGCAATTCGATCGTGCCGCGCCCGGCCCAGATGTCCTTGTTGTAGTTGGACAAGCCGTTGGTCAGGTTGGTGCCGAACCCGTCGCGGGTGAGCCGCGCGAGCGAGCCGCCGATGCGGATGACCTTGTCGGGGCCCAGTGCGACCGAGCCGGTAACCACTCCGTCGGCCTGGTTGTAGCTGCCGTAAGTGGCGCGCGCCGAAAGGTGGGCCACGTCGTCAAGCCGCTTGGTCACGTACTTGACCGCGCCGCCGACGGTGTTACGGCCGTACAGCGTGCCCTGCGGCCCGCGCAGCACTTCGATCCGCTGAACATCGTAGATATCGAGCACCGCGGCTTGCGGCCGGTTGAGATAGACATCGTCGAGATAGATCCCGACACCCTGTTCGAAGCCCGAAACCGGGTCCTGCTGGCCGACCCCGCGGATGAACGCGCTCAGTGTCGAATTGGTCGCGCGGCTGGCTTCGAGCGTCACGTTGGGAACGGTCTCGGCCAGCGCGGTGATATCGGCCGAGCCCTGATTGGCGAGCTGGTCGCCCGAGATCGCCGTGATCGCGATCGGCACGTTGAGCAGGCTTTCCTCGCGGCGGCGGGCGGTGACGACGATCGCGTCGCCATCATCCTCGGCGGTGGCGGCAGCATCGCTCGAATTGCTGGCGGTTTGCGCGAACGACGGGGCGGCGGTCAGGCTGACGAGAGCGCTGGCGATCAGTGAAGCGCGGCTTAGCAAAGCGTGATGACGCATGAGGGTTCCTCCCAAAAAACAATTTGCCAGCCGCTCTTCGGCTCGGCGAATGCAACCCCTATATAAAAGTTGAACCAACTTTCAACTTTGTTATGAGGGTGCCGCTAGGAAGCACGCGAGAATGATGCTTCGGCGTGGCAAGTGTGCAACACTGCGGCGCGGCGATGGGGAGATTCGAGTGGACCTGGCGAGCACCGCAAACGCACCGCGGCAACCGCGCACCGAGCGCGGACGGCGCACCCAGCGGGCGATCCTCGATGCCGCGGCGGCGGAATTCGGCGAGAAGGGCTTTCACGAAAGCTCGATCGTCTCGATCACGATCCGCGCCGGCGTCGCGCTGGGCAGCTTCTACACCTATTTTGAAAGCAAGGAGGCGCTGTTCAAGGCGCTGGTGGCGGACATGAGCGGGCGGGTGCGCGATCATGTCGCCCCGGCGCTGCGACCCGGACTCGGCGCGATCGAGGCCGAAGGCGCGGCGCTCGAGGCGTTCCTCGGCTTTGCGCGCGAGCACAAGGAAATCTACCGGATCATCGACGAAGCCGAATTCGTCGCCCCCGAAGCTTGGCGCGCGCACTATCTCAATACCGCCGCACGCATTCTCGAGCGGTTGCAGGCGGCGCGCGCCAAAGGCGAACTCGGCGTGGAGCCCAGCGAAGTCCACGCCTGGGCGATCATGGGGATGAACGTGTTTTTGGGGCTGCGATTCGGCGTGATGGACCCGGACGCGGATTTGGGCGAGGTGGCGGCGCAAGCCAATGCGTTGTTGAAGGGTGGGTTGGGGTAGGATTGAAAATCTGACAATCAACTGGATGGCTCAAGTAAAAATTGCGCTTCGGTTGCCTACGCGTTGTCTGAAAACTTCTTTCCAAGTAGCTCAGGGAGCCGAAAGAATTCCCCAAGAATCCAGATTGCCCCGGCGTAAATCCTATTCCAATCGCTTTCTGAGAAGTTCAAACTCTCCGGAGTCTTTGGATGCATCAACGCGTCCCTAGATCGCATCAGCCGCTTTGCGTTTGCCCATCCAATCCCTGAAAAGTCAGGCTTCGGAGAAACATGCAGCTTGGTGAAGATCGATAACAGGGCAGACTTAACGCGGTCAGGTGTCGATTGTTTTCGATCCGGATTCAGCTTCTCCTTGCCCTCTGGACTGAGCTCGCGATCAGCGTGGCTAATGCGCAGATAGCAGTAAGCAAGCCCTTCAATCAAAGGGACTACAGTGCGAATGAATGCGCGTCGCCAGACGGCGGTGTCCTGCGCCGGCATGTCCAAAATGAAAGATACGTCGTCACGAAGTGAATCAGAGATTTCAAAAAAAGAATCGAAAATGGCATCCATCTCACGCTGTGCCGCTGACAGTTCGGAGCCATTTATCATCCAACTTGAATAATCGAATTTTCGCCCAAAGTCATTTCTGTTGACGGAGCGGCACATGTTGCGCCGCCATAATGTGGCCAGCTAATTGGCTTGGCCAGTTGACCCACCCCCGCTATGCGCCCCCGACCATGTCCAATCGCCGCACCTTTGCCATCATCTCGCACCCTGATGCGGGCAAGACCACTTTGACCGAGAAGTTGCTGCTGCAAGGGGGCGCGATCCATCTGGCGGGGCAGGTCAAGGCACGCGGGCAAGCGCGGCGGGCGCGGTCGGACTGGATGAAGATCGAGCAGCAGCGCGGGATTTCGGTCACCTCCAGCGTGATGACCTTCGAGCGCCGTAGTCCTGACGGAAGCGTGATTACCTTCAACCTGCTCGACACCCCGGGCCACGAAGACTTTTCCGAAGACACCTACCGCACGCTGACCGCGGTCGATTCGGCGATCATGGTGATCGATGCCGCCAAAGGGATCGAGCCGCAGACCCGCAAGCTGTTCGAGGTTTGCCGGCTGCGGTCGGTGCCGATCATCACCTTCGTCAACAAGGTCGACCGCGAGGGCCGCTCGGTGTTCGAGATCCTTGACGAGGTCGCCGATGCGCTCGCGCTCGACGTTTGCCCGATGTCGTGGCCGATCGGGATGGGCGGCGAGTTCAAGGGCGTGCTCGACTTCGCGACGGGCACCATCGCACGCCCCGAAGGCCCGAGCCGCGAGTTTCTCGGCAAGGTCACGCCCGCTGACGACATCCCGTCCCAGATCGCCGACGAAATCGAACTGGGGCAAGGCGGCTATCCCTCGTTCGATCTTGAGGCTTATCGCAATGGCGATCTGACCCCGGTTTATTTCGGCTCGGCACTCAAGAATTTCGGGGTGGCCGAATTGATCGATGCGATCGCGCGCCTGGCCCCGCCGCCGCGCCCGCAGCCCAGCAGCGAGGGCGTGATCAGTCCCGAGGGCAAGGAAGTCACCGGGTTCATCTTCAAGGTTCAGGCCAACATGGACCCGATGCACCGCGACCGGATCGCCTTCATGCGGCTGGTTTCGGGCACCTTCAAACGCGGCATGAAGCTCACCCCGTCGGGCAGCGGCAAGCCGGTCGCGATCCACTCGCCGATATTGTTTTTTGCGCAGGACCGCGAGATTGCCGATAGCGCCGAGCCCGGCGACATCATCGGCATCCCCAACCACGGCACGCTGCGGGTGGGTGATACGCTGAGCGAGAACAACAAGCTGCGGTTCACCGGGCTGCCCAACTTCGCCCCCGAAATCCTGCGCCGCGTCGCGCTCAAGGATCCGACCAAGACCAAGCAATTGCGTAAAGCACTCGACGACCTCAGCGAAGAAGGCGTGATTCAGGTGTTCTATCCCGAGATCGGCGCGTCGTGGATCGTCGGCGTGGTCGGCCAGCTGCAACTGGACGTGCTGATTTCGCGGCTTGAGGCGGAATACAAGGTCGAGGCCATGCTCGAGCCGGCCCCGTTCGAAACGGCGCGCTGGCTCAAGGGCAGCGACGCGGCGCTGAAGGGCTTTGCCGATTTCAACCTCAGCAACCTGGCCAAGGATCGCGATGGCGATCCGGTGTTCATGGCGCGGTCGGCCTGGGATGTCGGCTACCAGCAGGAACGCAATCCCGATCTGACCTTTTCGGCGACCAAGGAGAGGTAAGGGTTTCGCGCAAAGCACGCCAAGAGCGCAAAGAGGTTGCGCTTGCGGCGAAGCCGCTTTTCATTGTTGTTTTGAGCCACAGCGCAAGGGGAAGACAAGTCTGGCCTACGGCCACGCGCAACCTCTTCGCGCTCTTTGCGCGAAACCCTTCCAGCCTTGCCCCAAACGCCATGCCCGCATAGTCTGCGCGCATGGAATTTACCGACACGCTCACCCCCGATCACCTTGCGATGATCGCCAAGCAGGCGGTGTTCTTTACCGCCACCGCCGCAGCCGACGGGCGGATCAACCTTTCGCCCAAGGGCCTCGCCGATACCTTCAGGGTGCTCTCACCCAGCCGCGTCGCCTATCTCGACCTTGGCGGTTCGGGCAACGAGACCCACGCGCACCTCGCTGCGGATGGCCGGATCACGATCATGATGTGCAATTTCGAGCAGCCTGCGCTGATCCTGCGGATCTATGGCCGCGGCCGACCGGTGCTGCCGCAGGATGCCGGCTGGGGCGAATTGGCGGCGCACTTCACGCTGCTCCCCGGCACCCGCCAGATCTTCGATATTGCGGTGGAGAGCGTGCAGGGCAGTTGCGGCTGGGGCGTGCCGATCATGCACGTCGACCACGAACGCGCCACGCTGCCCAAGTACCACGCCCAGTCCGATCCGGAGAAATGGGTCACCAAGGTCGCCAAGCGCACCCGCTCGATCGATGGCCTGCCGACCCGCTCGACCGACCGGTTTATTGCGGGCGATGCGGGAGCCAAACTGTCGTAGGCCCGTTCCTCCCCACGAACGGGTTCGATCTGGAATGCAACTGACTTTCGCCAGCTACAACATCCACAAGGGCGTGGGACTTGACCGCCGCCGCGATCCCGAGCGGATCATGGCGGTGCTGCGCGAGATCGACGCCGACGTGATCGCGCTGCAGGAAGCCGACCTGCGCTTTGGCCAGCGCCACGCGGTGCTGCCGCACCAGCTGCTGGAAGACCACGGCCACTACCGCGCGGTGCCGCTGTCAACCGGCGCAAACTCGATCGGCTGGCACGGCAATGCGCTGCTGGTGCGGCGCGAGTTCACCATTGCCGAGGCGGGAATTGTCCCGCTCCCTACGCTCGAGCCGCGCGGGGCGATCCGCGCCGACCTGATCGTCAAGGGTCAGCGCATGCGGGTCGTCGGCATGCACCTCGACCTCTCCGGACTGCGCCGCCGCCAGCAACTCCGCGCGATCCTGGCGCACTGCGAGCGCTGCGATCATCCTTGTCCAACCGTCTTGATGGGCGATTTCAACGAATGGTCGCAGCATGGCGGATCCTTGCGAGAGCTGCACAGCCCGTGGCGGGTGCTCGCGCCGGGACGCAGTTTCCCCTCGCGGCGACCGGTGGCGCAGCTTGACCGGGTGGCGATCTCGGGAGAATGGCATTGCGAGGGTGCGGGGGTCCACCACAGCATGCTGGCTGGCGTGGCTTCCGACCACCTGCCGGTCTGGGCCAAGCTGGCGCTGCCCAAAAAATAGGCAGCACGCGCAATTTTAAGGCGTTGGCCGACTCCCTGACGTACATTCGTTTCAGAGCCGTTACTGAAATGACGCAATAATTGCGTATTGGCACGATCTTTGCTGCACCTGCTCAGTCGGCGCGGGGCCGACCTAGACCTATCAGGGGACCGGCATGAAATTCATCATCGCCATCATCAAACCCTTCAAGCTCGACGACGTGCGCGATGCACTCGGCGTGCTCGGCGTTGCGGGCATGACCGTGACCGAGGTGAAGGGCTTTGGGCGGCAGAAAGGGCAGACCGAGATTTATCGCGGCGCCGAATACACCACCAACATGCTGCCCAAGGTGAAGATCGAGCTGGCAGTCAGCGATGCCCTGGCCCCGCAAGTGGTCGAAACGATCCAGCAGGTGGCGAGCACCGATGCGATCGGCGACGGCAAGATCTTCGTGCTGGACCTGGCTTCGGCCACCCGCATCCGCACCGGCGAAACCGGGGATACCGCGCTGTGATCGGCCGCGCGACAGGAGGGAACTCAACAATGAACCGCAAGATTTATGGCGCGGTGGCCGCATTGGCAGGCGTTCTCGCCGCCGCCCCGGCCTTCGCCGCCGACCTCGTCAAAGCTCCGACCACCGAGCAGATGGCCACGATGGTCAACAAGGGTGACACCACCTGGATGCTGATCTCGTCGGTGCTGGTGCTGATGATGAGCGTGCCGGGCCTCGCGCTGTTCTATGGCGGCCTGGTGCGCACCAAGAACATGCTCAGCGTGCTGATGCAGGTGTTCATGATCGTTTCGATCACCGGGATCATGTGGGCGGTGGTCGGCTATTCGATCGCCTTCACCAGCGGTGCCGGGCACGAAGTGTTTGGCGTCCAGCTGTTTGGCGGGCTGTCCAAGGCGTTCATGGCGGGGGTGACCAGCGGGACGTTCGCCGCCACCTTCTCGAACAATGTCTACATCCCCGAACTCAGCTATTTCGTGTTCCAGATGACCTTCGCCATGATCACCCCGGCGCTGTTTATCGGCTCGTTCGCGGAACGCATCAAGTTCTGGCCGCTGATGCTGTTCACGGTGCTGTGGTCGCTGCTGGTCTATTACCCGATCGCACACATGGTGTGGTACTGGGCGGGCCCGGACTTCCTCGCCGATGCTCCGACCGATGTCGGGTTCCTGTTCGGCAAGGGCGCGCTCGATTTCGCGGGCGGCACCGTGGTTCACATCAACGCCGGCATCGCCGGGCTGGTGGGCTGCCTGGTGCTCGGCAAGCGGCTCGGCTTCGGCAAGGAAAATACCCCGCCGCATTCATTGACCATGACCATGATCGGCGCGTCCTTGCTGTGGGTGGGCTGGTTCGGCTTCAACGCCGGGTCCAACCTTGAAGCCAACGGCGTGGCTGCAGTGGCCTTCGTCAACACCATGCTGGCAACTTGCGCTGCGGCTTTGAGCTGGGCCGTGGTCGAACAGATCGTCCACAAGAAGCCTTCGATGTTGGGTGCGGTTTCGGGTGCCGTGGCGGGCTTGGTGGCGATCACCCCGGCCTCGGGCTTTGGCGCACCGATGACTTCGATCCTGCTCGGACTGGTCGTCTCGCCGATTTGCTTCTTCTTCGTTTCGACCGTGAAGAACAAGTTCAAGTACGACGACACGCTCGACGTGTTCGGGATCCACTGCATCGGCGGGATCACCGGCGCGCTGGCAACTGCCATCGTGGCGGCACCGAGCCTCGGCGGGCAGGGCTTCTACAATTACAAGGTGTTCCCTGCCGTGCTCGACACCTACGACATTGGAGCTCAGCTGCTAATCCAGCTCCAGGCCATCGGCACCACGCTGATCTGGTCGGGCGGCATCTCGGCCATCCTGCTGATCGCGATCGACAAGACGATCGGCCTGCGCGCGAGCGAAGAAGCCGAGCGCGAAGGTCTCGACCTCAACGAACACGGCGAGCGCGCTTACAATATGTAGCGCTGGCCTTACGAAATTGGCGGGGTCGGGGTTCCTCTTCTCCTCCCCTCGGTCTCGCCAACCCACGTTCCTCCTGCGAACGACAACTTGAATGGGCCGGAGCGCAAGTTCCGGCCCCTTTTTCGTGGGCTTGGGAAGGAGGCCTAGATCCTCTCCATTTTTCCTCTTGGACAAATGGGGAGGTGGCAGTTCCGCAGGAACTGACGGAGGGGTTTCTGGGCGGGCGTCGATACCCCTCCGTCAGTCGCAAGGGCGACTGCCACCTCCCCATTTGGCTACGCAAAATGGAGAGGACCTAAGTAAGATTTACCGGGACAAAGCAGCTTCGCTCTGATCCATCAGCTGCTTGACGATATCCGCGACGGGTTCTTCGCAATTGACCATCCCGACCGACTGTCCGGCCATGACCGAGCCGCTTTCGACATCGCCGTCGATCACCGCGCGGCGCAGGGCGCCGGCCCAGAAGTGTTCGATCTGGAGCTGCGCCTCGCCCATGTCGACCGTGCCCGCATCGAGCAGCTTGGCGACTTCGATCTGCTTGGCGGTGAACTCCTCGGTGCCCTTGTTTTTCAGCGCGCGGACCGGGATCACCGGCAGCCGCGGGTCGAGCTGGACGCTGGCGACCGCGTCGCGCGCCGATGCCCGGACGAAGGCGCGCTTGAAGTTCGGATGCGCGACCGACTCCTCCGCCGCGGCGAAGCGCGTGCCGAGCTGGACCCCGCTCGCGCCCATC
>JANYGC010000092.1 GCA_025359425.1 Sphingomonadaceae bacterium
CAACACCAGCCCGCTCCCCCGGCCCGGCCACCCCTTTAAGGTTACCCTGAGGGTGGCCGGGCCGGGGGAGCGGGCTGGTGTTGCAAGCCCTTCGCGGAGGCGAAGGGCGCTACCCACCAAGAATTCCCTTGGTCGAAGGAATTGCGCCTAGCTTGCGCGGATCGAGCTCGACCGCCTGCCGCATCGCGCGGGCAAAGCCCTTGAAGATGCCTTCGCAGATGTGGTGGTTGTTCTGGCCGTAGAGCAGCTCGATATGCAGCGTGATGCCCACCGCCTGCGCGATCGAGTGAAACCAGTGCTCGACCAGTTCGGTATCGAATTCGCCGAGCTTTTCCTGCGTGAACGCGGCCTTCCACACCAGGTAGGGCCGCCCCGAAATATCGAGCGCAACCCGGCACAGGGCCTCGTCCATCGGCGAATAGGCGGTGCCGTAGCGCCCGATCCCGCCCTTGTCGCCGAGCGCTTCGGCAATCGCCTGGCCGATCGCAATCGCAGAATCTTCGGTGGTGTGGTGCTGGTCGACGTGGAGGTCGCCGTTGATCCGGCAGGTCACGTCGATCAGCGAATGGCGGCTGAACTGCTCGATCATGTGATCGAGAAAGCCGATCCCGGTGGACACGTCATAGCGCCCGGTGCCGTCGAGATCGACCTCGACCGCAATATCGGTTTCGTGAGTCTTGCGTGCTACGCGGGCCTTACGCATGGCGGTGCCTATAAACGCGAAAGTGCCGCGCGCAAGTGCTTTGCCCTTGACCCTGCGTCCCCGCGCCGCCACTTCTCCGGGGATGAGTGACAGCGCGCCCGATAGCCTGATTCCCTACGACGAGATCGTTCAGGAGGCGTTGCGTGCTGTGGTCGGCCGGGTGCTCGGCCAGATCCAGAGCGGCGGCAGCCAGCTCCCCGGAGCGCACCATTTCTACATCACCTTCAAGACCGCCGCGCCGGGGGTGGATATTCCAGGCCACCTGCGCGAGCGGTTTCCCGACGAAATGACGATCGTCCTGCAGAACAAGTTCTGGGATCTCAACGTGACCGACCAGGGCTTTTCGGTCGGGCTGTCGTTCAACCAGATGCCCTCGAAGCTGGTGGTGCCGTTCGCGGCGATTACCGCATTCGTCGATCCGGCGGTCGATTTCGGGCTGCAGTTCCAGGCGGTCGATGCGGCCGACGCAGCTGCCCCGCACGAGCATGCCGAAAACGACGCGCCGGAACCCGGGGATAGCCCGAGCGTTTCCAGCGATGACAATGCCAACAATGTGGTCACCGTGGATTTCGGCCGCAAGAAATAGCCGGCACGCCGGCGGAACAGGATCTGCCATGGCCAGACTGCCCAGCTTGAAAGCGGCCAAGCGCTCGGCCGAGGCGGCGACTGCCAAGGCCGTGGCGAAAGCCGATGCGGCAGAAGGCCCCAGCCCCAATCCGATGACCAACCTGCTGATCGCTGATCTTGCCCTGCGCGGCGGCGGACAATTGCTGCGCCATGCGGTTGAGCGCACCGTGCTCGGCGCCAAGTTTTCGCCCGCCAAGGCCAAGAATGTCGTCGCCGGGCGGAGCATGTTCCAGACGCTGATTGGCACCGCGGTGGCGCGGATTGCGATGCGCTCGATCCCCGGAGCGATCGTGGTCGGGGGCGGGCTGCTCGCCAAGGCGCTCTATGATCGCCGCCAGGGCAAGCGCAGCGCGCGGGCCGAGGGGAGCCGTGCCATCGATGCCCAGGCGAAACGCGGGGCACAGGACAACGGCGAGACTTGATTGCCAGCGCGGTTCGCGCGATTGGAGGTCATGGCTTCCCCCGACACGCTCCTCCATCGCCGCGGCTTGATGTTCATCCTGTCTTCGCCCTCGGGCGCGGGCAAGACCACGATCAGTCACATGCTGCTGCAGGGCGATGCCGAGATCAGCCTGTCGGTATCCGCCACCACCCGCCCGATCCGCCCGGGCGAAGTCGACGGCAAGGATTATCATTTCGTTGCGCAGGCCGAGTTCGACCGGATGGTCGAGGCCGACGAGCTCTACGAATGGGCGCGGGTGTTCGATTATTGCTATGGCACCCCCAAGGCGCAAATCCGTGCCGGGCTCAAGGAAGGCCGCGATTTCCTGTTCGATATCGACTGGCAGGGCACCCAGCAGCTGTTCCAGAAGGACCAGCAGGACGTCGTCCGCGTGTTTATCCTGCCGCCCAGCCTCGAAGAGTTGCAGCGCCGGCTCATCAACCGCGCGCAAGACAGCGCCCAAGTGATCGAAAGCCGGATGGAACGCGCCCGCGCAGAAATCAGCCATTGGGATGGCTACGATTATGTCGTGGTCAACGACGATGTCGATGCCTGCTTCGCCAAAGTCCGCCAGATTCTCGCTGCCGAGCGAATGAAACGCGCGCGCCAGACCGGCTTGATCGGGTTTGTCCGCGAGCTGATGCGTTAAGGCAGCCCGGCCCGGCCTACCGGGACTTCGCACACCAGCACTTTGCCTTTGGGAGCCGTGGCAGCAGCGGGCGGGGCGACCAGCATGAACAGGTGCCGTCCTTCTGGCCCCCCGAGCATGCAAGCGTAGCAGTTGAGGTCGCCGGTCACGACTTTATCCAGAACCTCACCTCCGGGCGCGATCAGCGCGCATTCGGGGGCGGCGGGATTGGCGATCCACACTGCGCCTGAGGCATCGAGGCAAATCCCGTCAGGCAAACGCGGCGCGACCGGGGCCCATTCGCGCCGGCCCGACAGTGTGCCGTCGGCTCCGATATCGAGCGCGGTGAGCCGCAACCCGAAGGTCTCCGCAACGATCAGCGTCGCGCCATCGGGGGTGATGACCATGCCGTTGGGAAAGCTGAACTTCTCGCCCGGTGCAGCATCACTGACCGTACCGTCTGGCTGGACCAGCGCGAGCAGGGTGGTCGGGTGATCGGCAATCACTCCGGCGGGGCCGCGGGCTTGCATGGCCGCGTCGAGGTCGAAGCCGAAGTTGCCGACGTAGGCCCGGCCGGCGCCATCGACCACCATGTCGTTGCACAAATGCGCCGAGTGCGCGGTGACATCGGCGTGGCGCTCAAACCGCCCGTCCGGCCAGCGCCGCCAGACTTCGCGCAGTTCCATCCGCACCACCAGCAGCGAACCGTCGGGCATCCAGCCCAGGCCGGAAGATTGCCCGTCGAACGCCAGCTCGGTGCGCAAATCGCCCGCCAGGCTAACCGAACACACCTGGTGCGCGTAAAAGTCAGAGAACCACAGCCGGTCCTGATGCCAACGCGGACCTTCACCGAAGTAGATCCCCTCGGTCAGGATGGCAGCGGAATGTGCCATGTCAGTGCCCCGACGGATCGTTGAACACCTCGGGAATCCAGGCGTTGACGATCCCGCCGTCGATCGGGATCGTGGTGCCGACGACATAGTCGCCCGCCCGGCTGGCGAGGTAGATCGCGCCGCCAGCGATATCTTCGGCCACCCCGATCCGCTTGTACGGAATGCCCTTGGCGCTGCCTTCGGGGTTCTTTGCCGCAGCCTTGTTCATCTCGCTCGGATAGGCGCCGGGCGCGATGCAGGTGCACACGATGTTGTCCTTGATCAGCCGTGCCGCCATGCGCTTGGTCAGGTGAATCACCGCCGCCTTGCTCGCCTGGTACGAATAGGTTTCCCACGGATTGGGGCGCAGGCCATCGATCGAGGCGATGTTGATGACCTTGGCCGGGCGGTCGAACGATCCGGCGGCCTTGAGCAGCGGGAACAGCTTCTGCGTCAGGAAGAACAGTGATTTGACGTTGAGGTCCATGACCTTGTCCCAGCCCACTTCGGGAAAGGTCTCAAAGTCCCCGCCCCAGGCCGCGCCGGCATTGTTGACCAGCACGTCGAGCCGGGTTTCGCGCGCCGACAGCTCTGCCACTAGCTGCGCGATGCCGTCCGATTGGCTGAGATCGCCCGCGAGGCCGATCACCTTGCCGGGGTACTGGGCTTCGAATTCGGCGACGGTCTCATCAAGCTGCGCCTTCTTGCGCGCGGTGATGTAAACCCGCTCGCACCCGGCGGCGAGGTAGCCCTCAAGCAGCATCTTGCCGATCCCGCGGCTGCCGCCGGTAATCAGTGCGATTTTGCCTTCGAGGCTAAACAGTTTGGCGAAATCCATGTTCTCTCTCCTACTCCGCTCCCGCTTGGGGGAGGGGATAAACGTTAGTATCCGCTCAGCACTGCAACGCGCTGCGCATGGTAATACTGGTCGCCCATGAATTCGGCCAAAGCCCGGTCGCGTTTCATGTAGAGGCCGATGTCGTATTCGTCGGTCATCCCGATTCCGCCGTGCATCTGGACGCCTTCCTTGACCGCGAGGCCCGCCGCCTGCCCGGCCTTGGCCTTGGCGACCGAGACCATCAGTTCGGCCCGCTCTGAAACTGGACCATCCGAGCCGCCATCGAGCAGCTGCTGCGCCTTGATCACCGCCGCGCGGGCAATTTCGAGCTCGCTGTAAAGATGCGCGGCGCGGTGCTGGAGCGACTGGAATTCGCCGATCAGCTTGCCGAACTGCTTGCGCTGTTTGAGATAGGTTGTGGTCATGTCGAACGCGCCCATGCCGACCCCGACGCTTTCCGCCGCCGCGCCAACGCGCCCGGCGCTGAGCACCTTGTTCAACACGGCGCGGCCGCCATCGACCTCGCCGATCACCGCGTCGGCATCGAGTTGGACATTGTCGAGCTTCACATGCGCGGCCATCGCGCTATCGACCAGCCGTACGCTGTCGAGGCTCAGTCCCGCAGCGTCCTTGGGCACCGCGAACAGCGTGATGCCATCGACATCGTCGTCGCTCCCGGCGGTGCGCGCGGCGATCACCAGCATGTCGGCCGATGCGCCCTGAACCACAAAGCTCTTGGTCCCGCTCAGCTTGAAGCCATTGCCCGCGCGCGTCGCGCTGGTGGCAATGCGTTCGGGGCGGTGCTTGGGGCCTTCGTCGATTGCCACGGCATAGACGCTTGTGCCCTCGAGCAGTCCGGGTAGGTAGCGCCCGCGCAAATCGTCACCGCCCGCACCCAGCGCGGTCGCGGCCATGACCGAGCTGGTCAGGAACGGCGAAGGGGTCAGGTTGCGGCCGATTTCCTCGAGCACGATTCCGGCTTCGACGTGGCCCATGCCGAGCCCGCCGTCGGCTTCGGGGACAAGGATCCCGGTGAATCCCATTTCGGCAAATTGCGACCATAGCGCGTGGCCGAACCCGTCCTTGCAGGCGATATCCCTGAAGTGGCGCAGCTGTTTCGCGATGGCGCCCTCGTCGGCCATGAACCCGCGCGCAGAGTCGGCCAGCATCGCCTGGTCGTCGTTATGGTAAAGCGGCATTCCAAGTCTCCGATAAAAGGGGACTGTCCCCTTTTAAAACGCGCCGTCAGCGCAAGATGGTACATTCTGGAATAAAAGGGGACTGTCCCCTTTTATTCCGCACGACATTACGCTCCCGGCAGGTCGAGGATGCGCTTGGCGATCACGTTGAGCATCACTTCGCTGGTGCCGCCCTCGATCGAATTGGCTTTGGTCCGCAGCCAGCCGCGCGCGCGGCTGCCGCCGTTCGAGGCCGCGCTGTCCCATTCGAGCGCAGCGCTGCCGCCCGCCGCCATCAGCAGCTCGTGGCGGCGCTTGTTGAGCTCGGTCCCGGCATATTTCATCATGTTGGAACCCGCCGGATGGCCCTTGCCGACCTTGACCTCGTCGAGGAATTTCTCGCCCATCGCGCCGTAAGCCAGCGCATCGACATCGAACATCGCGAGTTCGGCGCGGAGCAGCGGGTCTTCGACCCCGCCATTGCGCGAAAGGATCGCGCCGATCGTGTTCATCCGGTCGCCCCCGCCCGCGCCCGAGATCATCTCGCGCTCGTGACCCAGCAGGTATTTGGCGACATCCCAGCCGCGGTTGAGTTCGCCGACAAGCTGCTCTTTGGGGACCGAGACATTGTCGAAGAAGGTCTCGCAGAACGGCGAATTGCCGCTGATCAGCAGGATCGGCTTGGTCGAAACCCCAGGGCTTGCCATGTCGAACAGCAGGAACGAGATGCCCTGGTACTTGTTGGCCTTGTCGGTGCGGACCAGGCAGAAAATCCAGTCGGCCTTGTCGGCGTAAGAGGTCCAGATCTTCTGGCCGTTGACCACCCAGTGATCGCCCTTGTCCTCGCCAAATGTCTGCAAGCTGACGAGGTCCGAGCCCGAGCCAGGTTCGGAATAACCCTGGCACCAGCGGATCTCGCCGCGCGCGACCTGGCCGAGATAGTGGACCTTCTGTTCTTCGGTGCCGAATTTAAGCAGCGCCGGGCCCAGCATCCAGATGCCGAAACTCGACAGCGGCGGGCGCGCGCCGATGCGCTGCATCTCCTCGCGCCAGATCTTGGCTTCGGCCGGGGTTAGTCCCGCGCCGCCATAAGCGACGGGCCAGTCGGGCACGGTGTAGCCTTTGGCCACGCAGGCTTCGAGCCAGGCCTTCTGCGCCGGATTCTTGAACTTGAAATTGCGTCCGCCCCAGCAGACGTCTTCCTCGCTTTGGACGGGTGCGCGCATTTCGGGCGGGCAATTTGCTTCAAGCCAGGCGCGCGCTTCGGCGCGGAAAGCATCGGGATCGGACATGGGCGGGACTCCTCTTCTTAACCGCGAGGTTAAGGCGCTTGTGCCCCGCCGCGCAAGCGCGGAATTCCTTTCCCCGCGTCGCGCCGCGCTTGCCGTAGCGTAAACGCCAAGGGCGTTGACCCGCCCCGTCCGCCGCCTAAGCTGAGCCCAACCATAAACCAGGAGAGACCATGCGATTCTCAGGCAAATGCGCCGTCGTCACCGGCGCCGCATCGGGTATCGGGCGCGCAGCGACGCTGCTGTTCGCGCGCGAAGGGGCGACCGTCTACGCCGCCGATATCGACCTTGCCGGCGCGCAGGCGGTTGCTGATGAAGCCGGGGCAAAGGTCCACGCGGCGGCCTGCGATGTGTGCGATGTGGCGCAGATCAAGGCACTGATGGACCGGGCCGGCACCGAGCAGGGCGGGATCGATTTCCTGTTCAACAACGCCGGGGCCGGCGGCGATCGCGCGCCGATCGACGAGATCGAGCCCGAGGGCTGGGACCGCACTTTCGACCTGCTGATGCGCTCGGTCGCGTTTGGCATTCGTTATGCCGCGCCGCACATGAAGGGCCGCCAAGGCGCAGCGGTGGTCAACACCAGCAGCATCGCCGCGATCGGTCCGGGCTATTCGCCCACCGCCTACGCCGTGGCCAAAGCGGGCGTGCTGCACCTGACCAAGTGCGCGGCGACCGATCTGGCGCAGTATGGGATCCGGGTGAATGCGGTGCAGCCCGGCTTCATCAACACCAACATCTTCACCGCCAGCGTCGAAATGCCCAGCCAGCTGGTCGCTCCGGCCAAGGCCATGATCCATGAGATGTCGTCGAACGCGCAGCCGGTGGCCCGCGCCGGGATGCCCGATGACATCGCCAATGCGGTGGCGTTCCTGTGCAGCGATGAGGCGAGCTTCATGACCGGCACCTCGCTGATCGTCGACGGCGGGATCACCGTCGGCCCGCGCCACAGCTGGGATCCCGCAGCACCCGGAATGTTCGATGCGCTCACCGCGATGGTTGAGAGCGCTGGGGCTGAAGGGGCGGCGGTGGGCGACGGCAAGTGAGCGCCCGCGTGGCACTTCCAGCGGCCGCGCGGCTGCCGCTGCGGATCAAACTTGGCAACGGCATCGGGTCAGCCGCTTACGGGGTCAAGGATAACGGCTTCTCCGTGCTGTTGCTGCTGTTCTATAGCCAGGTGCTCGGGCTCGAAGCGGGGCTGGTCGGGTTGATCCTGCTGGTTGCGCTGCTGCTCGATGCGATGGTCGATCCGTTGGTCGGCTACTGGAGCGACAAGACCCACAGCAAATGGGGCAAGCGCCATCCGTGGATGTACGCTGCGATCCTGCCGATGGCGGGGGCCTGGCTGATGTTGTGGCATCCACCTTCGGCCGACTCGGACTGGCTTTATGGCTACCTGCTGTTGTTTGCATTTCTGATGCGCGCGGCGGTGTCGTGTTATGAAATTCCCGCGCTCTCGGTGGTACCCGGGCTGACCAGCGATTACGACGAACGGACCTCGCTCACCCGGTGGCGCTTCATGTTTGCATGGATGGGCGGGCTCGCCATGCTGATGCTGGCGTTCGGCGTGTTTCTGGTTCCGTCTGTGCGCTACCCGGTGGGGCAGCTCAATATCGACGGGTACGGCTATTATGGCTGGACCGGCGCGGGAGTGATGGTGATCGCGGCGCTGGTCGCAGCACTGACCACGCACCGCCGCATCGCGCGGCTGGACAGCAGCCCGCCGGTCCACCTGCCGCTGCGCGAGACCGTGCGCAAGATGGCGCGCACGCTCGCCAACCGCGCGTTCCTGATCCTGCTCGCAACCACGCTGCTCAACTCCATCAATGCCGGCATGGCGTTCTCGACCGCGACCTACCTGCTGACTTACTTCTGGGAGATGCCGCAGGCCGGGTTCCTGGCCTATTCGGTATCCTTGTTCATCGGGGTTCTCGGGGCCTTCCTGCTCGTCGGATTCCTGCAGAGCCGGATCGAAAAAAAGACCGGCGCGGTGGTCTGCGCGCTGATCTCGATCGTTTTCGGGGTCGCCCCATACCTGCTCCGCTTCGCCGACCTGTTCCCGGCCAACAATCAGCCGGCATTGATTCCGCTGCTGTTCACGCTGGTCACCATCTCGAACGGCCTGGCAGTGGCGGCGGGAATGCTGATCCAGTCGATGGCCGCCGACATCATCGAAGCCTCGCAGGAGCATACCGGCGAGCGGACCGAGGGCTTGTTCTTTTCGGCTTATTTCTTCACTCAAAAATGTGCGACCGGGATCGGGATCTTCCTCGCGGGGATGATCGTCAGCCTCTCGGGCTTTCCCGCCAAGGCCCGGCCCGGTGAAGTCTCGCCGGTGGTGCTCGATCATTTCGCGCTCTATTTCGTGGTGGTGCTCGCGGTTATCAGCCTGGCCGCAACGGCGATGATCTCGCGGTATCCGATTACCCGCGCCGATCACGACCGGCGGATCGCCAAGCTAAGCGGAGCTATCGAACACGGCCCTTAATCGCCCGGTTAATTCACCTTGGCGCAAACCTTGCCACGTGGCAGGGAGCGCTGCGAGACTCGACAGTATCAGAAAAGGACTATCCCATGGATTTCGATCCCACCGAACGGCAAGTCTATTGGCGCGACCGCGTCCGCCAGTTCATCGAGAACCACGTCCGCCCGCGGCAGGGCGACTACAAGGCGCAGGACCAGGCCGGTGAGCGCTGGAAAGTGCTGCCCGTGGTCGAGGAGGAAAAGGCCCGCGCCAAGGCGCAGGGGATCTGGAACCTGTTCATGCCGCCGCAGGCCGGCCGGACCCACGTGGACGATACGTTCGAATTCGACGGCCCAGGGTTGACCAACCTCGAATACGCGCTGTGCGCCGAGGAAATGGGCCGCACCGGGTTCGCCAGCGAAGTGTTCAACTGCTCCGCGCCCGATACCGGCAACATGGAAGTGTTCCACCGTTACGGCACGCGCGACCAGAAGGACCGCTGGCTGGGGCCGCTGATGGAGGGCGAAATCCGTTCGGCCTTCCTGATGACCGAACCCGCAGTGGCTTCATCGGACGCGACCAACATCGAAACCTCGATCCGGCGCGATGGCGACGAATATGTCATTAACGGCACCAAGTGGTGGTCGTCAGGCGCTGGCGATCCGCGCTGCAAGATCGCGATTGTCATGGGCAAGACCGATTTTGAGGCCAAGCGCCATGCCCAGCAATCGATGGTGCTGATGGAGCTCGATGCTCCGGGCGTGGAAATCGTCCGCCACCTGCCGGTGTTCGGTTATGACGATGCGCCGCACGGGCACATGGAAATCAAGCTCAACGATGTCCGCATCCCGGCCAGCAACATGCTGCTGGGCGAGGGCCGCGGGTTCGAGATCGCCCAAGGGCGGCTCGGGCCGGGCCGCATCCATCACTGCATGCGCACGATCGGCGTGGCCGAGGAAGCGATTGCCAAGATGGCCAAGCGGCTCCAGTCGCGGATCGCCTTCGGCAAGGCGGTGTCCGAACAATCGATCTGGGAGCAGCGGCTTGCCCGCGCCCGCATCGATATCGAGATGACCCGGCTGCTGTGCCTCAAGGCGGCCGACATGATGGACAAGGTCGGCAACAAGGCCGCTGCGGCTGAAATCGCGATGATCAAGGTCCAAGCACCGATGATGGCGCTGCGGATCCTCGACGATGCGATCCAGGCGCACGGCGCAGGCGGCGTTTCTGAAGACTTCGGGCTCGCCAAGGCATGGGCACATCAGCGCACGCTGCGGATCGCCGATGGTCCCGACGAAGTGCACAACCGCGCCATCGCCCGGATCGAATTCGCCCGTCATTCGCCCAACGCGCCAAAGGTCGACGGGATGAGCTCGGGCGATATCGGGGTGTCGCGGTAAGGTTGGCGTCGTCCCGGGCTCGACCCGGGACCGCTGGCCGCACGGCCGGACTTTGCGGTCAGCGATCCCGGGTCAAGCCCGGGATGACGAATTGTGAATTTGGAGAGTTATAGTCATGAAAGCAGCCGTCCTCGTCCAGGCCCAGCAGCCGCTCGAAATCGAGCAGCTGTCGATCAGCAAGCCCGGCCCGCATGAGGTGCTGATCCGCACGGCAGCCTGCGGTCTGTGCCATTCGGACCTGCACTTCATCGAAGGCACGTATCCTCATGCAATGCCCGCCGTGCCAGGCCACGAAGCCGCCGGGATTGTCGAGGCGGTCGGCAGCGAAGTGCGCACGGTCAAGGTCGGCGATGCGGTGGTGACCTGCCTTTCGGCGTTTTGCGGCCACTGCGAATTTTGCGTCACGGGCCGCATGGCGCTGTGCCTGGGTGCGGAAACACGGCGCCCGCAGGGTGCCGAGCCGCGGCTGACCCGCAGCAGCGATGGCAGCCCGGTGGCGCAGATGCTCAACTTGTCGGCCTTTGCCGAAATGATGCTGGTCCACGAGCACGCCTGCGTCGCGATCAATCCCGACATGCCGCTTGACCGGGCGGCGGTGATCGGCTGCGCGGTGACCACCGGCGCGGGCGCGATTTTCAACGCTTGCAAGCTGACCCCGGGCGAAACCGTCGTCGTGGTCGGCTGCGGCGGGGTGGGCCTTGCCACGATCAACGCCGCGAAGATTGCCGGTGCCGGACGGATCATCGCGGCCGATCCGGTGAAGGAAAAGCGCGACCTCGCGATCAAGCTGGGCGCGACCGATGTGGTCGATGCCATGGCGGACGATGCAGCCGCGCAAATCCAGGAGCTGAGCAAAGGCGGGGTCGATCACGCGATCGAAGCGGTCGGGCGTCCGGCCTCGGCCCAGCTTGCGGTCAGCGCGCTGCGCCGCGGCGGCACGGCGACCATTCTGGGCATGATGCCGCTCAATGAAAAGGTTGGCCTGTCGGCAATAGACTTGCTCTCGGGCAAGAAGCTGCAAGGCGCGATCATGGGGATGAACCACTTCCCGGTCGATTTGCCGCGGCTGGTCGATTTCTACATGCGCGGGCTGCTCGATCTCGATTCGATCATCGCCGAACGCATCCCGCTTGAGGCGATCAACCAGGGGTTCGATAAGATGAAGACCGGCGCATCGGCGCGCAGCGTGATCGTGTTTGATAACTAAATTCAGTTCCCCTCCCGCTTGCGGGAGGGGTTAGGGGTGGGCTTGTGCCGCCCCGTGGCCCACCCCCGGCCCCTCCCGCAAGCGGGAGGGGGGAGAAGAACAGATGAGCGAGGCAATCAACGCGGAAGAAGCTTTCGTCGGCACGGTCGAGCCTGAAGGTGCGGACAAGCTCGACGAAGGCAAGCTCGCTGAATGGATGAGCGCCAATGTGGCGGGCTTCGCCGGGCCGCTGCATCTGACCAAGTTCAAGGGCGGGCAGTCAAATCCGACTTACAAGATCACTGCACCAAGCGGGAATTACGTGCTGCGCCGCAAGCCGTTCGGGGTGTTGCTGCCATCTGCCCATGCAGTCGACCGCGAATACAAGGTCCAGGCCGGCTTGCACAAGGCGGGCTTTGCGGTTGCGCCCCAGTACGGCCTGTGCACCGATGATAGCGTGGCCGGATCGTGGTTCTACGTGATGGGCATGGTCGATGGCCGGACGATCTGGAACGGCGCGATGCCAACCGATGCGCCCGAATATCGGCGCGCCACCTATGAGGCGATGATCGATACGCTGGCCGCATTGCACAACACCGATGTCGCCGCCGCAGGGCTCGAAGACTTCGGCAAGCCGGGCAACTATTTCGGCCGTCAGATTGATCGCTGGACCAAGCAGTACCGGCTCGCTGAAACCGAGACCATCCCCGAGGTCGAGCGACTGATCGAATGGCTGCCTGCGACCATGCCCGAGCAGACCCGCACCAGCGTGGTCCACGGCGATTACCGGATCGACAACATGATCTATGCCAATGACCGCCCCGAGGTTCTGGCGGTGCTCGACTGGGAACTATCGACGCTGGGCGATCCGCTCGCCGATCTGACTTACGTGGCGATGGCCTGGGTGACCGAGAATGGCGGGCGTTCCGGGGTGGCCGATCTCGACCGCAACGCGCTGGGCATTCCGGAACTCGGTGAAATGGTCGAACGCTATTGCGCGGCCACCGGGCGCGATTCAGTGCCCGATATGAACTGGTACTTTGCTTACAACTTCTTCCGCCTGACGGGGATTTTACAGGGCATCAAAAAGCGCGTGATCGACGGCACCGCGAGCTCATCGCACGCCAAAGAGCAGAGCGAACGGGTCAAGCCACTAGCCGAACGCGCCTGGGACTTTGCGGTCAAGGCCGGGGCCTGAACCCTAGAATTTTTTGCTCCACGTGAATGCCACGCCCTGATCGTCGGGCGCATTCGCGTAATGGCCCGGGTCAGTGCGGTAGAACAGGCTGAGCATCGCCGCGCCGGTCCAGAGCTGGCTGCGCCAGGCCAGTTCGGTGTCGATTTCGCGGCCTTGCGGGGCGAGGCTCAGCACCTGTCGCGCGAAACTCGGCTGGAGGGTTGCATAGCTGTAATCGACCGGCAGGTTGAGCGCGATCCCGCCACTTTCGACCCGCAGCGGCTGCGCAATGCGCAGGCCGAGCCAGTCGCCGGACTTGAAGACATTGCCGCGCGCCGCATCGATCGACCAGGCCGAGCTGGTCATCCGGCCGCCCGCCGCCACCGATCCGCCGCTACGCGGTGAGGTGAAGCCGCTGCGCCACTGCGCATTCAATCGCCAGCCGGGGGCGGGCTGCCATTCGCCATGCGCGTCAAGGAACAGGCTGTCCGCACCGCTCCGGCCGAACCCATCGGCGAGCCGCGCGCCGAGGATCGAATGCTGCTCGGTCAGCCAGCTCGCGCCGAATGCCAGGTTGAGCTTGCCGAAGCGGCGATCCACCGCCACACCGTAGCGATTGGCGCGGTCGTATCGGCGCCGGTCGAGCCCGCTGAGCGACGACCACACCGGCGCGGCGGTGACCGGCGCACCATGCTCGGCGCTGGCGGAAATGCCCCAGCGCCCGGCCTGATGCCGCCACGCCATCGCGACCACATCGTCCTGGCCGAAGCCCTGATCGTCACCCGGCGCGCGCGCGATCAGAAAGGCCGGCTGGCTGTGGCCCTGCAACTGCGCGACCAGCCCATCCGCCCCTTGCGCAAAACCCAAAGCAATCTTGGCGTTCGGCGAGAGCCGGGCCACGACCTGTCCGGCGAGCACGCGGGCAACCTGCGCGTCGGCCAGCGACAACCGCAGCATGCCCTGCCATGGCAGCCGCTGCGTCCGTCCGGCCGCATCGACCGAGAAGGCCAGTGAAACCTGGTCGTTGCCGAGCGAAACATGGCGCACCTGGGCGTTTAGCGCCGGTGCCAACTTGGGCGCGATCTGCGCGGTGCGAACGCCCGCACCCAGATCGTAAAGGTAGGCGCGCTGGTAGCCGTCGAGGATGATTGCGCTCAAGCCCGTGGCCCGCGTCCCGGCATCCCCCATCGGCGCCGAAGTGACCACCGTGGTGTCGCCGAGCGGGATCGCCACGGTCGAGCCGGCCAGGCTGGTGGTGCCCTGCGGCGCAAAGGCCTTGGTGATGTTGAGGATGCCGCGCCCGTAAATCGGGTCGGTGCCCGCCGCGCCACCATCGTTGGCCGAACTCAGCAAGAGGTTGACCACCTGTACTGCGGTCAGGTTGGGAAAGGCCTGGCGCAGCAGTGCGGCGGCCCCGGCAATCTGCGGGGCGGAAAAGCTGGTGCCCGAAAAGACAAAAGCCGAACGCGAACCGTCGGGGTTGGTCACCACTTTGAGCACGCCGTTCTCGTAAACGCAGCAGACCCGCTCGCCGCGCGCGGACAAGTAATAGGCGGCTTCGGTCCCGGCCTTGTTGCTGAAGACCGAGATGACATTGCTGGCATCGACCGATCCGGCAATGATCACGTTGCCGTTACCCGCCGCGCGCAGGCCTGCGGCAAACGGATCGGGGTTGTTCGGATCGATCGCTGCGTCGGTCGAATCGCCGTCGTTCCCGGCCGAGATAATCACCACCACCCCGTTGGCAGCCGCATTGGCCACCGCATTGCGCAAGGTGGAGTTGGGCGGCGAGCCGCCGAGCGACAGGTTGATCACCTTGGCCCCAGCCGCGACCGCAGCGTTCACCCCGGCGGCGATGCTATTGTCGGAAAAGGTGCAACCGCTCTTGGGATCGCTGGCCACTGCAGTCGCGCAGGTGCCGGCCGTATCGCCGCGGAACATCGCGATAGTCGCATCATAGGCGATCCCGACGATCCCGGTGTTGTCGCGCGCTGCAGCGGCGATCAACGCCACGTTCGTGCCATGGTCGCTGTCGGGATTGGACAATGCCCGGCTACCCGCGACATCGCGCGAGGCCGCGCTGATCCGTCCGGCGAATTCGGGACTGCTGGTATCGATCCCGGAATCGACGATGCCGATCGTCACGCCCGCGCCGGTGTTGCCGCCCGCCCAGGCGGTGATGGCGCCGTGCTGGGCGGGGCCGGTCGAGCGATTGTATTCGCTGGTGATGAACACCGAGCTGGGGGTCGGCGTCGGTGTCGGCGTTGGGGTGGGCGTCGGGGTAGGAACCGGAGTCGGCGCGGGCACGGGCACCGGCACCGGGGCGCTGCCCACCGACCCGCCACCGCAGCCCGCGACAAGCCCGAATGACAACAGGGCGGCAGCCATGTGCCAGCGCGCTTCAAGCAGGACAGGTTTTGACATGCGACGGACCCTAATTCCCGGCCCGGCGCGCAAGACGGCGTCGTGGCTGGCTTCCTTTTGCCACGGCTATGCTTAACGGCATATTTCTTTCACAATAGGCGGCGCGCCCGCTTGCCCGCAGCGATTCCGCGCGATAGGCGCGCAAATCCGCGCTTGAAGTGCGAAATTTTGCCAGGAGGCCACGTCCGATGTCCGCACAATTGTCCGCCGCGATCGAACAGGCCTGGGAAGCACGCGAATCCGTAACCCCGGGCAGCACCGAAGTGCGCGCCGCCGTCGAAGCGGCACTGGCCTTGCTCGACAGCGGTCAGGCGCGTGTCGCCGAGCCCGACGGACACGGCGGCTGGCAGGTCAACCAGTGGCTCAAGAAGGCGGTTCTGCTGTCGTTCCGGCTCAATGACAACGCGGTGATGGATTACGGCTCGGCCGGTGCGCCGTCGTTCGACAAAGTGCCCTTGAAGTTCACCGGCTGGGACGCAGACCGTTTCCGCGCTGCCGGGATCCGTGCGGTCCCCGGCGCGATTGTCCGGCGCGGCGCGCACATCGGCAAAAACGTGGTGCTGATGCCAAGCTTCGTGAACATCGGCGCGCACGTCGGTGACGGGACCATGATCGACACCTGGGCCTCGGTCGGCTCTTGCGCGCAAGTCGGCTCGGGCTGCCATATTTCGGCCGGGGCGGGGATCGGCGGGGTGCTCGAACCGATGCAGGCCAATCCCACGATCATCGGCGACAATTGCTTCATCGGGGCGCGCTCGGAAGTGGTCGAAGGGGTGATCGTCGGCGAAGGCTGCGTGGTCGCGATGGGGGTGTTCATCACCGCGACCAGCAAGATCGTTTATCGCGCTACCGGCGAAGTCATCACCGGGCATATCCCGCCCTACAGCGTGGTCGTCCCCGGGGCGATGCCGGGCAAGGCGCTCGCCGACGGATCGCCCGGCCCGTCGCTGGCCTGCGCGGTGATCATCAAGTCGGTCGATGCGCAGACCCGCGCCAAGACTGCGATCAACGAGCTGCTGCGCGACTGATGCGGCTCCGCTCGGCCCTGTTGCTGCCGCTGGTGCTGCTGGTTGCGCCGGTAGCGGCCCAACCGACGGCCCCGCAGCCGATCCCGGTCGAAGTGGCGCAAGTGGTGACGCGCTACCCGCACGATCCGCGCGCCTTCACCGAAGGCCTGTTCATCGACCGGGGCGAGCTGTTCGAAAGCACCGGCGAACTGGGGCGCTCTTCGGTCCGGCAGGTCGATCTGGCCAGCGGCAAGGTGCTGAAGTCGGCCGCAGTCCCGTCGCCGCATTTTGGCGAGGGGATCGCCCCGTGGCAAGGCCAGGTGCTCAGCCTGACTTGGCAAGGCCAGGTCGGGTTTCGCTGGAACCGCAAGACTTTCAAAAAGCTCGGCACCTTCCGTTATGAGGGTGAGGGCTGGGCGCTGACCAGCACCGGCAGCGAGCTGGTGATGTCCGATGGCACCGATGTGCTGCGCTTCATCGATCCGCGAACTTTTACGGTCAAACGCACGCTCAAGGTCACCGTCCAGGGTCAAGCCTTGCGTGCGATCAACGAGCTCGAATGGGTCGATGGCAAGATCCTCGCCAATGTCTGGCTGACCGACTTTGCGGTGAAGATCGACCCGGTCAGCGGCAAGGTGGTCGGGCTGATCGACTTGTCGCAATTGCATCGGGCGGCTGGCGCCTACGGACAGAACCAGGTCGCCAACGGAATCGCCTGGGATGCGCGCACGCGAAAGCTCTACTTCACCGGCAAGGAATGGCCGGCGCTGTTCGAGGTGAAACTGGTTCCGGCGGCTCAGAAATAAACCGCGTTCTCCAGCGGCGCATCGCCGCGGTGAACATAGGCATAGGCCTCCGCCGCTTTGAGCACGCGCATCAGGTTGCGGCTGGCGAGCTTTTCGAGAGCGGCTTGGCTCCACCCGCGGCGCGCCAGTTCGGTGAACAGCGCAGGATATTTGGAGACGTCTTCCAGCCCGGCGATCGTCACTTCAATCCCGTCGATATCGCCGCCGAGTCCGATGTGATCGGCGCCGATCCGCTTGGCGATGTAGTCGATATGGTCGGCCACGTCGGAGATTGAGCCGCGCGGCATCGGGTGTGTCTTGTCCCAGTCGGCCAGTGCGGCCTTCGCGGCTGCCGGGCTGCCGCGGTTAAGTGCCTTGAACCGGGCTTCTGAGGCGTCGCGCTCGGCGCTCCACTGGCGGCCCGCATCGAGAATATAGGCCGGATAGAAGTTGACCATCACGATCCCGCCATTGGCCTTGATCGCGTCGAGCGCCTGGTCGGTCACATTGCGCGGGTGCGGGTTGAGCGCGTAGGCGTTCGAGTGGCTGACGATCACCGGCGCGCCGGCCAGCGCCAGAGTGTCGAGCATCGTCTTTTCCGAGACGTGGGCGAGATCGACCAGCATCCCGAGCCGCTGCATTTCGCGCACCACCTGCTTGCCGTAATCGGTGAGGCCATTGTGCTCGGGCGCGTCGGTCGCGCTGTCGGCCCAGGCGGTGTTCTTGAAATGCGTCAACGTCATGTACCGCGCGCCGAGCGTGTACATCTGACGCAGCACCGCGAGGCTCCCGCCGATCGAATGGCCGCCTTCCATGCCGAGCAGCGAGGCGACCTTGTGCTGCTTCCACGCGCCCTCGACGCAAGCCGAATCCGCGCAGAACTGCATGTCGGCGGGATAGCGTGCGATCAGCCGCTTCATCACGTCGATCTGCTCGAGCGTGGCTTGGACCGCCTGCTGGTCGGTCAGACTGGCCGACACATAGACCGACCAGAACTGCGCGCCGACGTGGCCCGCGCGCAACCGGGTGAGGTCGGTTTGCATCGCGCCAATTCCCTTGGCAGCGTCGCCGGTGCCGCTGGTGTCGCGGAAATCGAAGTTCCCGAGCACGTCCTTACGCCGATCGCGCAGCTGTTCGGGGACGTCATTGTGACCGTCCCACACCGGCGCGGCGGCGAGCGCGGCCAGCGCGACCTGTTCGGGGGTGCGCACGGATTTGGCCGGGAGCGAGGCTGACAGGGCCAGACTGGAGACGGCGGCCAGAGCCAGCAGGTATCGACGCATCGCAGGGTCCCTCTCGTGCAAATTCCGGTGCAGCCTAGCGGGCCGCACCGGGCAGGTCGAGGTGCTTCGCGGAACCAGCCTTGTCCTCCGCGCGTTATGTCAAAGCACACAGCACGGGAGTGACCGACATGGAACGCCAGGGCGAAGAAGTTCACCTGAATACCGAGGAGGCCCGTGGCGGCAAGACCGGGATGGGCGTGCGCTACGTGCTCGCGCTGAGTCTCGCGCTGGTCATCGTCGCGTTCGTGGCGCTGTGGCTGATGGGATCGGGCGCGCCGGGCCAATCCGGGCAGGCCCCGCCATCGGGCGTTGCTCCCGAAGTTTCAGCGACTTAGCTCAGCCTTCGGCTTCGCGCTCGAACGCCGCATCGCCGCCGATCTTCGCGGCCAGCCGCCCCAGCATGACCAGCACCACCACCGCGACCACCGTGGCGCTGATGGCGTAGGCATAGAGCCCGGCCAGTTCCTCGCCCAGTCCAAGCTTGGCCAAAGTGGCCTTGATCGCCTCGTTCCAGGCCAGCGCCGCCACCAGCCCGAGTGATGCCGAGGCCAGCGAAATCATCGTCTGCACCATTGCGCGCGGATTTGTCATTGGGGCAACTCCCTCATCGTTTGAACCCGGGCGCAGTTTTTTTACGCTGCGCGGTGGGGACAAGCCGCGCCGCCGTACTTGCGCACAGGCTGAACCATGCAGACGATGCTGCCCATGCACTTGTTGTCCGATCCTCTTACCCTGGCGCTCGCGATCGTCGCGGTGGTGGTGCTCGGGCTGGCCAAGGGCGGGTTCTCCGGGCTCGGCGCACTTGCGACCCCGCTGCTCGCACTGGCGCTGCCGCCAGTCACCGCGGCGGCGATGTTGCTGCCGATCCTGCTGGTCCAGGACGTGGTCAGCGTGTGGTCGTTTCGCAAAAGCTGGAGCGGGTGGATTATCGCGTGGATGCTGCCCGGCGCAGCGCTGGGCGTCGCACTGGCGGCGCTGTTTGCGGCCTCGGTCCCCGAGGCCCGCGTGCTGTTGCTACTTGGCGCGATTACCGCAGCGTTTGGTGGCTACCGGCTGTGGGCCGAGCGCGGCGGGCGGATCGTCGCGCCGTCGAGTTCCCCGGGCTGGGTCGGCACCCTGTTCGGGGTGGCCTGCGGCTTCACCAGCCAGATCGCACATGCCGGCGGCCCGCCGTTCCAGATGTGGGTGACCCCACGCAAGCTGCCGCATCAGACCTTCGTCGGGACCAGTTCGATCACGTTCGCTGCAATCAACTGGATGAAAGTGCCCAGCTACCTGCTGCTCGGATCGATGAATCGCGAGGAACTGGTCGCGGCCGGGTTGCTCATCCCGCTCGCCATTGCCGCGACCTGGGCCGGGGTGTGGCTGATCCGGCGGATCGATGGCGCGAAGTTCTACACGCTGATCTACGCGCTGATGGTCGTGCTCGGGCTGCGGCTGGTGTGGCAGGGCTTAGCGTAATTCGCGGAGCAAGCTGCCAGCATTGAGCGCGAGGGTCGGCGAATCCATCGCGGCTGCGCGGCGCGCGACGCTGGCGGCATCGCGGCAGAATTGCGCGGGATGGCGCTGGTTGGAAAATCGGTTGTAGAGCCGGGTCTGGAAGCGGTCGAAGTTACCGCCCTGGCGGTGCTGCTCGGCGCTGTATGCTGCCGCGAGCAAGGCGCGGTGGCGGCTTAGCACCTGCCCATAAGGGCCACGCACCGGCACCCGGCCCCGCCCCTTGCACGACAAAGCCGCTACGTTGAGCCCGGCGCGCAAGTTCCACACCGCCGCGGCCGGCCGACCCGGGATTGCACTGGCCGAACTGGGTGCAGCAGCGGGTGGACGGCTGCTGGCGAGCCGCGGCTGAACGTGCTGCGAACAGCCCGCTGCAAGCACAGCGAGAACGAACAGAGCTGCGACGCTGCTGCGCATGGTAGTCCCGCCTCCAACGCCATGCTGGAGCGGATTGGGTTAAGTTGATCTGGACAAAGCGGGTTAAGCCGAATTCAGCCTGTTGCCTGATCAAGCGCGGTTGACCGGCGCGGGATATCGCTCATGCCGCAGTTGCCTGGTTGGTCATGGTCCAGAACTGCGGTCCACCGCCGGGGACGTGCCACTCGCTGAGCACTTGGTAGCCGAGGTTCTGATAAAGCCCGACGTTGCTGGGGGTTGCAGTTTCCAGCACTGCGGGGACTCCGCTCGCTGCGGCCTGGGCCAGCCCGGCGCGGATTGCGAGGCCGCCGAGGCCCTTGCCTTGACAACCGGGCCGGACCCCGGCGACACGAAGGTAGTGCCACCGCTCGTCGTCCGGCAGATGCGTGCGGATCGCGTCGTCGAGCCGGATCGCACGCGCAATATGCCGCCCGAAGATCGGCACGAAGCGCAGCGCGCCGGGATGCCAGATCGGCTCGTGCAAATGGACGGTGCCGGGCAGCCGCCACAGGGTGACCACCTCTGCACCGGGTGTGCCCAGCACAATTCCGTTGTTGAGGTGCTCGGCAAACATCCAGCGGTACAGTCGCGCCAGCCGCGCCGGGCGGCTCGCGGGATCGGGCAGCATGAAGGCAATCGCTGGATCGTCCTGAAACGCCGCCGCCAAAGTAGCTACGGCTGCATCGCGATGGTGCGGCCCAAGCCGGATGATCGTGCGGTCCATTGATCCAACCGTAGCCGAATTGCACGCCGGGTAAATGGCGCGAACTGGCCAAACGTCGGCGAACCTGCCAAGCCGCGCGGCAAAGGAGCATGCCCCGTGGCCGGCCAGGACGACGACTATGTCTACGACGAGGACAGCGGCGAATGGCTCCCGGCGAGCGAGCTTGCCGCCAAGCGCGCCGCCCAGGGCCAGGTCGAGGTGCGCGACGCGGTCGGCAATGTGCTCGCCGATGGCGATGCAGTGACGCTGATCAAGGATCTTGAGGTCAAAGGCGCCGGGCAGACGCTCAAGCAGGGTACCGTGATCAAATCGATCCGGCTGACCGGCGACGCGCAGGAGATCGACTGCCGCTATCCCGGAATAAAAGGTCTGGTGCTGCGCGCTGAATTCGTGCGCAAACGCTAGCACTGTGGCGGCGTTGCAGATCTTCGTCGATGCCGACGCCTGCCCGGTCAAGGAGGAGGTTTACAAGGTCGCGTTGCGCCACAGCGTGAAGGTCATGGTGGTGGCCAACATGGCGCTGCGGGTGCCGGTGCATCCTTTGATCTCCCGGGTGGTGGTTTCGGACGGTTTTGACGCCGCCGACGACTGGATTGCCGAGCGTGCGGGCGCGGGCACGGTGGTGGTCACTGGCGACATCCTGCTCGCCGAACGTTGTCTCAAGGCCGGGGCGACGGTGATCGCGCACAATGGCAAGCTGTTCACCGCCGCCTCGATCGGGAGCGCGATCGCCACTCGTGCAATCATGGCCGACCTGCGCGCCGGTGCCGACGGGATCCTCGGCGGGCCGGCCCCGTTCGCCAAGGCGGATCGCTCGCGGTTGCTTTCAGCACTTGATGAAGCCTTGGTCCGGCTAGCGCGAGCCTGCCGCTAATCGTTCGACAAAGCAGGCGCTGCGGCCCAGACATGGCGTCCGGGCATTCCGCCTGGACGGAGCACCCGCCATGGCCAAGAGTCAGAAAAAATCGAGCAAGGAACTACGCAAGCCCAAGGCCGAAAAACCGAAGAAGAACAACGCTTCGCAGCCGTCGCTCAAAGGCTCGGTGCTCAGCGAGAAGAAGTAACCCGCGCTCGTGCTGGCAACCCTGTTTGCCCCGCCCGCGCCACAATCGCGCCCGCGCACTGCGCTGCGCTGGGTGTTCGCGCTGGCTTACCTGATCGCGGGGATCGCGCACCTGCGCTCGCCCGCCGGGTTTATCCAGATCACCCCGGGCTGGGTGCCGAACCCGCCGCTGGTGATCATGCTGACCGGGCTGGCCGAATTGGCGGGAGCCATTGCGCTGGCGGCCATTCCGCGGTTGCGCCGGGCGGCGGGGATCGGGCTCGCGCTCTATGCCGTCTGCGTGTTCCCGGCCAACATCAACCACGCGCTCAATCACATTGCGCTGGGCGGGAGCCAGCTTGGCTGGTGGTACCACGCCCCGCGGCTGGCCTTGCAGCCGGTGCTGGTGTGGCTGGCACTGTGGCTGGGCGGGGTGACCGACTGGCCGTTTCGCTCTCGAGCGTAGGCTTGCTTGCTCCGTCCCAGAAAAACAGCAGGTAACCGGTCACCGCGATCAGAACCCACAGCGAGGCGTTCTGGAACAGCGAGGTCAGGTGGAACAACCAGCTATCCTGCAAGGCCAGCAGATCGTTTGAAAACTGGCTGCGCTGACTGGGCGGGATCGCACGCAGCGCGGCGACGGCGGTGGCCTTCACATTGGCCTGCAACAGCATCAGGCCGGTGAAGGTCAGCATGCCCAGCAGGTAGAACCCAAAGGCCGCGATCCGGAATGCCAGCCGCGCGCGGTGCAGGAAATACCAGATCGCCACCACCATCGCGAAGTTGATCGAGATGATCTGACCGAACAGGCCGGCGTATTGTTCCTGCACCTGCTGGATCAGGCGGATCAGTTCAACCTCGGTCATGCGCTTGCCCCCTTCCGATTGCGAGTGCGCAGCCTGCGCCAGCACAGCCTGCCAGGTCAAGGTGGGGCGCTCGAGCCGGGGGAACCAAACCCGGCCAGCCTCGTTGATCGGGCAAGGTTCGAACGGAGCAGCGGCCATGCGTCACGCACCAAAGATCGCCGCCTTCGCCTGCGCCAGCCTCGCGCTTGGCAGCGCAATCGCGCTTATCACCCCGACCGAACTGCGCACCGCACCCAATTCCGGGCTGGAGCGGCTAAGCCAGCCGCATCCGGTCAGCTATCCGGGCCAAGACCGGGTGATTGCCGGTCCGGATTCCTACCCGGTAACCTATTCGCCGCAGTACCTGGCCATCGCCCGGCAGGCCGAGCGCGCGAAGCTCCAGCGCTGGGAACTGCCACCGTTGGAGCAGGTCGGTTATGACCAGCCCTCCGCCGCGCGCGACGCCGCGATCGAGCTGGAAGGCGCCGGCGATGTCACAGTGCACCGTGGCTCGTCCGACAGCACCGACGAGCCGGCCCAGCACGATCAGGCGGGTGATCCGGGCGGGGCTGACCCCACCGAAGGTTGATCCAACGCTGCGGGCAGGCCAGCGCACCGGCGAACAGTGTGCCCCCTACCCTGAGCGCCCTAACGTCCCAAAGCCGGGTTTTGTTCCCCGGCGTTGCCTGCTTCACCGCTTCGAGATCGTCTCGCGCAAGGTCGCGGCGGTCATGCCCCACTTGCGGATCGTCGACACGTTGTGCCCGCTGCGCCCGCCCGCATCGATGGTCAGCACCGATTCCACCTTGAGGCCGTTCAGCATCGTGTATTTTATCAGCAGCCGGTTGGCGGCCACATCGATCGTCACCGGGCCCTTGCCGTCGCTGATCGTCCCGCCAAAGCGCCCCGGGGCAATCTGGCGGAGCTGCCACTGCCGGGTCTGCACCTTTTCGCCGTGGATGTTGACGGTCTGGTCGAGCACGAACTCGCCGCTGCCGCGCATCGCGCCAAAGCCGGTAACGTGCGTCGCCTTGGCCGAGGAGAAGGCCTGCTTGAGCGAGCCCGAACTCTCGGTCGCGCCGGTGAAGAAGGTGATCGGATCGAACGATTGCGCCGGCCCGGCCAGCGCGCTCGATCCGGCGCAAGTGACCGCGCCGAGCAAGGCGGCGCTGCGCAGCAAGAGGACCAGGCGGCGCGGCGGCGCGCGCATAACTGTTTCAGACATGGTGCTTCCCGATTTTTATGTTCTGGCGCCCGGGACGTTCACCCGGGCAGCCCGCGTCCTAGCAGGAATGCGGGCCGAAGGGTCAAGAAACCTGTGCTGCGCCAGCGCGGTGCCTTTTCTGCGGTGTTCAAGCGCCCTTGAAACGCGCTTTCCACCAACCCAGATAGGGTCGGCGAGCCGGGCCCCTCTGGTCATTCAGCACGAATGGCGATGTCGGATCGTTCCACCTCACGAGGAGTGCCAAGCCATGACCCAAGCCGCCGGAATGCCCTGCCCCGTTTGCCAGGTGCCGCTCGTGATGAGCGACCGTCAGGGGGTCGAGATCGACTACTGCCCGCAATGCCGCGGCGTGTGGCTCGATCGCGGCGAACTCGACAAGATCATCGAGCGCAGCGCCGCCGACACCGCTCCCGCCCGCAGTGCCCCGCAGGCGCCGCCGCCACCGCAGCCCGGCTACGCCCCGCAGGCCCACCCCTAGCAGGGCTACGATCGCGGCTACCCGAACAAGAAGCGGCGCAAGTCGTTCCTCGAAGAGCTGTTCGACTGACGGCTCGCCCCGCCGGGCTTGCCCATGAGGGGCCGGCCTGAGCGAGGCAGGGTGAAGCAGGGTGAAGCAGGGTGAGGCAGGGTGACACAGGTGACACCGCGTCACCCTGCGCCCCACCCGTCATGTTCCTGTAAAGCTGCGATTATTTCACGGTCGGACCAGCCGGGTGACACCGCCCGGCGCATCCTTTCGAGCTCGCTCGGGGTCAGCTCGGCGTCATCAGCGCGCACCTCTTCGCCGGCTTCGACCTGCCCGACCAGCGCCTCGAACCGCCCGGCGTGGCGCTCGGCCTCGGGCCCGCGCTTGCCCAGCACCGGCACGTTGCCTGCGGTCGACCACTGCAGCAAGGCGACCGTCAGCCGCTCATCGAACCGGCGGTACGATCCAACCTGCTCGCCCTGGAAGAACACCGGCACCTCCACCCCGTTGAGCGCGCGTTCGAGCGCGGCATGGGCCAGCACGTCGTACGAATGGTGGAACGCCACCTCCCACGCCAGATCGAACGCCTGCCCCTTGAGCCGCGAGCGCAGCCGATAGGCCGACTGCCGGCTCATCCCCACCGACCGCGCCGCCCCCGCGACCGAATGGGTGGCCGATAACGCCCGCAAGAACCCCGCCTGCCGCGCCCGGCTCCACCCGCGCTGGTCGTGCGGATCGTCGGGCAGGGGGCGGGGCAAGGGATCGCTGGGATCGGCGGGCGGGAGGATCTGGTCGGGCTGGCTCATCCAGCAGGATAAGGCACAATCTGGCGCTGTAGGAAAATGGATTGGCGAACAACCCCGCTCACCCTGAGCCTGTCGAAGGGACGCGCCGGCCTACCGTCCGATCAACACCGCCGCGCTGAGCAGGTCGGCGCTATAGGGCCGCGCGACTTCGGCCAGCACCCGCGCCCTGACCGCCGGATCGGCGGCAAGCAGCGCATCGGCCTCGTTCTGGTTCTTGGCGCGGATCAGCGCCAGCCCCGACCGGTCGCCCAGCGGCCCCGCCGCAGCGACCCGCCCCCGCGCATAGAGCCCCTTCCAGTACTGCCGGTGCGCATCGAGCCCCGGCCCCTTGAACGGCTGCCCCTTCTTCCACGCCGACCCCGGCCCGAGGACGACCGCGAACAGGCGCCCCTTGGCGATGATCGGTGCGGGGGCGGTGGGTGCGGCCTTGGATTCGGTCTTGCCAGCAGCCTTGGAGTCAGCCCTGGTCTCAGCCTTGGTCTCGGCTTTCTGGGGCCGCGGCCCCGCCAGCCCCGGACCGGCGCACAGCACTCCGGCGGCCACCAACGGCCCCACCCACCGAACGATTCGATCCCTCATGCAGCGCGCTGTGCAGCACGCGCACCCGCCCGGCACGGCCCAAGCGCCACACCGTGCCGGTGCTGCGGCGGGAGGGGTGGGTGAACCATTGTCCGGTGTGTGCTTCTCCCTTCCCCGTGGGGAAGGGCCAGGGATGGGGGGTCCGCCCAACGATCGAATGCACAACCCCCACCCGCGTTCTTCGACAAGTGGCTAAGAATGGCCCTCCCCACCGGGGAGGGGCGAACGGCGCGGCAGGAGGGATGGGGGGTGTTGATTAACGGGCCGCATCCCTGCCTCTTGCCAAATCGCAACAAGCGCGGCCTAATACTTCGATGCCGCCTGAAATAGTCGCCCTGATTGATAAGCCGTGGCTGCTTGCGATCTT
The DNA here is from genome assembly GCA_025359425.1 of Sphingomonadaceae bacterium. Taxonomy (GTDB): domain Bacteria; phylum Pseudomonadota; class Alphaproteobacteria; order Sphingomonadales; family Sphingomonadaceae; genus Novosphingobium. The sequence goes on from JANYGC010000092.1 coordinate 26,272, forward strand.
GCTCGCTTTGGGTGCCGCTTGCGGCATGGGGGCCGAACGGTTTGTAAATAACCAGGAGCGGTCCAAATGGCGCGCCTATTGGCAAGCGCGGCGCAATGGCAACGGATCGCGCGGCAGTTTCAAGCGCGGCTTCAAGGCGGTGCCGATCAAGGGCACGCCCGAACGGAGCCTGCTCGATGCGACCGAACAGCTGCGCGTGGTGATGCAGGCGAAGTTCGAGCCGCGCCCGCTGCTCAACAAAAGCGAGGCGCGGGTGTTTGCCGAGCTCGACAAGCTGGTCTGCGCGCGCAACCCCGGCTGGCAAGTGATGGCGCAAGTCTCGGTCGGCGAATTCATCGCCTCACTCGACCCTGAGGCCCATGCCTGCATCAATTCCAAACGGGTCGACCTGTTGCTGATCGACGCCGACTTCCGCGCCCGCCACGCGATCGAATACCAAGGCACCGGGCATCATCAGGGAAGCGCGGCAGCGCGCGATGCAGTCAAGAAGGAAGCCCTGCGCAAGGCCGGGATTGGGTACCACGAGGTGGTCGCGGGGCATACTACGCCGAGCGAGCTGCGGCGATTGGTGGAGCGGTTGGTGCCGGAGGGTGGAAGCATTTAGGGCACTTCACCTTAATCTCGAGATGTTTCTCAATAAGGGGATGCATCCAAATTGGTACCGCGCGCTGGACTTTGTTGGCTTCCTCCGCTTTCTATCCACGAGAATGCGAGGTAGGAAATTATGGCAGTAACGGGAAAACTAACTAACAACTCGGAAGAATCGGACGTTTCGGGCCTTCTTTCCGGTGATTCGATATTCGCTATTCCGTACTTTCAAAGGCCATATAAATGGAAGCGAGCCCGGCTTGATCAATTTGAAGCCGACCTTTTGGCGTTAGTTGACGACGAGAGCTCTACTCATTTTCTTGGCGCTGTGATCATTCACGGGCGGCGCAGCTCCCCTTCTGATCCGACGTTGTATGAGGTTATCGATGGTCAGCAGAGAATAACGACCATCTACCTCTACCTTTCGGCAGGCCTAAAAACTCTTGCTGATCAAGGTCTTGTCGATGACGCGGTATCGCTATTCCAGAAATACCTTGCGATCGGCCGGACGGTTAAAGCTGAATCGAACTTCAAACTTCATTCGTGCAAAGAGGACCGAAATCAACTTAACCAAATGATGGACGATCTTCAAAAAAATTCAGAGTTTGCCGTCAAGCTCGGTTCCTTTCAGCCTCAAAAACTCAGTCCTACGGGCTGGATGAGTGGACCGCTCTCAAAGAACTACCTGGGCGCGAAAAGGTTTTTCAAGGATCAAGCTGATAACTACGGAACCGAGAGGGTATCGGCAATAATCAATGCGTTACTGGAACGTGTAAGCGTTGTGCAAATTGATGTAGTTGATCCGACAAATGGGCCAAAAATTTTTGATAGCTTGAATTCTCGACAAGAACCAATGACTGTCGGCGATTTAGTTAGAAACGAGATATTCTCGAGGGTGTCGGCTTTGGGGCCGGACAAGATCGATTACGTTGATACACAAACATGGCAACCATTTTATGAGCGATTTAAAATAAACGAAACAACCACCCTTTTTGAATCTTACTTTTTTCCATACGGGCTTATCCAAAATCCTAATCTCAACAAGTCACAAGTATATGGGTACCTGCGAAAGGAATGGGAAAAACACGATGATCCATCAGAGATCATTGGTAAATTAGGAACTTATCAAGACTGTTTTCTCGATCTTATGACTGGGACTAATAGACAAAACCTTCCGAAGGAATCGGCAGCCGCCGTCAAGCGTTTCAAGGACTTTGGATTTCCGGCATCGGCGTTGCCCTTCTTGATGCAGCTAACCAAAGCAATGGAAACGGAAGAGGTCGATCACGCTATTGGCATCGCGATTTTGGGGCGAATCGAAGCATTCCTGATTCGCCGGGCGCTTTGTGGAATTGAGCCAACGGGGCTGCACGCGGTTTTTCGCCGACTCTGGGAAGACATCAAAGGTAACCGCACGGCAGAAGCGGTTGACACTAAGATTAAGGAGAAATCGACGGTAACCTGGCCCGATGATGAATTTGTCGCCCGATCGATCAGAACGCGTCCGCTATATGGCACATCCATTGCAGCGTTTGTGATTAGGCAACACAACGAATCGCTTGGCGGAGACGTGCCTTCAAATATTCCATGGATTGAGCATGTTTTGCCGCGGAACCCCGACGCTTCGTGGGACGATATATTTGACAAAGAGCAAAGATCTAAACTGACAAACCTCTGGGCAAATTTGATTCCGCTTTCCGAGCAAATGAATGGCGAACTCTCAAATTCTGGGTTCTCCACAAAGCGACCAGTCTTCCAATCAGATGCGATGTTTAAGTCGGCGAGGCAGTTTGCACAGGTTTACTCCAATTGGTCGCCTGCCGAATTAGCGCTGCGCTCCGAAGAGTTGGTTAGTTGGGCTTTGTTGAGATGGCCAGGTTAGATATCCTCAAACAACTGAGGCGGCGGTTCAATCGATTACGCGACTGGAGTAACAACCCCCAAACTCACTCCTCGAACCCGAGCACCAGCATCAACGCCTGTTGTATTCGCGCCATGTCATCGCCGGTGAGCGCGCCGAGGTGTTCGCCGAGTTTGGTCCGGGCGACAGTTGAAATCTTGTCGGTCATCACTTCGGATTGTTCGCGCAAGCCGTTGGCAGGCGTGGGCGCAATATGCGGCCGGGAATAGAGCACCGGACTGCGCTGGGTGGTAAGGCCGCAGGTGATGATCGAATGGGTATCGATCAATTCGTCCGATTGCATGATAACGACCGGGCGCGGTTTGCCGGTATAATCGGGGCCGCCCGATTGAGTCCAGACTTCACCGCGCTTCATGGGGTGGATCAAGGGCCTTCGGGTGGTCCGCCCGGACCCCAGTCATAGTCCGGCTCATTGGCCCAGATGTCTTCCTGCGCGGATTCGATAAAGGCCATCACATCATCCGCATCATCGCGGCGGTTAATCTCAGCACCTTCGCGGCGGAATTGATCGCGCACCTTGGGATCGCGCAGATCGGGCACCCAGAACTGCTTGAGCCGCAGCCCCTGCGCGCGCTTGGCGGCGCGGTAGCGGGCCGCGCGCTGCGCACCGGTCAGGTTTTCGTGCACGCCCATTGGCTGTCTCCGTGACATGTAACGTAAGCCGGGTGCGGCGCGATGGCAATCCGCGATGGCTCGGGTTTGGTTCAGTCGTGCTCGCGGTCGCCAGCGCCGATGTACAGTTCGCGCCCGCCTTCGTTGTAGACGCGGCTCATCTCCGCCATGCCTTTTTTGGCTTCGGCTTCGGCGACAGACCCACCCCCGGCCCCTCCCGCCTGCGGGAGGGGAGGAATGGCGGCGATAAACGCGTCGCTGTCCTGGTTCTGCTTTTTCGCGAACGCGCGCACTTCCTGGCTGATCTGCATCGAGCAGAACTTGGGCCCGCACATGGAGCAGAAGTGCGCGGTCTTGGCGCCTTCTGCGGGGAGCGTCTGGTCGTGGTATTGCTCGGCGGTGTCCGGATCGAGCGACAGGTTGAACTGGTCGCGCCAGCGGAAGTCGAACCGCGCGCGGCTCAGGGCATCGTCGCGCAGTTTGGCCGCCGGGTGCCCCTTCGCCAAATCGGCGGCGTGGGCGGCTAGCTTGTAGGTGATCACGCCGACTTTCACGTCGTCGCGGTCGGGCAGGCCGAGGTGTTCTTTCGGCGTCACGTAGCACAGCATCGCGGTGCCAAACCAGCCGATCATCGCCGCGCCGATCCCGCTGGTGATGTGATCGTACCCCGGCGCAATGTCGGTGACGAGCGGCCCGAGCGTGTAGAACGGCGCTTCCCCGCACACCGCCAATTGCTTGTCCATGTTCTCCTTGATCTTGTGCAGCGGCACGTGGCCGGGGCCTTCGATCATCACCTGCACGTCGCTCGCCCAGGCGCGCTTGGTCAGCTCGCCCAGCGTGTAAAGCTCGGCAAATTGGGCTTCGTCGTTGGCGTCGGCGATGCTGCCGGGGCGCAGCCCATCGCCCAGCGAATAGGCGATGTCATAGGCCTGGCAGATCTCGGTAATCTCGTCGAAGCGTTCGTAGAGGAAGCTTTCCTTGTGATGGCTGAGGCACCATTTGGCCATGATCGAGCCGCCGCGCGAGACGATCCCGGTGACGCGCTTGGCGGTCATCGGGATGTAGGCGAGCCGCACCCCGGCGTGGATCGTGAAGTAATCGACGCCTTGCTCCGCCTGTTCGATCAAAGTGTCGCGGTACACTTCCCAGGTCAGGTCTTCGGCCACCCCGCCGACCTTTTCGAGCGCCTGGTAGATCGGCACGGTGCCGATCGGGACGGGGCTGTTGCGCACGATCCATTCGCGGGTGTCATGGATGTTGCGCCCGGTGGAGAGGTCCATCACCGTGTCGGCGCCCCAGCGGATCGACCAGACCATCTTGTCAACCTCGGCCGCAACGTCGCTGGCGACTGCGGAATTGCCGATGTTGGCGTTGATCTTGACCAGGAAGTTGCGCCCGATCGCCATTGGCTCGCTTTCGGGGTGGTTGATGTTGCTCGGGATGATCGCGCGGCCGCGCGCCACTTCATCGCGGACGAATTCCGGCGTGACGAAATCGGGGATGCTTGCGCCCCAGTCCTGCCCGTCACGGATGTGGCCCGCGAGCGCCGCGCGGCCGATGTTCTCGCGGGTGGCGACGTATTCCATCTCCGGCGTGATGATGCCTTGGCGGGCGTAGTGCATCTGGCTGACGTTCTGCCCCGGTTTGGCGCGCAGCACCGTGCGGCGGACGTTGGGGAACGCGGGGACCCCGCCCGAACGGTCCGGGCCCAGCTGGCCATTGTCTTCGGGGCGGACTTCGCGCTGGGTCACTTCTTCCACGTCGCCGCGATCGCGGATCCAGCTGGCGCGCAGTTCAGTCAGGCCCTTGGTAATGTCGATCGTTACCGCCGGATCGGTGTAGGGGCCCGAGGTGTCATAGACGTTGAGCGGCGGCTCGCCCGAGCTTGGCTCCAGATCGATCGCGCGCATTTTTACGCCCAAGGGCCCGACATGGACCTTGCGGCTGCCCCGGATGGGCCCGGTGGTGACGCCGATTTCGAGCTTGGAATTGATGTCGGCCATATGCGCTCCTGTAGGCGGAACGGGAGCATTGGCGGAACGACCAACCACTCCCTCCGCCCGTGCTAACGGGTTCAGGTTCAACGGGTCGGACTGCGTTACCAGCCCCTCTCAGTCACACGACTCCCCGGGGATGGCTGGACAATAGGGCAGGCCTGCCGGACAGTCCAGTCCATGACCATCACCACGACTCGCCGCGGCTTCGTTGCCGGGCTCGCCGCCGCCGCCTTCACCCCCCAGGTCGCCTGGGCACGCAAGTCCGGGCGCTACGACGTGATCGTGCGCGGGGGCATGGTGTTCGACGGGCTCGGCAATGCGCCGCGGGCAGCCGATCTTGGCATCGCGGGCGACCGGATCGCGGCGATCGGCAACCTGGGGCGGGCGCGCGGCGCGCTTGAAATCGACGCGCGCGGGCAGGCGGTTGCCCCCGGGTTCGTCAACATGCTGAGCTGGTCGAACGAAAGCCTGATCGAGGACGGCCGCTCGCAAGGCGATATCCGTCAGGGCGTGACGCTCGAAGTGATGGGCGAGGGCACCTCGATGGGGCCGCTCAGCGCCGAGATGAAGGCGCGCGCGGTACGCGAGCAGGGCGATATCCACTATCCGGTGACCTGGACCTCGCTCGTCGATTACCTCGGCTTTCTCGAGCGCAAGGGGATCAGCTGCAACGTCGCCTCGTTCATCGGCGCGGGAACCTTGCGGGCGCATGAAGTCGGTTACGACGATGTCCGCGCCAGCCCTGAACAGCTGCACCGGATGCAGGATCTGGTCCGCTCCGAAATGCGCGCCGGGGCGCTCGGCATCGGGTCATCGCTGATCTACGCGCCCGACAATTTCGCGGGCACCGACGAGCTGGCCGCGCTCACCTCCGCCGCGGCGGAGTTCGGCGGCGGCTACATCAGCCACATGCGCAGCGAGGGCGACCGCTATCTCGAGGCGATCGACGAATTGCTCGAAATCGGGCGGCGCAGCAAGGCGCGGGTCCAGATGTACCACATGAAGCCGGCGGGCCAGGCCAACTGGGGCAAGGCCGATGCCGGGCTCGCCAAAATGAACGCCGCGCGCAAGGCCGGGATAGACGTGTCCGCCAACATCTACACCTACACCGCCGGGGCAACCGGGCTCGACGCGGCGATGCCGCTGTGGGTGCAGCAAGGCGGCCGTGACAAGTGGATCGAACGGCTGAGGGACCCGGCGATCCGCGCGCGCGTGCTCGGTGAAATGCGGGGTAAGGCGGTCGGCTGGGAAAACCTCGCGCAGGCCGCCGGGACCCCGGACAATATTCTACTGATCGGTTTCAACAATCCGGCGCTCAAGCCGCTGACCGGCAAGACTCTGGCGCAAGTCGCAAAGATGCGCGGCACCAGCCCCGAGGACACCATCATTGACCTGGTGATCGAGGATGGCAGCCGGGTCGACACTGCCTATTTCCTGATGAGCGAGGACAACCTCAAAAAGAACATCGCGTGGCCGTGGACCATGTTGGGATCGGATTCAGCCAGCATGGCGCCCGAAGGCCGGTTCCTGCTCAAGAGCACGCATCCGCGCGCTTACGGCAACTTTGCCCGGTTTCTTGGGCGTTACGTGCGCGATGAGAAAGTGATTTCACTGGCCGAGGGCATCCGCCGCCTCACCTCGCTCCCGATCCAGCAGCTTGGCCTCAGCGGACGGGGCAGGCTGGCCGCCAATTACCTCGCCGACGTGGTGGTCTTCGATCCCGCGAAAATCACCGACCGCGCGACCTTCGATAAGCCGCACCAGTATGCCACGGGCGTGTCCGATGTGCTGGTTGGCGGGCAAGCGGTGCTGCGCGGCGGTGAACATACCGGCGCGCGAGCGGGGCGGTTCGTCAAAGGTCCCGGCTGGCGCGGCTGACCCCTCGCAGATCAGCGCAGCAGGATATAGAGCGCGACGGCAACGACCAGCGCCGCGAACAGCCGCCGGGCCAAAACTGCGCGGCCTTCTAGCCGGCGAACGAGCGGAAGCGCGATGATCGTGCCAATTGCTCCGCCCGCGATCAGCGCGCCGAACAGCGGCCAGATGACCTTGCCTGCCGCGGCATAACTGATGCTCGTCGCGCTGCCGAACAGCGCCACCGAGACGAGCGAGGAGGCGCCGGCGTGGGCGAGGGTCATGCCGCTGGCGGCCATCAGCCCGGGCGCGATCAGGAAACCGCCGCCGATGCCGAAGAACCCCGCGGCGAGGCCTGCGGCAAGTCCCAAGGGCGCGAGCCGCAGCACGATCGGCCAGGTGATGCGCACGCCCGGATCGCCCTCGTTTTTGCGCGGGACCAGCATCGAAGCGGCGATGACGATCATCGCCACGGCAAACCATTTGAGCAGCGCCGCGCCCGAAACCTGCTGGGCCAGATGCGCCCCGAGCAGCGCACCCATGAGCCCCGCCGCGGCGAAGACACTGGCGCAGGGCCACTTGACCCGCCCGGCCTTGGCCTGCGCGGCAAGCCCGGTCATCGCGTTGACCGCCACCGCTGCTGCGGAAGTGCCGATAGCAGCATGGGCATCGACCACCCCGACCACGTAAACCAGCCACGGCGTCGCCAATACCGAGCCGCCGCCGCCGAACAGGGTCAGCAGCAGCCCGATCAGCGCACCGCCAAGCGCAGCGAGAAGCAACGTAGTCAACGGATTACAGTGCCGCGCGCATAGACGAGCAGCAAGGCACCGAGAATCGCGACATTCTTGAACAGCGGCCCGGCATGGCCCGGGGCGATGTGGATCGCCAGGGTAACGGGAATCAGTGTCACAAACAGGATCAGCGCGGAAAGGCGGCGCAATCGTCCCAGCATCAGCAGCAACCCGAAGACGACGAATGCCGCCCCGCTCAGCCACAGTAGCCAGGTGGGATCGCCAATCATCTCCACCTGGTCGCGCCAGGGCGATTCCTTGATCCGCTCGAGCATCCCCTGCAGGCCGAAGAAATGCCCGAGCCCGCCGATGATGAAGATCAGGCTCAGCGTGACCCGGAAAATCAGGTCGACATGGCGGGTCAGCCAGCCCGGCAGCCACAGCCGGTTATCGAGATCGCGGAGGGCTTCCCAGCCCCGGATTGCCAGCGCGCGCATCTTAGGCCGCCCCCTGCCGGTTCCAAGGCATCAGCATGAGCAGCTTCGCCATGCCGCAAAAGCCCGAGAGGCCCGCAAAGGTCAGCCCTGCGCCGACGAAGGCGGCCATGCCGAACCAGGCGGCCGAAACCGTGAATCCGAGCAGAACCCCGACCAGCACCAACAGTCCCGCCGCAATCTGCACCTGACGCATGATCTCCATCGGGGCCTTGCGGTTGACTTCGAGCGGCAGGCCCGACCGCGCCCAGCCATCGATTCCGCCGTCAAGGACATAGGCGCTGCCTTCGACCCGCGCAGCAAGCCGGTCGCACGCGCCGCTGGTGCGCGCGCCCGAACGGCAGGTGAATATTACGTCACCACCGGGCGCGATCGAAAGGTGCGCCTGCTCCCACAGCGAGAGCGGGCGCGACAAGGCCCCGGCCACATGGCTGCGGGCAAATTCGTCGGCTTCGCGGATATCGACCAGCACGGCCTGGCCGGCAACAAGGCGAGCGTTTACTTCGGCGGGGCTGAGCGGGGAGAGCTTGGCTGTCATCATGAATTCCTGACTTCAGAGGGGCAGTACAGTTCGGCGAGGGTCTGGATCACGCGCAAGGCGGCGTGGTCGGCGATGCGGTAATGGATTGACTGAGCCTCACGCCGGGTGGCAACGATCCCGCTTTCACGCAGCACCGCCAAGTGCTGCGACAGCGCCGATTGCGACAAATCGATCCGCGCCTGGATCTGGCCGACCGACACTTCGCCTTCGGCCAGCTGGCACAGGATCATCAGGCGCTTTTCGTTGCCGAGCATGCGCAGCAACGCGGCGGCGCGTCCGGCGCTTTCGGCAAACAGGGCGGGATCGAAGCGGGTGAGGTCGAACATGGATTTATTATATGCATTGATTCTAAATTAGCAAGACCTTATATATAGCGCGAAGGAGAGTCCCCATGACTGCCGTTCCCACCGTTGCCGCATTCTTCGATCCCGCGACTCACACCGTCAGCTACGTTGTGTCCGATCCGCATACGGGGCAGGCCGCAATCATCGATCCGGTGCTTGATTTCACCGCGCACAATGCGCGCACCGCAACCCGTTCGGCCGACCTGCTGCTGGCCCATCTGGCCGACAAAGAACTCGAACTGGCGTGGATTCTTGAAACCCACGCGCATGCCGATCACCTGTCGGCGGCGCATTACCTGCGCGAACGAACCGGGGCCCCGGTCGTGATCGGCGCGCAGATCGTCGATGTGCAGTCGATCTTTGCAAAGCTGTTCGAAACCGATGACGTGGTGCCCGACGGCAACCAGTTCGACCGGCTCGTTGCCGAAGGCGATCGCCTGCCGCTTGGCGAGCTGGAATTCCGCGTGCTGCATACGCCGGGGCACACCCCGGCTTGCGTGAGCTATCTTATCGGCGATGCGGCCTTCGTCGGCGATACTTTGTTCATGCCCGACTATGGCACCGCGCGCTGCGACTTTCCCGGCGGCAGCGCGGCGACGCTGTATGGCTCGATCCGCAAGCTGCTGGCCTTGCCGCCCGAAACGCAGATTTTCGTCGGCCACGATTACCTGCCTGCGGGGCGCAGCGACTTCGCCTGGAAAAGCACTGTTGCCGAACAGCACCGCGCCAATGTCCATGTGCATGATGGGGTCAGCGAAGCAGACTTTGTCGCTATGCGCCAGGCGCGCGATGCAACGCTGGAGGCACCGCAGCTGATCCTGCCGTCGCTGCAGGTCAATATTCGCGCCGGGCAGCTGCCGCCGCCCAGCAATGGCGGCCAGCGCTACCTGAAGTTGCCGCTCAACGCGATCTGAGCCACAGGCGCAAGCCATGACCGTGCTCTACCGCCTCGATTGCGCCGCGCCCGAAGTCGCGGCCCGGTTCGGCGCCGCTGCTGGCTCCGACCCGTGGCGCGGCGGACACATCGGCCCTGGCCAGTTCGCCCCGGTGCTGACCGCCGGGCGTGAGGCGATGGCCGGGCCGGGGCGGGCGGGGCAGCCGCTCAGGATGATCCCGCGGCTGTGGGGCGTACCGCCGCCGGGTATGCCTGTGGATGCGCGCAATGGCGTGCTCTCTGTGCGCAATCCTGACAGTCCGTTCTGGATCGGAAACTTGCGCAACAGCGAGTTCCGCTGCCTGGTCCCCGCCACCGCGTTCATGGAATGGGGCCACAAGGATCCCCAGACCGGCAAGCGCCGCGCGCACTGGCTCGGCTGCACCGATCAGCCGCTGTTCGCCTTCGCGGGGGTGTGGAAGGACAGCGAAGTGCCCAGCTTCGCGCTGCTCACCTGCGAGCCGAACGCGCTGCTGCGCGAGATCGGCTGCTTTTCGATGCCGGTGATCCTGCCTGCCGGGCAAGCGCAGGACATCTGGCCGCGGGGTGAGTGGAGCCGGGCCGCAGCGCTGCTTGTGCCCTATTCGTCATCGCTGGTGTGCGAGAGCGCTGGACATTAACCGGACGATTAAACATACTCCCCGGGCACCGAACAGGCGGGGTGAGGGAGAGCTTTGCAATGGCCGTGACTGCGAGATTGCCCAAGGTCTGCATCATCGGTGCGGGGTGCAGCGGCTTCACCACCGCCAAGCGGCTCAAGGACTACGGCATTCCGTTCGATGTGTTCGAGGCTTCGGACAACATCGGCGGCAACTGGTACTACGGCAATCCCAACGGCAAGTCGGCCTGCTATCAGAGCCTGCACATCGATACCTCGAAGTGGCGCCTGGCGTTCGAGGACTATCCGGTCCCGGCCGGCTGGCCCGATTACCCGCACCATGCGCAATTGCTTCAGTACTTCCACGATTACGTCGATCACTTCGGCCTGCGCGAAAGCATCACCTTCAACACCCGGGTCGAACGGGCCGAACGGCAGGCGAGCGGCGGCTGGGAAGTCGAATTGTCGTCAGGTGAGGTGACGCAATACGATGCGCTGTGCGTCGCCAACGGGCATCACTGGGCGGCGCGGATCCCGGAATATCCGGGCGAGTTCACCGGCGCGCAGCTCCATTCGCACAACTATCGCTCGCCGTTCGAGCCGGTCGATTGCATCGGCAAGCGGGTCCTGGTGGTCGGCATGGGCAACAGCGCGATGGACGTCGCGAGCGAGCTGGCGCAGCGGCCGATCGCGTCGCGGCTGTTCGTTTCGGCGCGCCACGGGGTGTGGATTTTTCCCAAGTATTACAAGGGCCAGCCGCTCGACAAGAACCCCGCCCCGGCGTGGCTGCCCAAATCGCTCAAGCAGTGGCTCGGCGCGCGGATGATCAAGGGGCTGGTTGGCAAGATGAGCGATTACGGCTTGCCCGAGCCCACAATCGGCCCGTTCGAAAGCCACGGCACCGTCTCGGGCGAATTCCTGGTCCGCGCGGGATCGGGCGATATCGCGATGAAACCGGGGATCGAGCGGCTCGACGGCGACGGGGTGGTCTTCACCGACGGCAGCCGCGAACAGCTCGATGTGATCGTCTGGGCGACCGGTTACGATATCAAGTTCCCGTTTTTCAGCGACCCCGGCCTGATCGCCGACGCCGATAACCGCCCGCCGCCGCTGTACAAGCGGATCATGAAACCCGGCGTGCCCGACCTGTTCTACCTCGGGCTGGCCCAGCCGCTGCCGACACTGGTCAACTTTGCCGAGCAGCAGAGCAAGCTGGTCGCGGCCTATCTGACCGGGGCCTATCTGCCGCCGCCGGCCGAGGAGATGGTGCAGCTCATCAAGGCCGATGAAGACTATTACACCGGCCAGTATTATGCCGCGCGGCGCCACACGATCCAGCTCGATTTCGATCACTATGTGCGGGCCTTGACGAAGGAACTGGCGAAGGGCGCGAAGCGCGCGGCGGCGGCGGGGAACCGCCTGCCGGTGCAGTCCCGCGAACTCGAGGAAGCATGACCATGGCAACACTAGCAGAACGCGCGATCAACCCGGTCGATGTGAGCGCGAACGCGCTTTACGTCGAGGATAGCTGGCGCGAGCCCTTCGCCAAATTGCGCGCCGAAATGCCGGTCAGCTGGTGCCCGGAAAGCCCGTTCGGGGCCTATTGGTCGGTGGTCACGCACGGCCTGATCCAGGAGGTCGAACTCCATCCCGAGGTGTGGTCGTCGCGCTGGGACCTGGGCAACATCACCATCGCCGAAGCGGTCAACGGCGAGGGCTTTCCCAATTTTATCGCGCAGGACCCGCCGATCCACACCGCGCAGCGCAAGGTGATCGCCCCGGCCTTCTCGCCCAGCCAGATGCTCAAACTTGTTGCGCAGGTCCGCGAGCAGACCAGGCGGCTGTTCGACGGCCTGCCGGTGGGCGAGTCCTTCGACTGGGTCGAGCGGGTTTCGATCCCCCAGACACTGGGTATGCTGTGCATCCTGTTCGACATGCCGTTCGATGAATGGCGCGACATCAAGCGCTGGTCCGACTGGGCCAGCGGGGTTTCGGCGGACAACCTCAACGACGATTACCGCGCCGAATTCCTCGTCCAGATGACCGGGATGCTGGCGCGGTTCGACCGCGAACTGGAAGACCGGCGGGGCAAGCCGCCCAGCGACGACCTGCTTAGCCGCATGGTCCATTCTGACGCGATGGGTCACATGGAGCCGATGGAGCGGATCGCCAACATTGCGCTGCTGATTGTCGGCGGGAATGACACCACGCGCAATTCGATGTCGGCCCTGATCGAGGCGTTCGATCGCTATCCGGAGCAACTGGCCCGGCTCCGCGCCGACCCGTCGTTGATCCCCAATGCGGCGCAGGAGATCGTCCGCTGGCAAAGCCCGGTGACTCACATGCGCCGTACCGCGCTTGCCGATACCGAGCTGGGCGGACAGGCCATCGCCAAGGGCGAGAAGATCGTCATGTGGTACATATCGGCGAACCGCGACGAGGCGGTGTTCAAGGATGCCGAGCAGTTCGACGTCGGGCGCGACAACGCGCGGCGTCATCTTGGCTTCGGCCACGGCATCCATCGCTGCGTCGGGGCCAAGCTGGCCGAGGCGCAGCTGGCCTGCGTGATCGAGGAAGTGGTCAACCGCGGCATCACCGTCGTACCGCAAGGCGCGCCCACCCGGCTCGCCAGCCCGTTCCTCCACGGCTTCACCGCAATGCCGGTGCAGATGTTGCGCTGATGACCGAGTCCTGATGGTGCCATAAACTGCGGTGCGGGTGGCGAAGTTGTCACTTGTCGGGGAATTGTTCAGGTTCGCTGTGGCAATGGACCGGCAGTGCTTGAAGCGTGGCACCGAAACGGGCAATATTGTTCCAACGATGCGCGCAGCGACGCGCGCGCGGGCAGGCGATGCCCGCCAGCGAATTTGCAGGAGTTCTTGAAATGACGGCGGCGAAGACAATGCGGGCCAGCAAGCGGGTACAGGCGCTGGGCCGGGGACTGGCGCTGGCCGGGCTGTTTACCTCGGCGATGGCGCTCGCCGCAGCGCAGCCGCAGAGCATCCTGCCTGCGCCTAATCCCACGCCAAGCGCGGTGCCGACCATCGCTCCTGATACCACTGCGCCCAAGATCGTGCCGCAGGTCCCGCTCGACGAGCCGGTGGTCAATTGGTCGCCCAGCGATGCCCAGGCCTTGCTCGGAGTGATCGAGGGGATCGACGCCGACGGCTTGATCCCGGCCGATTACCAGCCCGGAAAGCTGCGCAGCGCGATCGCTGCGGGCGATCCGGCCGCGCTCAGCGCGCAGGCCAGCAAGTCGTTCGCCTGGCTCGCCGAAGACATGCGCGACGGCCGCACGCGGTTCGATGCGCGGCAGCAGTGGTTCGTGGTCGATACCGATATCGATGCCAACCCGACTTCGGCGCTGATGGCGCGGGCGTTGCAATCGCACGATGTCGCCGGGGTGATCGAGGGGCTTCAGCCAACCGTGCCCGATTACGGCGAGCTCAAGGGGCTGCTGGCGGTGACTCCGGCCAGCGACAAGGCCAAGCGCAACCTGATCCGGATCAACATGGACCGCTGGCGCTGGCTGCCGCGCGAGCTCGGCAAGTATTACCTGCTGACCAACGTGCCCGAATTCCAGCTGCGACTGACGGTCGATAACTCGATCATCCGCTCGTACAAGACCATCGTCGGCAAGGTCGGCAAGACCGCCACCCCGCAACTCGCCACAGTGGTGCAGGGGGTGGTGTTCAACCCGACCTGGACCGTACCGCAATCGATCGTGAAGGGTGAAGGGCTGGGCGCCCAGCTGATCGGCAACCCGGCCAGCGCGCTGCGCCAGGGCTACAAGGTGACCCGCGCCAAGAACGGCATGATCACCGTCGTCCAGCAGCCCGGACCGAACAATTCGCTCGGTATGATCAAGCTCGACATGCCCAACGAGCATGCGATCTTCATCCACGACACCCCCGCGCGCGGGCTGTTCAACCAGCCGAACCGTGCCTTAAGCCACGGCTGCGTGCGGACCGAGCGCGCGGCTGAACTGGGGATCACCATGGCGATCCTCGGAGCCGGGATGAAGTCGAGCGACGCGGTCGAGATCGTCAAATCGGGTAAGTACACCCGCGTCCCGATGACCAAGACATTCCCGGTTTATATCATGTACTTCACCATGGCGAGCGACATCAACGGCAAGATGGGGACCTTCCCCGACCTGTACAGCCGCGATGGCGCAGTGCTGGCTGCGTTCGCCGCCCCGCGCAAAGCTTGGACCGGTCAGCGGCAGAGCACCGAGAAGGTGATCAAGCTGGATAATCCGCTGTAACGCGCAACCGTCAGCCTGCGGCGCAGGCGGTCAGTTGCGCGCTCTCGCCGGGCTGGAGGATCGCGCCTTGCGGCAGCCAGGCGGTGATGTCGCGGCGCGCTTCTTTGGCCGCGATCTCGACCACCAGTCCGCGCCCGGGATCGGTGAAATGGTTCTCGCTCGAAATGCCGAGCGCCAGCTTGCCGGGTTCGTGCTTCATCAGGCACATCGCAAGGTCGAGCGACGGCCGGGCCGAGCTCGCTTCGAACACCTTGACCTTGCCCTGGGTAAGATGGCTTTCCTGCCAAGTCCGCCAGGCCCACGGACCCAGCAGCAGGATCAGCGCAACCACGCCGATCACCAGCATGATCCGGCGCGAACGGGTCTGGCCGGGAGCAACGTTCAAGCGTCGCCAATCCGGTCAGCGTACAGCAGGCGCCCGCCCGAAAGGTGCCATAGCGCCTCGTTGAACTGGTCCGGGCTCATCGCGAAACAGCCCTCGGAGCGGCCGAGTTTGCCGAACCGCATGATGTGCTCTTCGGTGGCATAGGCCGCTGGGTGCATCACGATCGCGCGTTCGAGCGCGGCCGAATTGTCGCCGTCCATGCCGACCAGCCGGATCGAGGTGCCGTATTTGCCGGAGTACCATTCGGCGGTCAGATAAGCGCCGCGCGAAGTGGCTTCGGAGCCGTTCTGGTTGGAAAAGCTGCGCAGGAATCCGCTGTGCTCGGGGTCCGAACCGCGCCCGTGCGCAACCAGGAACGAGCGCACCGTGCCGTTCTCAAGATTGGCGAAATGCAGCCGGGGGAGGGTGGACGGGCGCGCAAAATCGGCGATCCCGACGATGTCCTTGCGCCACAGTTTTGCTCCGGCCCGCTCGGCCTCGCGCGCGGCGATGGTCAGAACCTTGCGGTCATAAGCTGGATTGGGCACTACGATGGTCGGCAGCGCGGGCACCGGCGGCGGCGCGGGCGCGCTGGGTAAAGTCCCGAAAGTCTTGTCGAATTCGTCGCCGAGCGGACCCGTCTGACCGAGCCGGGCGAGCGCGCGCGCCGGCGCAGCCAGTGCTGCAGCACCGGCCAATCCACCCAGAATCAGGTCCCGACGGTTCATAAACCCCACCATAGCCCCTCAGGATAACCAAGTGCTGAACGGCAATCCAGCCAAAATCGCCGGATCACGGCTGGCTTGCGCCCAATTGCGCGGTTTGGCCCAAAGCCGCGAGTGCCGCGCCGACGAGCCGCATCCCGGTCCATTCGTCCATCGTGCGCGCGCCGAGCAGGCGGTAGAAGCCGATCGCGGGTTCGTTCCAGTCGAGCACCGACCATTCGAGCCGGGCGCAGTCGCGCGCCACCGCGAGCGCGGCGAGATGCGCGAGCAAGGCCTTGCCGAGCCCGCTGCCACGCGCCGCTTCACGCACGTAAAGGTCTTCGAGGTAGATCCCCGGGCGGCCCTCGAAGGTCGAGAAATTGTGGAAGAACAGCGCGAAGCCCTGCGCTGCGCCATCGAGCTCGCCGATCACGACTTCGGCGTAGGGGCCATGACCACCATTAACGCCGAACAGTTTCTCGCCCAGCACCGCTTCGTCGAAACGGACTTCGTGCGCGAGCTTCTCATAGACGGCGAGATCGCGGATCAGCTGGCCGATCAGCGGGAGGTCGGCGGGGGCGGCGCAGCGGATCGAAATGGTCATGCCCGCGCCCTAGCGGCAAAACGCGGCCATAGCACCCCCACGGCAAGCCCGGCCATGACCAGGGCAAAGGCCGCGAGCTTCCACTGCTGGAGCGGTTCGCCCAGTACCAGCGCCGAAGTCGCGAGGCCAAACACCGGGACCAGCAGCGACAGCGGCGCGACGCTGCCCGCCGAATGCCGCGCCAGCAGCCAGCCCCACACTCCGTAGCCAAACATCGTGTTGCCCACCGATTGCCACACCACCGCGCCCCAGGTCTTGGCGTCGGCGGCCTCAACCCCGGCTGTCATCGACGGCCAGCCTTCGAAGGCGAGCGCGAAGAGCAGCAGCGGCGGAATGGCGAACAGGCTCGACCAGACGACATAGTGGAGCATGTTGACGCGCACCGCTGCGCGCGCGACCATGTTGCCCCCGGCCCAGCTCGCCGCCGCGCAGAGCACCAGAAACAGCCCGAGCGGCGTGGCGTTGGCATCGGTGTGCAACGCAATCAACGCAATCCCGGCAGAGGCCAGCAGCAATGCGGCGATCTGGTGCCGCGCGACTTTCTCGCCGCTGAGCCACACCGCCAGCCCGATGGTGAAGAACGCCTGCGCCTGCACCACCAACGACGCCAGCCCGGGGGTGATATCGGCACGCATCGCGGTGAACAGCAACCCGAACTGTCCGGCACCGATCAAAACTCCGTACGCCGCCAGGTTGCGCCACGGCACGGCAGGACGCGGCACAAACAGCGCAAGCGGGAACCAAGCGAGGGTGAACCGCAGCAGCGCGAGGGTGAGTGGCGGCAGGTGGATCAGCGCGAACTTGATGATCACGAAGTTGGACCCCCACACCGCCGTCACCGCGAGCGCGAGCAGCAGATGCAGCGGGGGCAGGCCGTGGCGCTGAGCGGTCATACCGCGCGTCCTAATCGATTGCGCCATGCCTGTCAGCGCAAACTGGTTCAGTGCGAGCGGATCACCATGGTGTCGCCCTTGAGTTCGACCCCGCCGAGCTTGCGCAGCACCGACTGGCCGAGCAGATTGACCGACAGCCCCTGGACCACCACCGCATCGACATTGCGCAGCGTCATCCCGGCCACCTCGATTTCGTCGAGCGTTACCGGCGCGCCGTAGCCGACCCCGGAGGCGGTCTGCATGACCGGCTCGAAATCGCTGGGCGACAGGTTGAGATTGAGGTTGGCCGCCTCGTCCTCGGTCAGCGCGAGCACGTCCGCGCCGGTATCGACCAGAAAGGTCACCGAATTGCCGTTGACGCTGGCGTCGAGATGGAACTGCCCCGAGCGGTCGCGGCGGAGCAGCAGCGCGTCGGTTTCGGCCTTGGCGGCAGGCTTGCCGCTGGCGACAGCCACTGGCGCACTCGGCGCGCTTGGCGCACCCGGCACCATGAACACCGCGCCCAGGCACATGATGCCCACCGCCGCCAAGGCTATGATGTAAACCCGGATCATTGCGGGAACGGGTGTAGCGGAGCGAGGTTACCGAATGCTTAGGCGGCCTTGCCGTGCGTCACGTCCATGCTGACCGAAGCCCCGGCGTCGATCTCGGCCGCCTTGGCTTCGACCAATGCCACGATATGCCCGATCATGTCCGCGTCCTGGACGTGGTGATCGGTCACGCCCGAGAGGTAGACCATGTGCTTGCCGTTGCCGCCGCCGGTGATGCCGATGTCGGTTTCACGCGCTTCGCCGGGGCCGTTGACCACGCAGCCGAGCACCGACAGGCTCATCGGGGTCTTGATGTGGCTCAGCGCGTCTTCCAATGCCTGGACGGTGCGGATCACGTCGAAGCCTTGCCGTGCGCAACTTGGGCAGGAGACCACCCGCACACCGCGGGTGCGCAGCCCGAGCGATTTGAGGATTTCGTAGCCGACCCGCACTTCTTCCTCGGGCTCGGCCGAGAGCGAGACGCGGATCGTGTCGCCGATCCCGGCCCACAGCAGGTTGCCCATGCCGATGCTCGATTTAGCCGTGCCGCCGATCAGCCCGCCGGCCTCGGTGATGCCCAGATGCAGCGGGCAATCGACCGTTTCGGCGAGCTGCACGTAAGCCGCGACCGCGAGGAACACGTCGCTCGCCTTCACCGCGACCTTGTATTCGTGGAAATCGTGGTCCTGCAGCAGCTTGATATGATCGAGCGCCGATTCGACCAAAGCTTCGGGGCAAGGCTCACCGTACTTTTCGAGCAGGTCCCTCTCGAGGCTCCCCGCGTTGACCCCGATGCGGATCGCGCAGCCGTTGGCCTTGGCCGCGCGGATCACTTCGGCGACCCGCTCGCTGCTGCCGATATTGCCAGGATTGATCCGCAGGCACGCCGCGCCCGCGTCAGCCGCTTCGAGCGCGCGCTTGTAGTGGAAATGGATGTCGGCGATCAGCGGGACCCGCGCCGCGCGGACGATTTTGCCCAACGCCGCAGTGCTTTCGATGTCCGGGCACGAGACGCGAATCAGGTCCGCTCCGGCATCCTCGCAGCGGCGGATCTGGTCGATCGTTGCCGCGGCATCGCTGGTCAGCGTGTTGGTCATGGTCTGCACCGTGATCGGCGCATCGCCGCCAACCGGCACAGTGCCGACCATGATCTGGCGAGATTGACGGCGCGCAATATCGCGCCAGGGACGGATCGAGGACATGGCGCTGCCTATAGGGCGCGCGCCGCCTGCGGGCAAATGGTCTGGACATGATGATCTTGTGCAGGCAGCTTTGCTCGCGGGGGAACTGCCATGCAATACGATCCGACGCTTGACGCGCTGCTGCGCCCGCAATTGCGCGATCCGCTTGGTCCCGAACTGTTCGCAGGGCAAGACGACACGCTGTGCGCCGAACTGGCGCGTCTGGCCTACTATTCGTTCGCACCCGATCAGCTGGCGCGGCTCGAGCGGGGGCTGGCCGGGCTGGGGCTGTCGCCGACGCACCTGATCGAGGACCGTCAGCGCGATACCCAGGCTTTCGTCGCGCTCGATCCGCAACACACCGCCTACGTCGTGTTTCGCGGGACCGAATCGGCCGTACGCCGCGATGTGATCAGCGATGCCCTGTTCTTGCGCCGGCCGTGATCGGGCAAGGCTTGGGTCCACCGCGGCTTCCGCCGGGCCTATGACAATCGCCGCACCAGCCCAGACGCCAACAATGTCCGCCAAGCGTTGTCCGGCCTGATCGCCAGGCTGGCACCGCGCCGCATTATCACGACCGGACACAGCCTCGGCGCGGCGTTGGCCACGCTGTTTGCCACCGATCATCCCGCCGCAGAACTCGTAACCTTCGGCTCGCCGCTGGTCGGCAATGCGGCTTTTGCTGCGCTCTTCGCCGGACGCAACGTGCGCCGCTACCGCCAGTGCGCCGACTTCGTCACGCGTATCCCGTTCGGCTGGCTGGGCTATCACCACGTGGCGCCGCCGCGCTACCTCGACCGCTTTGGCCAGCGCGACGACCATGCCGACATCGCTGCCGACATCGCGGCCGCGCGGGCCGAATACAACCAACGCTATCGCGGCTTGCCGGGCAATGTTCCGCTACGCGACGGTACGGATCACGCGCCGATCAACTATGTCTCGGCCTTGCTCGGTGTGCGCGAGGGCTAGAGCAGCCGCGCGTACAGGAATTCAGGATCGAGCTGCTCGCCCACCTTGAAGGTAATATCCGCGACCTTTTCAAACCCATACCGTTCGTAGAAGCGGTGCGCGCCGGGGTTCTCCGAATAGACCGACAGCTGCACCTCATCGGCCCCGCGCGCGGCGAGGGTCGCCATCGCCCAGTCCATCAGCGCCGAGCCGATCCCGCCGCCGATCGCAGCGGGCGCGGTGTAGAGCTGCTTCAGTTCCATCGCGTTGGTGCCGCGCGCGTATTCGGGAAAGCCGCAGGTCAGCCCCAGCTTGGCGAAGGCGAGCAGCTGGCCCTCGCGCTCGGCCAGCTGGACCGGACGCAGCGGATTGGCGAGGTCGGCTGCGAAGGCGGCTTCCGAGAGCGATTCTGACAGGAACGTGGCAAGATCGGCGGGGCTGTAGAGTTCGCCGAACTTGGCGACGAAGGCTGCCGTGGCAAGCCGCGACAGCGCGGGCAAGTCGGCCGTGGTGGCGGGGCGCAGGGTCAGGTCGCTCATAGTTCCCTCGTCATGCAGATCGAAAAGCCGTCGGCGCGGTAATCGCCAAATGGTGGGCATTCGGCAAACCCATTACTCTCATACAGCCGCCGCGCGGGGAGGTAGGTGTCGGGCTGCCCGGTCTCGAGGCTGACCCGGGCATAGCCGCGCGCGCGGGCTTCGGCGAGCAGATGCGCGAGCACCGCCTTGCCCGCACCGCGCCCGCGAAAGTCGGGATGCGCGCGCATCGACTTGAGTTCGCCGTGGCCGGGGTCCAGCTGCTTGAGCGCCCCGCACGCGGCCAGCCGGTCGCCGTGCCAGGCCGTGTAGAACGTCACGTCGGGCTGCCGCAGCCGTTCGATCGGCATCGCGTGCACACTGTCGGGCGGCGACCATTGGTGCATTTCAGCCAGGTGTAGTTGCAACAGCGCGGCCACTTCGGGACCGGTCAGGTCGTCATCGCGGATCTGGTAGTTGGCCGGCTCAGCCATGCTTGTCGGCCTTGCGCTGGCCCATCCGCATCCCGCCTTCGAGCCGGGCGCGGAGCTGGGTGTAATAGGCTTCGAGGAAGGCGCGTTCATCGCCCGCGCCGGGGTTCCAGCCGATCTTGCGGCAGATTGCCTCGTGCACCGCCGCCATTGCCTCGGTGCGGTTTTCGCGCAGCACGCGTTCGAGCGTCTGCAATTCGAACTCGCCGTAGATCGCCAGCTCCTCCTCGCCGAACTTGTACGAGGCGCCGGTCGCCTGGCTGGTTCCGCTCGCGGCGGTTTGCCCGGTGCTCAGCGCGTCGGCGAGCTTGAGCCGGGGAGCCTCGACCACCCAGCTGCCCGCGACCAGATCGCCCGCGCGCAGCCGGTCGCGGTTGAACAGCGGGAACAGCGCAAATACCGCGAGCCAGCCGAGCGCCGCCCATTCGGCCAGCCCGCCGCCGATCAGCGAAAACACCGCGACGATCGGCAAGCTGATCTCGACATCGCGCAGCAGGTTGCGCGCCAGCACCATCTCGGTGGTCAGGCGCCCGCCGTCGCGCGCCGCGACCCGCACCCCGGTCATCCGCTTGCCCGGGGTCGCGCCGCGCGGTCCCAGCTCGAAGTACAGGAAGTAGGCGTGGCGCAGCAGGAACAGCAGCGCGATGTAGACGATCAGCGCAAACTGGACCGCACCGGGCATGGTCGGATCGGACTTTTCGAGGCTTTGCCCGTTCATTTGCATGATTTTGGAGGCGGCGTAGTAGAGCCCGAAGGCGCTGACGATCATGGCGACGACGATGATCGTGAGGTCGATCAGCAGCGCGCCAAAGCGCGTGCCGCGGCTGGCCAGCGTGACCGGCAGCGCGATCCCCTCGGGCGTGATCAGCATGCGGCGGCGGTCGCTGCGTTTGGGCGTGGCGGGCGCGGACTTCACTCGGTCTCGCTCCCGGCGGGCACGCGGCGCAGCAGGAAGAAATAGGCGAGCCAGAACGCGAGCATGCCGTAACCGACCGCAAGCCGCGCCGGGGTGCTGTCGATCAGTTGCCGCCCGAGCCCTTCGAGCATGCCCGCAGCGACCAGCATCAGCACCACCCCGGCCATCACCGTGGCGGTGCGTTGCCCCGCAGCAGCCGCGGCGTCGAGCACCGAGCGGGTCCCGGGGAAGGCCATCGAACGGCCGATATGCAGCCCCGCGCCACCCGCCAGCAGGATTGCCAGCAGCTCGGTGGTGCCGTGGATCGATAGCCACCCGACCACATCGAGGGTCAGCCCCTGGCCGTGATAGAGCCACAGCATCGCGCCGAGCATCGTGGTGTTCTGGATCAGCAGCAGCACCGGCGGGATGCCGAAGGCAAAGCCCAGCGCAAAGCACAGGATCGCGACCCCGGCGTTGTGGCTGAACAGATAGGCGGCGAACACGCTGAGCCCGTCCTGGCCCTGCTTGCCGAACAGCGTTCCTTTGAGCACCGCGTGGCTCGCGCCGGGCACGCGCAGATCGCCCGGCTGGCCTGGCATCATCGCATAGAACCAGTCGGGATCGGCGGCGCAGAGCTGCCAGCCGATCACCGTGCCGGCGACCATCAGCGCGAGCGCAACCAGCAGCTCGGGCCAGATCGAGCGCACCGCCCGGCTCCACTCGCCGCCAAAGAACCGTGCCAGCCACGACCACAGCGTGGTGCGCGGGCCGTAAACCAGGAACCACGCGCGCTGCACCAATGCCTCGAGATAGGCCAGCGTTGCCGCGTCGAGCGAGGTTTCGCGCGCGACCGACAGGCTTGAGGCGACGGTGCGGTAGAGCACCGGCAGTTCGAGCACATCGGCATCGGAAATCTTGCGCAGCCGCCCCGCTTCCATCCGCGTGACCACCGCTTCCAAGCGCCGCCAGTCGCCCTCGCGTTCCTGGCGAAAGCGGTCGGAGCGCAGCGCCGCAGCCTCGATCGCAGCCTCGGCGCGGGCCTGTTTGCCGGTCAGACGGGAGAATATCGCCATTACGTAATCCCCCTCCCGCCTGCGGGAGGGGTTAGGGGTGGGCGCGCGGCCCGATGGTCGCGCTGGGCCGAAAGGCCCACCCCGCTGCGACTAGGCTTCTGCGTCGCCAAGTCTCGCAAACCCCTCCCGCAAGCGGGAAGGGACAAGGTTGCCAACCCCTTCATCCGATCGCACCCCGGCGCTTGATCTTGAGGTAGGCGTCAATCAGCCGGTTGCCGATCGCCTCATACGGCGCCTCGATCACATCGACCCTGCGCGACCGCAGTTGCGAGAGCACCAGCGCGCGCTGCCGCAACAGGGCATCGGCGCTGACTGCCATGGCGAGGCGCTGCATGTCGTCGGGCGGGGCCGTTGCAATCCCGCCCAGTTCCTCGTCGTGCATGGTCACGAACAGCACCAGGTGGCGCTTGGTCAGCCGGCCGACGCTCTCGATCATCAGCTGTGCGCTGGTCGGGTCGGTGAAGTCGGAGAACACCACGATCATGCTGCGCCGCTGCAGCCGGGCGGCGAGCGTTGCCAGCGCGAGGGTGAAATTGGGCTCCTGCGCGTGGTAGTCGAGGCCCGCTGCGGCCACTTGCAGCCGCTTGAACTGGCGGGCATCGCCCACGAACGGCGTGAACAGCTCGGGCCGCGCGGCAAACCCGAACAGCGCGACCCGGTCACCCCCTTTGAGCGCGACGTAAGCGGTGGTCAGCGCGGCGGTGACCGCGCGGTCGATCCGGGGGAGCCCCGCGACCGGCTCGCACATCGCTTGCCCGCAATCGAACGCGAAGACGATCTGGTTGTTGCGCTCGGCCTCGTATTCCTTGGCGTAGAGGTGCGCGTGGCGGGCGCTCGCTTTCCAGTCGATCCGGCGCTTGTCCATCCCGGGCTGGAACTCGCTCAAGGCCTCGAACATGGTCCCCTCGCCGCGAATGCGCCGGGCGATCAGCCCGAACTGGGCATCGCGCAGGAAGGCCTGCAAGGCGGGCGAGCGGACCGGGGCGATGTTGGGCCAGACCCGGATGTGGCGATCGACCGCGCGGCGCAATTGCCGCGCGCCGAGCCCCAGCGGTCCGGTCCAGCGCAGCCACAGCTCCTCGATTTCGGCGGTGCCGCGGCGGCTAGGGCGGAATTCGAACCGCGCCTGCCAGTCGGTTGCATTTTCACGGATCAGTGCAGCATGGCCGGTGCCGCCGGGCAGCAACCGGGCATCGCTGGCCAGCGCGCAATCGACCCGGCTGCGCCAGCCGCCGCCGAAACTCGCCAGGACGTTGAGCCAGCCTGGTTCGCCCACTTCGGCATCGGGCAGCGCGGTGAGGTCGATCGCCTTGGCGCGCCCGGCGAGCAGCGCGTCGAGCGCGACCAGCGCCAGCACCAGCGTGCCGAACAAGGGCGCGGCGGCCCAGCTCCCCGGAACCAGCACCGCGAGCAGCAGCGCCGCCGGAGCCGCAGCGGCGACCAGCAGCGCGGCGCGGCCGGTGGGGACGGGGAAGGAGCGGTTCGGCACCTAAAGATCCTCTCCATTTTGCGTCGCCAAATGGGGAGGTGGCAGTCGCTCTTGCGACTGACGGAGGGGTAGCTGTGCGAGCATCGAGACCCCTCCGTCAGTGCTTCGCACTGCCACCTCCCCGTTTGTGCTGCGCAAAAACGGAGAGGACCTGAGGTTCGGCCCCAGAATCACCGCGGTGCCTCGGTCGCTTCGACCAGCGCGGCGACCAGCGCCTCGACCTGCTTGCCCTCGATCTCGGCAGCAGGCGAGAGCAGCAGGCGGTGGCGCAGGACCGAGGCGGCGAGGGCCTTGACGTCGTCGGGCAGCACATAATCGCGCGCCTCCAGCGCGGCGCGGGCGCGCGCGGCATTGGCCAGCAGCACCGCGGCGCGCGGGCTCGCCCCGGCCGACAGGTCGGCGCTTTCGCGGGTCGCGCGGATCAGCCGGACGATGTAGTCGGTGACGCTGTCTGACAGGGTGACGGTTTTGACCGCCGCTGCAGCCGCCGCGATCGTCGCGGCATCGGCCACCGCTTCGACGCCCATGTCGGCGGCGCGGCTCGGCCCGGCGCGCTCGCCGAAGGTGCTGACGATCTTCGCTTCTTCGGCGGCGCTCGGGTAAGCGACCAAGAGCTTGAACAGGAACCGGTCGAGCTGGGCTTCGGGCAGCGGATAGACCCCCTGGCTCTCGATCGGGTTCTGCGTTGCCACCACCATGAAGTTGACCGGCAGGCTGTGCGCGGTCCCGTCGAGCGTCACCCGGCGTTCCTGCATCGCCTCGAGCAGCGCGGCCTGGGTCTTGGGCGGGGTGCGGTTGATCTCGTCGCCAAGCAGCAGCTCGCAGAAGATCGGCCCGCGCGTCAGGGTGAACTGGCTGGTCTGGAAGTTGAACAGGTTCGACCCCAGGATGTCGCCCGGCATCAGATCGGGGGTGAACTGGATCCGCCCGAATTGCAGACCCAGACTGGCGGCAAAGCACTGCGCCATGAAGGTCTTGGCGGTGCCGGGCGGGCCTTCGAGCAGGACGTGGCCCTGCGCCAGCAGCGCCACCAGCAGCGCGTCGATCGTCTCGGTCTGGCCGACCACTGCCTTGGCGATCTGGCCGCGGATCTGCGCCGCGAGGCGGCTGACCTCGGGTAAAGTCAGGGCGGGGACGGTCATCGCAGCAGGATCCTTTCGAGTGAATTCAAACGCTGTGCAGCGCGCAACATGTCGCGGGGGCGCTGTGCCGCGCGCAAGTTGGCGGTGGCGGCAGAGAAGGTTTCCGCCTCGGGCGCGCGGGCCGCCAGCGCGCGGTCGATCGCAGCTTCGGCGGCCTGCGGCTCAAGCCATGCGGGCAGCGCCAGCGCCTTGACCAGCCGCTCGCGCGCGGCATCGGCGTAAGGCCCGCCGAGCAGGTGCAGGCGCTTGGCCCGGCGCAGCAGCCCGGCGGCATTGGCGACCAGCGCGCGCTTGCCAAAGGCGATCGAGCGGGCGGCCAGCAACGGCGGCCCAAAGCGGTGGTAGGCCCGCCACAAGGCGACCGCTGCGGCGAGCAGCAGGCACAGCGTCGCGGCGAGGAACGGCGGGGTGAACGCGAGTTCGAGCAGGCTTTGCGAGCGGCCGTAACCGGCCAGGGTCAGGTCAAACACGACCTGCTTGTCGCCGCCATTCAGCGCGGCCCGGACGACCCGCTCGGCCAGCATGGCATTGGCCTGGCTGGCCATTCCGTAATTGTTGAGCAGATCGGGATCGAACACCACGATCAGCGGAAAGCGGGCCGGCGGAGCTGCGCCTTCGGCATTTGGCACGTCGCCTTCGGCGGTAATCTCTCCCTCGTCGTCTGGCACCGGATCGGGTGCGAGGGCGTGGGCTTCAAGCGCTGGATAGCGCCCGCCATCGGCGAAGTACCCAGCGAGCATCCGCGCATCGCTGCTGGCGGTAACCAGCGGCACGAGCTGCCCGCCTTTGCCCGAAACGACCGTGGCGGGATCGGGCATCGGACCATCGATACCGTCCATGTGCCAGCGCTGGCTTGCCGCGCTGCCACCCAGCGGGGACAGATCGACGCTGACCTCGTCGTGAAACCCTTTCCATTCCGGCGCCGCTGCCTGAAGCAGCTTGACGAAGCCGGGGTGGATCTTGGGATTGAGCGCAACCGAACCCGGCGGCAGCGGCACTGCGAGCCATTTGGGCATGATCAGCAGGGTCGGGCCGTAGCGGCGGTGATCGGCGATGGCGCGGGCTAGATCGGCGGACTTGGTCTGGTGCAGCGGGGTCAGCACCAGCAACCCGCCGCGCTGGTGCGGCGCGCGGGTGCGGCTTTGACTGACCTCGAAATCGCGCGCCTTGAGGTAATCGGACAGCGCGCCAAAGCCGGTCAAACCCTTGCCCGCGGCGTGCGCCCCGCTCGGCTGAGGCTGCGGATCGGCCATCCCACTGCCGACCGCCCAGAGCAGCGCCATGAACGCCAGCGCCCCGCCCAGTACGAGGCCGAGCGCGACTCGCGGCGAAAACGGGCTGGCGCGGCCACCGCTCACGTGGGCAGACGCTCAAGCGCAAACTCGGCATAGGCGCCGCGCGCGGCCTGCCAGTCCTCTGCGCTCAGACTGCGCAGCGCGAACAGGCTGCGTTCGACCAGCCCGGCAATCTGGGCAAAGGTGCTGCGGGCGCGGTCGGGCAGCGCGGGCAATGCGCCGATTTCGCGTGCGGTGCTGGCGCGGCCGATCCAGTCGGGCCGCGCCGCCGCGATCTGCTGGACCGAACGGCGCAGCAGCAAATGCGCCGCCTCGTCATAGCGGCCGTCGCGCGCCAGGGCGTCGGCATCCTCGAGCAAGGCGAGCGCCTCGGCCTGATCGGGCGTCCACTCGGCCTCGGCGCTGGCCGCCACCTGCTTGCGCTGCCAGCCGAGCCGCAGCGGTTCGCTCAGCCGCCACACCGCGTAAAACGCGAGCACCACCGCCAGACCGATCAGCAGCCATTGCAGCACCGGCCACGACAGCCCGAGCGCGCGGCCGATCGGTTCGAATATCGAGCGGAAGAATTTCAACAGCGCGATCAGCCAGTCGGGATCCTTGGGCGGTTTGACCGCAACCTCGATCGGCGCGAACTGGATATCGGGATTGGCGTGGACGCGGGCCCACGCTGCCGCTGCATCCTGCGCCGATTGCGCCCCCTGAATTTCCTGTCCGGCCACTGCGCCACAGGTGGCACGGCGAAACTTTCGGGGCAAGCAGGAGAAACTTCCAAGGCTGCAACTGTTGGGTACAGTGCGCTATATCTGAGCCACTCGTCATCCCGGCCTTCGCCGGGATGACGATGTGGATTTTCGGCAACTGTTACCCGCGTGGGCGTTCCTGGGGGTAGGTGCCCAGCACGCGCAGTTCCTTGCAGTGGAACGCCAGTTCCTCAAGCGCGCGGTCGACCGCCGGGTCGCCCGGCGCGCCGACGATATCGGCGTAGAAGGTGGTGGCGGAAAAGCTCGCGCCCTTTTGATAGCTTTCCAACTTGGTCATGTTGACCCCGTTGGTGGCGAACCCGCCCATCGCCTTGTAGAGCGCGGCGGGGACGTTTTTCACCTCGAACACGAAGGTGGTCATCATGGGTCGCGCGCCAAGGCTGGCTGGATCGCGAGCATCGCGCGCCAGCACCACGAAGCGGGTCATGTTGTCGGCCGCATCTTCGACATTCTCGGCGATCACCTTGAGCCCGTAGAGCTCGGCCGCGATTTTCGGCGCAATCGCCGCTACGCTGGGATCGCCGAGTTCCGCCACATAGGCAGCGGCCCCCGCGGTGTCGGCGTAAGACATCGGGACCATGCCCCGTGTCCGCAGGAAAAAGCGCGATTGGCCGAGCGCTTGCGGGTGCGAATAAGCGGCGGTGAAGGGGCCGTCACCCAGCGCCATCAAGGCGTGGTGGATCGGCATGAAGTGCTCGCCGACGATGTTGAGGTCGCTCTCGGGCAGCAGGAAATGGATATCGGCGACGCGGCCGTGCTGCGAGTTTTCGATCGGAATGATCGCGTGCCCGGCGCGCCCGTCCTTGACCGCGTCGAGCGCGTCTTCGAAACTGAAGCACGGCAGCGGCAGGCAAGCGGGATCCCATTCGAGCGCGGCGCGGTGACCGTTGCATCCCGGCGCGCCCTGAAACGACACCGCGCGCGCCGGATCGGCGGCGGCTGCATGGGCCATTTCGGTGACGCGGGCGAGCGCGGGAGCGGGATAGCTTTGCATAGTGGTGGCCCTAGTGGGCGATGCTTCGCCGATCAATAGGCGCACTACCTAGTAACCAAGCGCGTTGCCCACCGGCAGACGCGGGTCAATCGCACCGAACAGCCGCGCCTTGTTGCCGGTCGCCGCGTTGGGCTTGGTGTTCAGCGCTGGCCCGCCGACCAGAATCGCCGCAATCTGGTTCCAGTAGGTCATCGCCTCGAGCTTGTGGCCCTTGGCGGTCAGCACCGCCATCGTGTCGGCGCTCAGCGCATCCTTCTCGTAGTAGATCACATCGGGCAGCCATTGCGCGTGGATGCGCGGGGCATTGATCGCTTCGGTCAGGGTCATGTCGTAGTCGATCACCCCCATCAGCACTTGCAGCACGCCGGTCGGGATGTGGCTGCCGCCCGGGGTGCCGAGCACCATCGTCAGCTGGCCATTGCGGGTGACGATGGTCGGGCTCATCGAAGACAAGGGCCGCTTGCCCGGGGCGATCGCATTGTTGGTCCCCTCGACCAGCCCGTACATGTTGGGAAAGCCGGGCTTGGCGGAGAAATCGTCCATCTCGTCGTTGAGCAGGATACCGGTGCCCGGCGCGGTCACCCGCGCGCCGAACCAGTCGTTGAGGGTGTAAGTCAGCGACACTGCGTTGCCCGCCGCATCGACGATCGAGAAGTGCGTGGTGCTCTGGCCTTCCTTGCCCGCGCCGGGGCCGGGCAGGCTCGATGAGGGGGTGGCTTTGTCGGCGGAAATCCCGGCGCGTTGCTCGTCGGTATAAGCGGCGCTGATGAACTTGCTCACATCGGCGCGGACGAAATCGGGATCGCCCAGGTTCATGTTGCGGTCGTGGAACGCGCGGCGCAACGCTTCGGCGGTGTAGTGCACGCCCTGCGCGGAATGGAAGCCCAGCTGGCCCATCGGATAACCCGACAGGATGCCCAGCGTTTCGCAGATCACGATCCCGCCCGAACTGGGCGGCGGCGCAGAGACGATGTGATAGCCGCGGTAATCGCACTCGACCGGCTTGCGTTCCACCGCTTTGTAGGCGGCGAAATCGGCGGTGGTCATGATCCCGCCATGCGCTGCGCTGGCGGCAGCGATCTTCACGGCGATCGGGCCGTTGTAGAAGGCGGTATTGCCGCCGATGGCAATCGCCCGAAGCGTGCGGCCAAGATCGGCCTGGACCCAGCGCTGCCCGGCCTGCCACGGCTTGCCATGGTTGAGGAATATGGCGGCGCTGGCGGGGTCCTTGGCGAAGTCTTCGGCCCCTTCGGCGAGGAAATCGGCATCGCCCTGATCGAGCACGAAGCCTTTGCCCGCGAGCGCAATCGCGGCGGCCATCAGCGGCGCGCGGGCGCGGGTGCCGTACCGGGTGCGCGCGAGTTCAAGCCCGGCGACCGTGCCGGGAATCCCAGCGGCGAGGTAGCCGCGGGTCGAGCGCAGCGGGACGACGTTGCCCGCCGCATCCTGAAACATCGTCGCGGTTGCGGCGGCGGGGGCGGTTTCGCGGAAATCGATGAAAGTGGTCTGTCCGCTCGCCAGCCGGATCGTCATGAACCCGCCGCCGCCGATGTTGCCCGCCTCGGGGAAGGTCACCGCCAGCGCATAGGCCACCGCCACCGCGGCATCGACCGCGTTGCCGCCGCTTTTGAGCACATCGACCCCGGCTTTGCTCGCCAGCCGGTGCGCTGAGACGACCATGCCGTGCTGCGCCGCGACCGGTGCCGGGGTCGCCGCCTGAACCGACGAACCGACCAGCGCCAGCGAGACCAGCGTTGCCGCCATGACCTTTAATACGCGCATGAATCAATTCCCCCGTTTCAAACCAAAGCGCACCACCCCACTTCGTCATTGCGAGCGGAGCGAAGCAATCCAGGGTCCAGCGCGTGACGCTCTGGATTGCTTCGTCGCTGCGCTCTTCGCAATGACGATCCTGGGTAAGGTCATCTGGTTCGAAGCCTGCCACAAAAGAAAAGGGCAGGGAAGCCGCAGCTCCCCCGCCCAAATTTCTTGGTCCGGATCCGGACCGATGCGATCAATACTTGATGCGGATCCGGGCGTAGTAGAACCCGCCGTTCATGCCGAACGGTCCACCCGAACGGGGATAGACCTGGCCGTCGGCGAGGCTTCCCGTCAGCGCGTAGATCGGGTTGGTCGTGCTCGGCGCGATCCGGTCGGGATAGGTGTCGAAGATGTTGCTCGCCCCGACCGTCAGGGTGAAGTGATCCATGAAGGTATAGCTCAGGTCGAGATCGGCGGTGGCCTTGTCGCCGAACCGCTGGCCCGGATACTCGAGCTGGTTGGCCCACGAGCTGTAGTAGTTGACCCGTGCGTTCATCTGGAAATCGCCGAGCTGCCAGTTGGCCGAGGTGTTGATGCGGTGCCGCGGCGGCAGGTTGGCGATGTTGAAGCGCTGGTCCGCACTGATCACCGAGGGATTGAACTTGGTAACCTCGCTCTCGTTATAGGCGTAAGCCAACGTCAGATTGAGCGGGCCGTCCATCAACCGGGTGCGATAGCTCGCCACCGCGTCGATCCCCTTGGTCCGGGTATCGAAGCCGTTGGTGAAGAAGTTGACGTCGCCGCCAACCCCCACCGCCGACAGCGCCGGCAGCGCCGCCAGATTGGCTGCGGTCACAGTAAAGGTCTGCGAGATGCCGATGCGGTTGCGCACGTTGATGATATAGCCATCGACCGTCAGCGTGAACGCGCCGCTGGGCTTGATGATGAAGCCCGCACCATAGTTGGTCGACCGTTCAGGCTTGAGATCGGTCGCGCCATAGAACTGCGCGATCGAACTGGTCACCGGATAGGTGCCGGTCTGGACCTGGTTGCCGCTGCGGAAGTTGGTGGTGACGATCTGGGTGTTGTTCTGCCCCGGCGAGGGAGCATGGAAACCCGTACCGACCGTGCCGCGCACCGAGAACGCGTCGGTGACCCGGAACAGCGCATTCGCCTTCCAGACAAAGGCGCTGCCGAAGGTGTCGTAATGTTCCCACCGTCCGGCGACGCCCATCGTCAGCTGCTTGGTGATGTCTGCTTCGGCCCCGACGTAACCGCCATAGCTCGACTGTGCGTTTTTGCCGGCGAAGGTCGGGCTGGTCCCGCCGTAACCGCTCGCCGCTGGCGATTTGGTTGCGACGATCTGAGCGAGCGAACTATCGAGTGCAGGGGTATAAACCCCCGGCGAGACGAGGTTGTAGAGCGGCTGACGGGCATAGGGCCCCGCACCGTAGGACTGCAGGTCGCCGACGGTCTTTTCGTATTCCTCGCGGCGGTATTCGGCGCCGCCCGACAAGGTGATCGGGCTGGCGAACCCAACCTCGACCGGATAGGTCATGTCGAGATTGACGTTCTGTTCGCGCTGGATCAGGTCGCCGAACTTGAAGCTGGTCTGGCTTTGCGGCCCGTACGATGCACTGAGCGACTGGGTCATCGACAGCGACAGCGTGTTTTTCGCGATCGTGCCCGACAGGTCGTAGGTGAAGCCGCTATCGAGCTTGCCCTTGAACCCGGCGGTCCCGTACATCTGCTTGACGTCGCCCTGGAAGCGCGGAGTGAAGCCGCCCGGATAAATCGAGGTGAAGTTGAAGGTGTTGGTGTCGTTGACGAAGCCGCCCGCGGGGCAAGTCACATTGCCGGTCGGGCACGGGGTCAGGAAGATCGTGTTGAACGACCCGTTGCGGCCCGGCGAAGCGAATGCCGGGGTGCCGGTGCCGTTATTGACCGCGAGCGGAACCGGAGCGGAAATCGGCGGCCGGTAGTTGAAGCTCTGGTTGGCGTGGGTTTCAGCCGCGTTGAAGGTCGCATAGACCTGGCTGGTATCGCCGATGTCGAACGCGGCGTTGGCAAATGCCTTCCAGCCGTCGCCGGGCGAGGTGCCCCAGATCTGCGCCGGACCCGGATAGTTCGGGATGCGGCTGACAACGCCGGGCTGGGTCCGCGCCAGTTCAAGCGCGATCGGCCGGGTGGCACCGCGGCTGGTGCCGTCCTGGTCGTAATATTCGCCCGAGAGCGAGATGAACCCGCGATCGCCGAGCTTGAACCCGGCATAACCGGCAACCTGCTTGCGATCGCCGTCGCCTTCGTAGTTCTGGCCGTACACCGCCTGCATTTCGAACCCGGCATCGTCACGGATCTGATAGTTGATCACGCCGCCGATTGCGTCCGAACCGTACTGTGCGGTTGCGCCGTCGCGCAGGATCTGCAGGTTCTTGATCGAGATCGAGGGAATATTGGAAATGTCCGAACCCTGGCTACCGAACGACAGTGCGGTGTCGCCGCCGGTGTAGACCTGGACGAGGGCCGCGCGGTTGTAGCGCTTGCCGTTGATCATCACCAGGATCTGGTCGGCACCCAAGCCGCGCAGCGACGGCGGGCGGACAAAGGTCGAGGCGTCGGAAATGGTGTTCTGGGCAACGAAGAACGAGGGAACCAGGTTCCGCACCGTTTCGAGCATGTCGGCGCTCGGCTGCGCGCCAAGCTCGGTCGCGCCGATGACGTCGATCGGCGAAGCTGAATCGGTGACCGAACGATCGGTCCGGCGGGTGCCGATGACGACGATCGAATCGCTGCTCTCGGCAGCGGTGGTATCGGCTGTGGTGGTCTGCGCCAGCGCCGGGTCGGACATAAAGATTGCGAGGCTGGCTACGGTTGCGGCGAGCGCAACCTTCTGGCCGCGACGGCTTGCGTTCATTCGCATGGAAATCTCCGTGTTAGGTTACCCCCCAGTTCCCTTTGCGGACATACTGCGGCGGCGCATTTGCTATGCGCTGCAATGCGCAAGTCAACGATTGCAGGCGGTAACCTAATCGATTGTTGCAGAAGTGTGGCTTTGGCGCACTATGTCGTGCGCAGTGCGGCGAATCAAAGCTCGGATGATTTCATCGCGAATATCGGGGTATGCGGTTCGTGCGCTGCCATCCGCGCGAGCAGCAGATCCAGTTCGCTCTCGGCCATGATGATCCCCTGATGCGCGGGCCGCACGAACCCGGTCGCGATCATCTGGCTATTGAAGGCGATCAGGTGATCGTAGAACCCGAAGGCGTTGAGCAGCCCGACCGGCTTGGCGTGATAGCCAAGCTGCGCCCAGCTGACCGCCTCCCACAACTCGTCCATCGTGCCGACGCCGCCCGGAATGGTGAGAAATCCGTCGGACAGCCGGGTGAAGGCGGCCTTGCGCTCGTGCATGTCGGCGACAATGTGAAGCTGCGTGCAATCATGGTTGGCCACCTCGCCGCCGCGCCCGGCCGCTCCGGCGAGCGCTTCAGGGATCACCCCGATCACCTCGCCGCCCTGCTCGAGCGCGCCCTTCGCCACCGCGCCCATCAAGCCGAGCCGACCGCCGCCGTAGACCACCCCGATCCCGCGCTTGGCCAGCTCGACCCCGACAGTGTGAGCAAGCTCGAGATAGCGCGGATCGGCCGGACTGGCGGACCCGCAATAGACGGCAAGGCGTTTCATGGATGTTCCCGGATCATCAGCTTGGCGGCGGCCTTAGCACCTGCCAGCACCGCAGCAACCCCTGCGCCCGGATGCGTTGCGGCGCCGACCAGATAGAAGTTGGCGAGCTTGGGGTCGCGGTGCGGCGGACGCTGGAGGCCGGCCTGAAAGGGAGTCGCCTCAAGGCTCCAGCCGCTGCCGAAATGCGCGCCGAGATCGAGCGCGAGGTCGCGCGGGGTGGTAACGGCGCGCGCCACGATCCGGTCGTGGATGTCGGGGATCAGCCGCCGCCCGATCTCGCCCAGCACACGGTCCGCGACCAGCGGCGCGAGCGCCTCCCAGTCGACCGGCAGCTTGCCCAGATGCGCCACCGGCATGGTCGCGCGAAACAGGCTGGTGCCTTCGGGCGCGAGCGACGGATCGGTGACGCTGGGGTGATGGAGCAGGATCAGGCCGTCCTGCGGCAGCACTCCGGCGCCGAATATATCGCCGAGCAGTTCCTTGAAGCGCGCGGCGAACAGCACCGCGCGGTGCGGCACTCCGGGCCAGGTCCCGGTCAGCGCGAAATGCACGATGACCGCCGAAGGGGCATAGCGCCGCCGCGCCAGGATCTTGCTCATCTTGTCGCCGCGCGGACTGTGGCGCAGCAGGTCGCGGTAGGTGTGGACCACGTCGGCATTGCTGGCGACCGCGCCGAAATGCTCGCGCCAGCCACTTTGCGTGACCACCGCGCTGACCCGGTTGCCGATCAGCTCGAGCTGCACCACCGGATCGTGCAGCCGGACTGTGCCGCCCAGCGCCTCAAACCGGGCCAGCAGCGCGCCGATCAGCGCGCTCATCCCGCCGCTCGGCCACCAGGCGCTGCGCCCCGGGGCGAGCTGGCCGAGCAGGCTGAGCGCGCTCGCCGCGAACGGGTTGGCCCCGCTCAGCAGTGCGGGCGCGCTGAGCACCTCGCGCAGCCGTTCGCTTTCGATCAGGTGCGAGACCAGCCCCCAGGCGCTGCGCCAGCCCTGGTTGCGCAAGACTGCGGGCACGGCGGCGAGCTTTTGGGCCGGTCGTTCCAGTGGCGCTTCGGCGAGCCGCGGCCAGGCATCGACGCGCGCTGCCACGTACCAGCGCTGCAGCTCTTCGAACCCGGCGATGTCATGCGGCGCGATCCGGCCCAGCTGGCGGGCTTGCTCGGCGGGATCGGCGCTAAGGTCGAAAGCAGCGGCGTCGCGCCAGTAGAACCGGCTGGCTGGAGTAATCTCGCGCACAGTCGCCAGATCGGCAAGCTCGCAGCCCGCAGCAGCAGCCAGATCGTGCCACGGCGCCAGCTCGCCCAGTTCGCCCGGTCCTTCTTCGAACGCATAGCCAGCGCTATCGCGGCGGCGGATCATGCCGCCGGCGCTGGGTTGCGCTTCGATCAGCGTGACCGCAAACCCGTGCGCCCGGAGCCGCAGCGCGAGCGCTAGTCCGCCCAGCCCGGCACCGATCACGCAGACGCTGCGGGCGGGGGCGGCGGACGCTTGCGTGATCTTTTTCCTGGGCATGACCGGGCAATTTTAGGCGCCGGGGACAATTGCGCAACGGTGTTGGCGAAGGTGCGGCAATGGGGCATGATCGGCAGCGATGGCCACGCCGCAATTCACGATCGTCCCCGCCCGGCTGCATCACGCCGCAGCGAACGCCGCGATCTATGCGCATCATGTGCTGCACGGCACCGCCAGCTATGAGATCGAACCGCCCGACGAAGCCGAAATGGCGGCGCGGATGGCCAAGGTGTTGGGCGCGGGCTGGCCGTGGCTGGTGGCTTGCGATCCCGGCGGCGGCGTGATCGGCTTTGCCTACGCCAGCCAGTTTCGCGACCGCGCAGCCTATCGCTTTGCGTGCGAGAACAGCATCTACGTCCGTCACGACCGGCGCGGCGAAGGGATTGGGCGAGCCCTGCTGGCGTTGCTGATCGTGGCGGCGGAGCGCGCCGGTTTTCGCCAGATGGTTGCAGTGATCGGCGGAGCCGAGATCGCCTCGGCGCGGCTCCATGCCGCCTGCGGGTTTGTCGAAGCGGGACGGCTCGAAGCGATTGGCCGCAAGCACGCCCGGTGGCTCGACACGCTCTACATGCAGCGCGCGCTGGGACCGGGGGACTCAGCTCCACCGGAAGCCGAACCCGCTTGACCAGCCTGCTTCCAGGCCGCCGCGGCTTCATCCTCGCGGTGGGCATCTGGCTCGCCATCGGGGCCACGCTGCTGGCGATGGGCCGGGTGCCGATCTGCGCCTGCGGCAGCGTCAAGCTGTGGTGGGGCGTGGTGCAATCGGCCCAGAACAGCCAGCACATCGCCGACTGGTATAGCTTCAGCCATGTCATCCATGGGCTGCTGTTTTATGGCTTCGCGCACCTGCTGTGGCGGCGCTGGAAGTGGTTCGGGGGCAGGCCCGCAGCTTGGGCCTTGCCGATCGCAGTCGTTTTCGAAGGATTTTGGGAACTGCTTGAAAATTCGCCGCTGATCATCGACCGTTACCGCGCGGTGACGGTCAGCTTCGGCTACGAAGGCGACAGCGTGTTGAATTCGCTGTCCGACATCGGCTTCATGGCGCTGGGCTTCTGGATCGCCAGCAAACTGCCGTGGTGGGCCAGCGTGCTGCTGGCGCTGGCGTTCGAGCTGTTCACTCTGGCGCTGATCCGCGACAATCTGACGCTCAACGTGCTGATGCTGGTCTGGCCGCTCGACGCGGTGCGGCAGTGGCAGGCGGGTGTTTGACGGTGCATCAATTACGCTCTTCCCAAAGCATGCAATTGGGGGTTTAATCGCGCAGTTAAAAAGCTGGAGAGGATTCGCCGATGAGCGCTACCGCAGTTGCAGAGCCTACCGCGTCGACCGCCACCACCCATTTCGACGTGCTGATCGTCGGCGCGGGCGTGGCGGGGATCGGGTCTGCCGTGCATCTTCGCCAGCAGTGTCCTGAAAAGACATATGCGATCCTTGACCTGAAGGACACTTTCGGCGGCACCTGGGCGACCCATCAATACCCGGGAATTCGCTCTGACTCGGATCTTTATACCTATGGCTACCGCTTCAAGCCCTGGGTTGGTCCGCCGATTGCCAGCGGCGGAGCGATCCGCGAATACATGAGTGAAGTGATCGACGAATATGGTCTGGCTCGCCACATCAATTACGGCCACCGCATCGGCGCAGCATCATGGTCGAGCGAAACCGGCCTCTGGTCGGTGCAGGCAACCCGCAGCGACGGCAGCGCGGCGCATTTCACCTGCAACTTCCTGTGGATGTGCCAGGGCTACTACGACCACGAGAACCCCTACACGCCTGACTGGGCGGGTGCCGACCAGTTCAGCGGGCTGCTGGTCCATGCGCAGCTGTGGGATCCGCAGACCGACTATACCGGCAAACGCGTGGTGGTGATCGGCTCGGGCGCGACGGCGGCAACGATCATTCCTGCAGCGGCCGAAAAAGCCTCCAGGGTGACCATGCTGCAGCGGTCGCCGACCTATTTCCTGTGCATGCCCAACGCCAACGAACTGGCTGACCGGCTGCATCTGATCGGGATCGACGAGGAGACGATCCACCGCGTCGTGCGCGAATCGATCAGTCACGACTTCCGCGAACTGACCCGGCGCTGTATCGACGAGCCCGACGCCGTGGTCGAGGAACTGAAGGAACTGATCCGCGCCCACGCCGGGGCGGATTTCGAATTCGAGCCGCACTTCACCCCGCGTTATCGGGTCTGGCAACAGCGCATGGCGATGGTGCCTGATGGCGACATGTTCGAGGCGATTGCCGCGGGCAAGGTCGACGTGGTGACTGACGAGATCGATCACTTTACCGCGGACAGCATCGTCACAAAAGACGGCACGGTCATCCCGGCGGATGTCGTTATCGCCGCGACCGGTTTCCGACTCAAGGTCATGGGCGGGATCGCATTCAGCGTCGATGGCGAGTCGGTCGACTTTTCGCAGAAGGTTGCATGGCGCGGAATGATGTTCTCGGACGTGCCGAACGTGGCGTGGCTGATGGTCTATTTCCGCTCGTCGGCAACGCTGCGGGTCGACCTGATCGGTGATTTCGTCTGCCGTCTGCTCAATCACATGGACGCCATTGGCTCCAGACAGGCCGAGGTTCGCATTCCCGAAGCCGACGCTCACCTTCCGAAATTGCCGTGGATCGAGGAAGAGAACTTCAATCCTAACTATCTCAAGCGCGATCTCGACAAACTGCCCAAGCGGATCGACCGGATCGAATGGCGCGATAGCCAGGACTATTGGTACGATCGTGAAGCCTGGCCGCAGATTGATCTCAATGGGCCGGAGTTCGTCTACGACGGGGTGCGGGCGAGCAAACGGGTGACTGAAGCGGCATGAGTTTAAAGGCTCGGTGACACGCGCCACGAGGCCTTGAATGAGCAACGCAATGATCTGGTTCGGCGGCACCCGCCCCGACCTCGCACCGATGACCGGGCTGGGCTTGGGTGCCTTGCCCGGACATCTCGGGATCGAATTCACCGACTGCGGCGATGACTGGATCTGCGCTCGGATGCCGGTGGATGAGCGCACCCAGCAGCCGTTCCAGCGGCTCCACGGCGGGGCCTCGGTGGCACTGGCCGAAACTGTCGCTTCGGTCGCGGCAGGCTACTGCGTCGACCGCGCGAAGTTCGTCGCGGTGGGCATGGAGATCAACGCCAACCACATCCGCCCGGCCTATGCGGGCTGGGTCTATGCCACCGCGCGGCCTGAATCGCTTGGCCGCACCACGCAGGTCTGGACGATCCGGATCGAAGACGAGGCGGGCAAGCTGGTCTGCCTGTCGCGGATGACCGCCGCCGTCATTGCATTGGACCGCAAGTGAGCACCCCGACCCAATCTGTGGCAGTGATTGGTGCCGGTGATCACATTGGTGCAGCAATTGTGCGCAAGTTTGCCGAGCAAGGGTTCGCGGTCCACGCGGGGCGGCGTAATGGCGAAAAGCTCGCGCCGCTGCTCGGCGGCGCGGTGACCGGGCGCTCGCTCGATGCGCGCGAGCCCGAGGACCTGACCGCCTTCCTCGCCGAAGCCGAGGCGATCGCGCCGCTCGCGCTGGTGGTGTTCAACGTCGGCGCCAACGTCCAGTTTCCGCTGACCGAGACCACTGACCGGGTGTTCCGCAAGGTCTGGGAAATGGCCTGCTTCGCCGGGTTCGTCGCGCTGCGCGAAGCGGCGCGGATCATGCTGCCGCGCGGGCAAGGCAAGATCTTCGTCACCGGAGCCACTGCGGGCCTGCGCGGCAATCCGGGTTATGCTGCCTTCGCCGCGGCCAAGGCGGGCTTGCGCGCCACGGCCCAATCGGCGGCGCGCGAATTGTGGCCGCAGGGCATCCATGTCGCGCACCTGGTGATCGATGCCGGGGTCGATACCGAATGGGTCCGCGCCCGGGTGACCGAACGGATCGGCGCCGAAGCGCTCGCCGCGCAGCCCGACTTGCTGATGCCCCCCGCTGCCGTCGCCGAGGCCTATTGGGCGCTCTACAGCCAACCGAAAAGCGCCTGGACCTTCGAGCAGGAAATCCGGCCCTTTGGAGAGACCTGGTAATGACCCGCGAGATCGAGTTCCTCTACGACTTCGGCAGCCCCAACGCCTACCTGGTCCACCGCGCGATCGAGGACATGGGCACCGTGACCTTCCGCTATGTTCCGGTGCTGCTTGGCGGGATCTTCAAGGCCACCGGCAACCAGAGCCCGATGCAGGCCTACGGGCACATCGCGGCCAAGCGCGATTACGATATGCTGGAGATGCACCGCTTCATGGCGCGGCACGACATCAACAACTTTACGATGAACCCCAACTTCCCGGTCAACACCTTGCTGCTGATGCGCGGCGCGGTCGCCGCCGAGGCATTGGGCTGTGCCGAAGACTATATCGAGGCGATGATGACGGGGATGTGGGAGCGCGGACTGGCGCTGGCCGACCCGGAAGTCTGGGCGGGTTTGCTGGCCGAGGCCGGGCTCCCGGTGGAGGCGCTGGTCGCCGGCTCTGCCGATGCCGACAACAAGGCCAGGCTGGTCGCCAACACCGAAGCCGCCGTGGCGCGCGAGGTATTCGGCATCCCCAGCTTCTTGCTTGGCGAGGAACTCTATTTCGGCAAGGATCGTCTGCGCGACGTGGTGGAGGCCGCACAATGACTGACTATGCATTGCCCAACAATTCTACCGACCTGACCGGGCGGGTGGCGCTCGTCACTGGCGCCTCATCTGGGCTTGGCGCGCGCTTTGCCGAGGTGCTGGCCGCCCAAGGCGCGGCAGTGGTGCTGGCAGCGCGGCGGCTTGACCGGCTCGAAGCCCTCGCCGCCAAGATCGAGGCGAGCGGCGGCAAGGCGCTGGCAGTGCAAATGGACGCAACCGATGCCGCGTCGATGGTCGCGGCGGTCGCGGCGGGCGAAGCCGCATTCGGGACCGTTGATATCCTCGTCAACAACGCCGGGATCCCCGACGCACAGCGCGCCCACAAAATGTCGACCGAGCTGATCGATCAAGTGCTCGGGGTCAACCTGCGCGGCCCGTGGATCCTCGCCTGCGAAGTCGCGCGGCGGCTGATCGCGGCGGAAAAACCCGGACGGATCGTCAACATCAGCTCGGTTGCGCATTACCGCTATGATGGCGGCGGTGCGGCGCTCTACGCGGTGACCAAGACCGCGATTGCGCGGATGACCGAGGCACTCGCCGTCGAGTGGGCGCACTACGGGATCAACGTCAACGCCATCGCGCCGGGAATGTTCGTCTCCGAAATGACCGACGGAATGTTTGAGCGGATGGGCGGAAACCCTGCCGAGCATTTGCCGCGCAGACGGGTGCCGGTGCCCGAACAGATGGATTCGACGCTGCTCTATCTGGTCGCTCCGGCGAGTGAATGCGTTACCGGTGCAATTATCCGGATCGACGACGGACAAAGCGCGCGGAGGAAGATGTGAGCACCGAGCAGACAGTCACGGTCGAACGCCACGGCCCGGTCGCGCTGGTCACGCTCAATCGCCCGTCGGCAATGAACGCGCTGTCACGCGATTTGCGCGCCGCGCTGGCCGATGCGATGATCGCGCTCGACCGCGATGACCGGGTGCGGGCGGTGGTGCTGACCGGTGCGGGCACGCGCGCGTTCACCGCCGGGCTCGATCTCGAGGAATTGGGCAGCGAAGGACTCGGCGCGGCCAATGCCAGCCAGCCCGCGGCCAACCCGGTCAAGGCGGTCGAGCAGTGCCGCAAGCCGGTGGTCGGCGCGATCAACGGGGTCGCGATCACAGGCGGGTTCGAGCTGGCCTTGGCCTGCGACGTGTTGATCGGATCCGAAAACGCCCGGTTCGCCGATACCCACGCGCGGGTCGGGATCATGCCCGGCTGGGGGCTGTCGCAGAAGCTGTCGCGCACGATCGGAATTAGCCGCGCCAAGGAGCTGTCGCTCACCGGCAACTTCCTCGACGCGCAGACCGCGTGCGAATGGGGCCTCATCAACCGCGTGGTTACGGCGGACGAATTGATCCCTGCCGCCATGGCGCTCGTCGCCGACATGGCGAGCACCGACCCAGACATGATTCAGGCCTACAAGGCGCTGATCGACCGGGGCTACGCGGCCAGCTTTGGCGACGCTTTGACGCTAGAACACCAGTCCAGCTCGGCACGCAACGCGGCGGTCAGCGGGGCCGAAGTCGAGCAGCGCCGCCGCGCGGTGATGGAACGCGGGCGCGCGCAACAGGCCTAGCGGTCCCCCCACACCGGCGGACGCTTCTCGAAGAACGCGGTTCGCGCCTCGACCGTATCCGCAGTGCCCGAGAGCAGCACCTGCTGGCGGTCTTCGAGCGCAAAGGCGTGCTCCATCGATCCCGCATCGATATTGAGATTGAGCGCATCCTTGGTCAGCCGCAGCCCCATCGGCGAGGTCAGCAGCATTTCTCCGGCAAGCGCCAGCGCGGTATCGAGGAGGTCGTCCGCCGGCACCACCGCGCTGACCAGCCCGCAAGCGAGCGCCTTGTCGGCGGTCATGAATTTGCCGGTGAGCAGGTATTCGGCCGCCACTGACGCCCCGACCAGCCGCGGCAGGAAATAGCTTGCGCCCATGTCGCAGCCGCCCAGCCCGATCTTGATGTAGGCCGCGTTCATCCTGAGGTCGGGCGCGGCATAGCGCACGTCTGAGGCGAGCAGCAGCGAGAACCCGCCGCCACAGGCTGGCCCCTGCGCGACTGCAATCACCGGCTGCGGGCAGCGCCGCATCGCCTGCATCACGCTCGCGATCTTGCGCTGGGTGCGCCACACCTGGTGGACCGGGCCGGCCGCAGGATCGCGCGGCCACCCGGCCAGATCGAGCCCGGCGCAGAACGCTCGCCCCTCGGCGCGCAGCACCACCACGCGCACTTCGGTCCGCTCGCGCAGCCCGGTGAAATAATCGAGCAATGCGGCGATCAGCGGCTCGTCCATCGCATTGAGCCGCTCGGGGCGGTTGAGCGAAACCACCTCGATTTCACTGTGCGCGGTGATTGTGATCGATTGCTCGTGCATGGTCTGCTCCAATTGCCCGGCCCAGTTGGCCACTCCCCCGCGCCATGGCAAGGGCCTGCCCGCGCGCTTCGTCGTTGCAGCGGGCGGGTGACTCTCGATGCTAGAGCAGCAGCTTCCCCAAGCTTACCACATGTGAGGTTTTCGGCGGCGTGAACAACCCACCAGCGCGCGCATCCCGTACAACGAAAACCGTTCCCACATCTCGGTGGAGGTCGGCGAGGGCTCCGGGATGGCCGAAGACCGAGCGGCCATCGCTCAGCGCCGGAGGGATGGTGGCGGTGGTTACAATGGCTGTTATGACGGCACGGTCATCATTGCACCGCGGATCGGCGAGACCGCACCCTTGCTGTCCATGGGCAGCAATTCCGCTTCGGCGTGCCCGCCGCGTAACCGGCTGAGCCAATCGTCGGGATCATATTCGACGCCGACCGGGTTTTCCTCGATCTGGCTGCCGTGGAAATAGGCACTTGCCTCGGCCTTGGTGGCGAAAGCATCGACGGTGAATTCCATCTGGTTGCCATCAGGATCGGCATAATACAGCGACGCGCTCATGCCGTGATTGACGGCCCAATAAGGCGCAATGCCCTTGGCTTTCAGCTCGGCATAGTTTTCCAGCAGGTCGCGCAGCGAGCCATATTCCCACGCCACATGATCGACCCCGATCATGCCGCGATCATCCCGGTCATGCTCGTCCGGGCGGATCACGCCCAGATCGGCAAAGGCGAAGCGATGATGCTCATCATCAAAGGTCAGAAACGCGAGCGCCGGATTGCGGTACTGAATGCGCGCACCGAACACGGTGGCATACCAGGCGAGCATCTCTTCAAACCGCCGGGTGCGGTAGACCACATGAACAAGGCTGGATGGGGCGATCGGCATTTTCGGTCTCCTGGGTTGAACCAGACGCCATCTCAGCGCCCCACCTTGGCGGCGAGCGCAAACACGGCGGCGGTCAGGCTGCAGACGATCATCGCGATAAACATGGCGGGGATCCCGCCCAGGCTGT